>MTNR01000053.1 GCA_002011495.1 Dehalococcoides sp. JdFR-56 | reverse complement strand
TCCCCGCGAGGTTCAAAGGGCACTTCAGTGTCTTGACCACACTCGGCGCATACTGCGGGGAACATCTGGCGTCTGGCGCCGTACCCGTAGTTGCCATTTCCATAACGCTCTGACTTCCTTGCCTGACGGCACGGGGAGCAGCGTTTGGGCTCATTGGTGTAGCCCCTGGACTGGAAAAGCTCCTGCTCCTCAGCGCTGAAGGTGAAGGTGGCTCCACAGTCGGAGCACTGGAGAGACTTGTCCTGAAAGCTCATTGGATGACCTCCTCTCTTTGAGATTTAGTTAGAGTTCGGGGTCATCCAATACTCAGGGGGAAATTGGGGGAGGTGAGGTATGCAATGCCCTAAACTGAAACTACATTCTAATCATAACACATGAAGGTGGCTGTTTGCAAAAACACTAGCTGGCCGTGCGCTGCGCACTTCAGGTAAGCCATCATAGGTGTGGATAGAGCATTTTTAGCCGGAGTGATGAGTATGCTGGTGGCGGTTTTCTGGTATCTGGAGTCATCATAATCATGTAGCTAGCGCTTACTAAATATTGGTAAAAACGGGGAATTTAGCCTATGGACAATAATCTGGTGCGCTCCGTAGACTAGTGCTAAATGCTTTTTAAAGGAGGTTAGATTATGGACAGCCTGCTCATCTCACTGCGAATAATACACGTCATCTTCGGCATATACCTGGCGGGCAGCTACCTATTCATCGTCCCCATTCTGGAGCCTCGCCTGAAGCGCCTGGGCCCTGCCATCGAGGGGCCAGTGATGCGGGCGATTGTGCCGATAATGGCCCCCATCAATGGCATCAGTTTTATCATTGTCATCTTGACTGGTGTGGCCATGACGCTTATCTTGCGGTGGGGCTCTCTGGGTACGCTGCTGGTCAGTGGCTGGGGCTGGGCCATAATCATTGGGTCGGTGGCGACACTGGTCGTGGTGGTGGTGGGCTTTGGTTTCCTAACACCGACCGGAATGCGCCTGGACAAACTGGGGCGCAGCATTGAGGGGCGTGCCCCCACTCCCAGCGAGAGCCAAGAGCTCCAGCGGCTCTCGGCACGGGTTGACTTCCTCAGTCGTCTCAACCTGGCGTTCGTACTCATTGCCCTAGCTACTATGCTGATCGCCCGATACCTATAGTCTTGGTTCCACCGCATCGAGAAAGCGGTAAGCTCGAAGAAGCTTGAGTGCTGGCTCTGTGCTTTATTTCCCTAGCCAGGATTGGGGAGCTGATAGGGGGTCTCTTGTTCTCTCTCAAGGGCCCACCCTGGCCAGACCATGGCTGGGCAGCCTTGACAGGGGAGCGGGCTCTTCCTAGAATGTTCTAGTGGAAATAGCGCTGCGGGCTCATCGGGAATGACAAATTGCTGGTGAGCCCGTTTTGATTGGGTGCAAGTGAAGGCGATTTCTGGTAAGATAATAGATGGCTAGATCTCTTTAACCTGTTCAGGTGGGGCGAGGATGAAAGTTTACATAAGACAAAAAAAGAGCACGGTTGATGTGGAGGGGAGCTGCAGCGTGCTTGAGCTCCTCCGCCGGTTGGGTTACAGCCAGGAGACGGTGCTGGTACTGCGCAACGGCGGGCTGGTTACCCCAGACGTCAGGCTGAGTGAGGAGGATGAGGTGGAGATAATACCGGTGATATCAGGAGGCTAAACTTTGCGCTGCCGTGTTTGTGGCGGGCAGGCCTGCGTTGACGTCAAGCGCAGCAATACTGCCTTCTGTGCCGATTGCTACCAGCAGTATTTCCAGCGCCAGGTTGCCCGTGCCATAAAGAAGCATGACATGCTGGGCACGGATGACCGGCCTGTCATCGCCGTGTCTGGGGGCAAGGACAGCCTCACCTTGTGGCAGGTGCTGCTTGACATGGGCTACCGGGCAGACGGGCTGCACCTGAACTTGGGTATTGGTGAGTATTCTGTCAACTCCCAGGAAAAGGCGGCTGCCTTTGCCGAGAGCCGGGGGGTTAAGCTGATAACGATTGGGGTGGCTGAGGAATACGGCTATGGTATTCCCCAGGTGGCCAAGCGCACGGCGCGCAGCGCCTGCTCCGCCTGCGGCCTCATCAAAAGATATCTCCTCAATAAGGTGGCGCTGGAGCGCGGCTTCAACGTCTTGGTTACCGGCCATAACCTGGATGATGAGGCAGCTGCCCTTCTGGGCAACCTCCTGCGCTGGCAGAGCGGCTACCTTCTCCGGCAGAGCCCGGTGCTGCCCAGCACCCATCCAAAGCTACTACGCCGGGTGAAGCCACTTTTCCGCCTCACCGAGCGGGAGATAGCTGCCTATGGCCTTCTCAGAGGGGTGGACTGGCTGGTGGATGAGTGTCCGCTGGCCGCGGGCGCGGCGACCTTGAGGTACAAGGAGGTGCTCAACCAGCTTGAGGCGGATTCGCCAGGCACCAAGCACCACTTTTACTTTGGCTTTCTGGAGAAGGGGAGCTCCTTTGCCGCGGCCTCGCCGCCGGTGGAGCTGCGCGAGTGCGCCCGCTGTGGTCAACCGACCACCACTGAGGTGTGCGCCTTCTGCCGGCTGTGGGAGCAGGTCAAACGTGATAAAGCTTTGCCAGTAACCTAACCGGCCACTTTCCCTCAACTTTGCAGCTGCTTGAGCGCCCTGCCGATCGCCTCCACCGTCCTCTGGATATCTTCATCGCTGTGCGCTAGCGAGACGAAGGCGGCCTCAAACTGCGAGGGCGGCCAGTATATCCCTTCGGAGAGCAGCAGCTGGAAGAACCGCCCGAAGAGCGCCGTGTCCGCTCCCGAGACTGAGTCATAATCTAGTGCTGGGCGGTCTGTGAAAAAGATGGTGAGCAGCGAGGCAAAGCGGGAAACGTTCAGCTTGAGATTCAAGGAGGAGATAGCTTCCCTGATGCCCTCTTCCAGGTGGGAGGTGGCCCTTTCCAGTTTTTTATAGACTCCGGGCTGGCGCAAAATTTTGAGGGTCTCTATTCCCGCGGTCATGGCCAAAGGGTTCCCGGATAATGTCCCCGCCTGATAGACTGGTCCAGAGGGTGCCATCATCTCCATAATCTCTCGCCGGCCACCATAGGCCCCCACCGGCAGACCACCGCCGATGATCTTGCCCAGGCAAGTGAGGTCAGGAGTGACATCATAGATAGCCTGAGCTCCTCCGTAGGCGACCCGAAAGCCAGTGATGACTTCATCAAAGATGAGGAGAGCTCCAGATTCGCTGGTAAGTTTACGCAGGCTGGGCAGAAAATCAGGCTGGGGAGGCACCACCCCCATATTGGCGGCTACCGGCTCCACGATGACCGCGGCGATCTCTTCAGGGTAGCGCTCAAAGAGCCCGGCCACGGCCTCGGTGTGGTTATAGGGTGCCACCAGGGTGTTTTGGGCGTAGCTCGGGGGGACACCGGGGGAGCCGGGCAAACTTAGCGTGGCCAGCCCTGAACCTCCTTTTACCAGCAAGCCATCGGCGTGGCCGTGATAGCCACCGGCGAATTTGACCACCTTATCTCTGCCGGTAAAGGCCCGTGCCAGGCGCAGCGCCGTCATAGTGGCTTCGGTGCCCGAGTTAACAAACCGCACCATCTCCATCGATGGTATGGCGGAGGAGATCATTTTGGCCAGGGTTACCTCAAGTTCAGTGGGGGCACCGAAGCTGGTACCCCGCTCCGCCACCTGTTTCAAGGCGCCGACCACCTCGGGATGAGCATGCCCCAAAATCAGGGGCCCCCAGGAACAGACGTAGTCAATGAACTCGTTGCCGTCCTCATCATATATTCTGGAGCCCTGTCCTCTGGCGATGAAGGGAGGGGTTCCCCCCACCGCTTTGAAGGCGCGCACCGGGCTATCAACCCCGCCCGGCAGGTATTTTTGGGCTTCCTCAAAGAGTTTCTGGGAACGCTCTAGATTCATGAGCACCTCCTTACCTTGTCTCTAGCCACCGGGAGACGTCCTTGGCGTGATAGGTGAGAATGATATCAGCCCCGGCCCGCTTGATGGCGGTGAGGGTCTCCAGCACCACTTTCTTCTCGTCAAGCCAGCCTCGCTGGGCGGCGGCCTTCACCATGGCATACTCCCCGCTGACATTGTAGGCGGCGAGAGGGTAATCGAAGGCGTCACGTACCCGCCGTATCACGTCCAGATAGGCTAGAGCTGGTTTGACCAT
Organism: Dehalococcoides sp. JdFR-56; assembly: GCA_002011495.1. Lineage (GTDB taxonomy): Bacteria > Chloroflexota > Dehalococcoidia > Dehalococcoidales > RBG-16-60-22 > JdFR-56. The sequence continues at coordinate 24,547 of MTNR01000053.1, read as the reverse complement.
GATGATATCCGCGCCCTCAGCGATGTCCTCGGCCACCTCCCGCAGCGCTTCCCTGACGTTTGGTGGGTCCATCTGATAGGCGCGGCGGTCGCCAAACTGGGGGATTGACTCGGCGGCCTCTCGGAATGGGCCATAGAAGGCGGAAGCGTACTTGGCGGCGTAGGAGATGATGGGAATGTGCTGGTAGCCTTGTTGGTCAAGCGCCTCCCGGACTACCTTCACCCGGCCATCCATCATATCGGAGGGGGCGACAATATCAGCGCCGGCTTCGGCATGAGATAGGGCCATTTTGGCTAGCAGGGGCAGTGTCTTATCGTTGTCAACGGTGCCATTGACCACGATGCCGCAGTGACCGTGGCTTGTGTACTCACAGAGGCAGACATCGGTGATTACCAGAAGCTCGGGCACCGCGTCCTTGATAGCGCGTATTGCCTGCTGGATAACCCCTTGGGGATGATAGGCGGAGGAGCCGGTTTCATCCTTGTGTTCTGGTATGCCGAAGAGGAGAACGGCGGGAATCTTGAGGTTGGCTACCTCTTTTACCTCCGGTGGCAGCAGGTCTGGCGAGTAACGGAAGACCCCCGGCATTGAAGTTATCTCCTGTTTGAGCTTTCTCCCCTCCACGACGAACATGGGGTAAATGAGGTCACCGGCCTCAAGCTGGGTCTCCCGGACGAGCGCCCTCAGTGGCTCTGACTGGCGCAGGCGACGCAGGCGTAGTTGCGGAAAGATTGCCATTTTAAAGCTCCTTTTGGAAGTATTCTTCTATGGCGGCGACTAAGCCAGGGATGGTCTGCTCCTTGGCCATTATGGCCACCTCTAATCCAGCGCGCTTGGCGGTTTGCGCTGTTTTGGGGCCGATGCAGGCAACTATGGCGCGGTTTATCCTCGCTAGTGGCTCTCCGGAAAATGCTGCCACCAGGTTGGATACGGTTGACGAACTGGTGAAGGTGATGACGTCAATTTGGCCCGAAAGCAGCATCTCTTTGGCTTGGGCGATGGCCTCCTTGTCTGGAACCGTCCGGTAGATGGCTATCTCATCCACGAGAGCGCCGAGCTGCTTGAGCCCCTGGGTGAGTTCCTTATCTGCTATCTCCGCCCGGGGCAGCAAAACCCGCTGTCCGGCGATATCTTGGTCTTTCAGCCCGGCGATGATGCCCTCACTCGTGTAAATTTCGGGGACATAATCGGGCGTTATGCCTTTTGTCATCAGGGCTTCGGCGGTGGCCGGCCCGATGGCACCAACCTTGAGGCTGCTTAAGATGCGGCTATCCAGTTTCAGCACGGCTAAACGCTCCCAGAAAATGGCTACCCCATTGGCGCTGGTAAAAATTATCCAGTGGTAATCCTTCAGATTGGAAATGGCCCGGTCCAGTTCTCCACTATCGGCTACTGCCTGGATGGTGATGGCGGGGAGCTCAATCACTTGAGCGCCTCGTTCGGCAAGAAGCTGAGACAGGGCGCTTGCTTGATGGCGCGCCCGGGTAACCAGGATGCGTTTGCCGAAGAGGGGACGGCGGTCAAACCAGCGTAGTTTTTCCCTGAGCTGAACCACCTCCCCCACGATGATAACCGCTGGGGGAGTGAGGCGGTGCTTGCTCACCTCGGCCACGATATCCTTGAGGGGAGCGGTGACCACCTCTTGCTCCGGCCTGGTGCCGTCTTTCACCACCGCCACCGGTGTGGTCGGCGGTCTGCCGTGTTCCAGCAGCTTGGCCACTATTTCTGGCAGGTTTTTCACCCCCATAAGGAAAATAAGGGTGTCCACTCCGGTGGCCAGCTTTGCCCAGTTGATGCTGGAGCCGTCTTTGGCTATATCTTCATGGCCAGTAATGACAGCAAAAGATGATGCCATCCGGCGGTGGGTGACCGGGATGCCAGCATAGGCGGGTACCGCCACCGCCGAGGTTATCCCAGGCACCACCTCAAACAGAATACCATTCTGCGCCAAAACCTCGGCCTCCTCGCCACCCCGCCCCAGCACAAAGGGGTCGCCACCTTTGAGCCTGACCACGGTTTTGCCCTCTTTGGCCTTGGCCACCAGCAGCTGGTTTATCTCATCCTGGGGCTTGGTGTGTTCCCCGGCCCGCTTGCCCACGTATATCCTCTCTGCCTCCGGGGGTGCACTGTTAAGAAGGCACGTATCAAGCAGGTGGTCATAGATGATGACGTCCGCTTTTTTCAGGCACTCAAGCCCTTTTGCCGAAATCAGGCCCGGGTCACCTGGCCCGGCGCCAACGAGATATACTTTACCTGCGTTCATCTCTGTTTTGCCTCGGCGATAAATTCAGCTGCCCCCAAGGCGAGCAGCTTCTGCGCCAGCTTCACCCCTAGCTTTTCTGGCTCGGCCGCACTCCCTTCCTCAGCGCTGCGCACTATCCTCTCTCCTCTCATATCGGCCACCATCGCCTCCAGTTTCAAGGTGGCGCCGTTTACCGTTCCCAGGGCGGCGATGGGCGCCCGGCAGCCGCCACCCAGAGCGCGCAGCAAGGCACGCTCGGCGGTGACGCTCTGCCAAGTGGGCGGGTGATTTAAGGGGGAGACGATTTGGGCAATCTCTTCATCATCGGAGCGCGCCTCTATCCCCAGCGCCCCCTGGCCCACCGCCGGCAGGAAATACTCCAGTGGCAGGTATTCGCTTATCTTCTCCTCCCAGCCAAGGCGTTTCAGCGCTGCTGCCGCCAGGATGACCCCGGCGAATTCACCCTCGGCGACCTTGCGCAAGCGGGTATCAACATTCCCCCTGATGCTGCATGCCTCCAGGTCAGGGCGGCAGGCCTTGAGCTGGGAGGCCCGCCTCAGGCTACCGGTGCCTATCCTTGCCCCGGGGGCAAGTTCAGCTAGTTTTCCCCCTCTGGAGATGAGCACGTCTCTGGGGTCAAGCCTTTCCGCCGCCGCCAGGAGGCGCAGCCCGGGAGGAAGCTCGGTGGGCATATCCTTGAGGCTGTGCACCGCCAGGTCAATCTGGCCATTAAGCAAAGCCTCCTCCAGCTCCTTGACGAAGACGCCGATGCCAGCCATGCGGTCAAGCTGAAGATGGGGGTTGCGGTCACCTCTGGTCACTATTTGCCTGATGGCTATCTCCAGGCCTGGGTCTATCTCCCTTAGCTCGGCTGCCACTAGCTCGGCCTGAATCAGGGCGAGCCTGCTCCCCCTTGACCCGATGGTGACTCTCCTCTTCATCTTCAGCGTTTCCCATCCAGCGAGAAGAGCTTGCTTACTATCTCGGCTAGCTCTTGATGGCTACCAGCGTTCTCTTTGAGGTAACTTATCGGCTCCTGGAGGATTTTGGTGACGATTGACTTGGTCATCGCTTCCAGGCTCTCTCGCTCCTCATCAGACAGCGGGCGCAATTTCTTCAGCGTTTTGCTTAGTTGCGTGCTGCGTATGGCTTCAGCCTTCTTCATCAGGGCGCTTATCACCGGCCTGGTCTCAAGGGTTTGCCACCAGGCGGCGAATTCGGCCATCTCGGCGGCGATGATTTTGGCTGCTTTCTCCATCTCGCCCTGGCGCCGTCTGCGGTTTTGCTCTGAAATCTGGGTGAGGTCATCGATGTTGTAGAGAAAGACATTTTTTATCTCCGCCACCTCTGGCGCCACGATCCGGGGGACAGCGATATCAATTATCACCATTGGGCGCTTGGGGCGATGTCGCATCACCTCTTCTATATGCTGGACACCCAGTAGGTGATGAGGGGCGCCAGCGCAGGCGACCACCAGGTCACAGGTATTGAGCTCCTGCGCCATTTCATTGATGGTGATCGGCCGGCCGCCCAGCTGTGCCGCCAGCGTTGAGGCTCTGGCCCGGGTGCGGCTGACCACGGTGATCTGGGAGACGCCTCTATCTTTGGCTGCCTTTGCCGCCAGCCTTCCCGCCTCGCCGGCCCCGATGACCAGCATCTTGCAGTTCTGGAGATGCCCGATAGTCTTGGCCGCCAGCTCCACAGCCACCGAGCTCACGGAAAGGGCATTCTTGCTGATGGCGGTTTCTTCACGGACCCGCCGCCCAGTTCTGATGGCCTCCTGGAAGAGGTGGCGGATGGGGAGACTAACCATCTTTGCCTTCTCGGCGGCCTCCAGCGCCTGACTCACCTGCCCCAAGACTTCGTATTCGCCGATGATCATGGAGTCAAGCCCGCAGGCGATGCGGAACAGGTGCTCCACTGCGGCCTGGCCCTCAAGAGTATAGATATAGCGGCGCAGGGTCTTATCTGGGATATCGAGGTGAGTTTGCAGGAAATTGAGGCTGGCCGCTCCAGCACCGCCGTCCTCGCTGGTTAGGGTGTAAACCTCAGTGCGGTTGCAGGTGGAGAGGATCACCCCGTGTGGGACGTAAGCGCGGAGTAGCTCAAGGGCCTCTCCAAGCGCTTCTATCCTGATGGCCACCTTCTCCCGGACGGCCACCGGCGCGGTGCGGTGATTTATGCCGACTAAATAGATATTCATCCTATCTATCACTTCGGGATTTTTGGGATAGTGCCTTGAGACTGCTGAGAAGGACGTTCTTGGCCTTCTCCTCCTCACCCTTCTTCACTAGGTCAAGAAGCTGGTCAAGGTCCAGGGCTTCCTGCCACTTATCACCACTGGTCGTTATCCCCTGCCGTTTTACCTCGGCGCGAACCTCAGCGATGAGGCGGGCAAGCTGGGCATACTCATCACCCACTTCCTCTTCTAGTTTAGTGCGGATTTTCCGAGCTAGAGCCGGGCTCCTGCCGGCGGTGGAGATGGCAATGGTAACCTCACCCCGGTGCAGGTATGAGGGGGCGATGAAATCGGAACTCTCCGCATCGTCCACCACATTGACCAGAACCCCTTCCCGATGGGCGGTGGCGGCTATTTCTCGGTTGACCTCGGCGCGGTCGGTGGCGGCGATGGCGATAAAGGCCTTTTCCAAATCCCCCGCCTGGTACTCTCTGGTGTGGGCGCGTATCTCCCCACCCTGGGCAAGTTGGGCTAGCTCGGAGCAGAGCTCAGGGCTGATGACCTCAACCTGCGCCCCGTGCTCAAGCAGGGTTCTCACCTTGCGCAGGGCAACCTCGCCCCCACCAACCACCACGCACCTCCGCCCACTGATGTTCAGGAAAATTGGATAGTATTTCGGCACTTGGTCTTTTTTCATACTAGGTATCTCAGCCTCGTCTTCTTTAGTTCCCTGGTGCTGAAGAGCATAACGTAATCATCAAGGCCCATTTCCGCCGATACCTTGGCCATGGCTTCCCGGCACTCCTCTTTGGTCTTACCGTGGGCCATGGCGAAAAGGTTATACCGCCAAAGGGGATTGGTCTTCCTCTCGTAGCAGTGGCTCACCTCCCGCAATGAGGCTAGCTTCCTGCCGGCGCTAGCTACCTTCTCCGGCGGCGCTATCCAGCAGGTCATGGCGTTGGCGGCAAAACCGGCCCGGCGGTGGTTGAGCGCGGCCCCGAAGCGCCGCATGACGCCGCGTGAGAGAAGCTCCTGGCACCGGGCCAGAAACGTTTCCTCATCCATGCCCAGCCGGGAGGCCATTTCGGCGAAGGGCTGGGGAATCAGAGGTAGGTCCTGCTGCAGCTCGTTGATTATCTGTCTCTCTACCGTGGAGAGCTGAGCTTGCTGAGGGGTGATACCACCAGGTGTCTCAGCGTCCGTCGCTGGCTCTCCATCTCCATCCAGGCTGAAGTAGACACGCAGCTTGAATAACCTCAGCGCTGGTAGGCTGAAGGCGGTTTCTGCCGCTGTGGCAGTAGCTAGCTTTTCCAGTTCAGCCTCCATATCGGCTGTGGCCGGAGCTGCCAAGGTGAGCCAGAGGTTGAAGTAGTGGTCTCGTTCATAGGCGTGGCTGACTCCCGGGTGCTCCGTGATGAGTTGGGCGGCTCTATCAAGTTTGGTCTTGGCCACTCTCATCGCCACCAGCGTGGTCTTGTAGCCGAGGCTTGCCGCATCAAACACTGGGCCAATCTGACGAATGAGTCCCTTAACTTTTAGCCGGGCGATGCGGCTGGTGACTTCGTCTTGACCGATGCCCAGGCGCCGCCCCAAGGCATCATATGGCTTTGCCGCTAGCGGAAACTCCGCTTGGAGCAGGTTGAGCAGTTTTCGGTCAATTATATCTAGCTTCATACTAGCCTCCGGCTTTCGCGGATAGAGTCGGCTGGTAGACGCAGTACGGCTCAGCCTCAAGGTAGTCTCCGGTAGCCTCATAGGCTCTTGCCCGGCAGCCGCCGCATATCTTTTTGTATTCACAGTCACCGCATTTTCCCTTGAGAAGGGAGAGGTCTCTCAGCCTGCCGAACAAGGGTGAATTCGCCCAGATATGAGCAAAGCTCTCTTTCCTAATGTCACCGGCCTCCAGGTCAAGGTAGCCACACCCCTTCACCTTCCCCTGATGGGAGATAAAGCAGAAGCCGATGCCTGCCAGACACCCCCGGGTGATGGCATTAGTCGGGTGGTGGCCTGCTGATGGCGCTGGCCCGGCCCCCTGCTTCTGCCGCTGCTTCATCACGCGTAGATAATGCGGGGCATCGGTGGGCTTGAAGAACATCCCATCTCCCAGCTCAACCTGCTTATCATAGATCCAGTTGAGCGTCCTTTCATACTCTTCAGGCGCTAGCTCCACCGATTCCAGCCCCTTGCCCCGGCCGGTTGGTACCAGCAGGAAGGGGTGAAAGGCAACCGCTCCAACTTGAAGGGCTAACTCAAGCAATTTTTCCAGGTAATTTACGTTCAGCTTGGTGATGGTGCTGTTCAGCTGAACCTCAATCCCGGCGCGGCGGGCGTTGGCGATGCCGGCCATGACGGCGTCAAAGGCGCCAGCCTGGCCACGGAAATTGTCCTGAAGCTCGGCCACCGGGAAGTCCAGGCTTATCCCGAGGCGTGATATGGGCACCTCTTTCAGCTTGGCCGCCATTTCCTCGGTAATCAAGGTACCATTGGTGCCCATGACCACCCTTAACCCCTGGTTTACCGCATACCTAGCTATCTCCAGGACATCTGGGCGGACCAGCGGCTCACCACCGGTGAGGATGATGATGGGGCGGCCTACTTCCAGAATCTGGTCAATGAGGCGAAAACACTCCTCAGTTGATAGCTCGCCACGGTATTGGCCAGGAGCCGCTTCACCCCGGCAATGGGCGCAGAAAAGGTTGCAATTGCGGGTCAGCTCCCAGGCGACTAGATGCAGCCTAGGAGAAAGCAAGTCTCCCTGTTTTGCCGTTTGTGTCATCATGCGCTGATGCCAATCTCCTCATCAGTTAGATAGCAGGCCGGGTCTTCCGCCCAGACGTCACCGAATACCGCCTCGGCACGCACCCGCAGGTTGCCGTTGCAGAGGTCAAGGTACTGACAACGGGCACAGCGGCCCTTGAGCAAACCTTTGCGATTCTTCAGTCCCCTGAGCAATGGCTCGGAAGTGTCCATCCAGATATCGGCGAACTTTCTCTCCATAACGTTGCCCAGCGAGTAGTGCCACCAGAACTGGTCAGGATGGACATTCCCCAGGTCATCAACGGCACCTATCTTGATGCCTGAGTTATTGCCGCCGTTTTCCCGCAGTAGCTCCAGAACCCTCTCAGCGCGCGGTGAGCCTTGCTCTTTCAGCTTGAGGTAGAGGTAAACGCCGTCAGCGTGATTGCCCACGGTGAGGATCTCCTTGCGCAGACCACGCTGGTACAGGTCCAAGGTATGTTGGCAAATGGTGTCTACCACCGCCCTGGTCTGGGCGTGGTCGATGTCCTCCTCCCGCAGGCTGCCACCCCGCCCCGAATAAGCCAGGTGATAGAAGCAGACACGCTCAATGCCTTCATCCTCTACCAACTGGAAAATGCCCGGAATCTCCTGATAGTTGAAGCGGGTTATGGTCAGCCGCAGCGATACTCTTAAGCCTAGGGCGATGCAGTTCCTGATGCCGGCAAGGGCAGCGGCAAAGGCACCGTTCCGGCCACGGAAGCGGTCATTGTTGGCGCCAATGCCATCCAGGCTGATGCCCACCTCGGCGAAGCCGACCTTCTCTATCTCCTTGGCCACCTCCTCGGTGATGAGCGTGCCATTGGTGGAAAGGGCCACCCTTATTCCCAGTTCCCGCGCCAGGTTTGCCAGCGAGAATAGGTCCTTTCTGAGCAGCGGCTCGCCTCCGGAGAAGAGGATGACCGGCACGCCAAAATCGGCCAGGTCACGGATGAAGGCCTCCCCTGCGGCGGTGTCCATCTCCCCCGGGGAGGTGCAGCTATCGGCGCTGGCGTAGCAGTGGACGCAGCTCAGGTTGCATTTGCGGGTGCAGTTCCAGACTACCACCGGCTTGGGGGATGGTCTCTGCTCATAGCGGAGGTGATCCCCCGGGCCGGCAGCGTCACAGAGCAAGCGCGTCACTGATATCACCCGGTGTTTCCTCCTTCCATTCCTCTTCTCTCAATCTCACCGCGTGCTGCTGGTGTGCGGCCACCAGGGCCACTAGAGCTTCATCCAGAACCTGAGCCACCAGCGATATCGCCTCAACCACGCGCCCGGTGAGGATTTCTCTCCTCTTCATCAGTTGCGTGGTCGCGTTCAAAATCGGGCTGCGGTGTAGTAGAAAAGCCTCCACGGAATCGGTGAGCGGCAGTTCCAGCTTGGCCAGCATTTCCCCGTGCTCATGTCCGATATCGCGGATAAGCTGAACCACCTCCTCTCGCTTGGAGGGTTCGGTAATATATTTGATGATCAGGCTGAGCAGGCGCCGGCCAAGCTCGGCCAGATGCTCCTGCGCCTCGGCGTTGAGCTTGTGGTACCATAGCGCGTTTTTCAGTGAGGCGCGGGCGATTTCCCGATGCTGCTGGGCGGTTTCCTCTAGCTTGGCCACCAAGTCCTTTATGCCAAGCACCTTGGGGTGCGAGCCCAGGAATTTCTTCAGCTCTGCCCTGGAATAACGGCGATGCCCACCGGGCGTGATGAAGGCCTTTATCTTCCCCTCATCGGTCCATTGACGGAGGGTCACCTCACTAACCCCCAGCATTTGGCTGGCTTCACTGATGCTGATCAAAGGTTCCTCGGGCAAAAAACGTCCTTTCATAGGTACTTTTTAGCCAAAAAGTAAGACTGACTAGTTTCTCCCCCGCTCACCGAGACTGGCTGAAACTGCATAAATCTGCAAAAATCTATAAAAACCTATAATAGTCTATCGGATAAGAGTACCTATTAGCAATGGGGGATAATACCCATTTTGGGGGGATATTTTACCCTATGTTTATCATTCTAATTGGGGAATGGTAATACCGCAGACGAGTCAGCAAGGCTTATCCCGTTTGGCGCTTACTGAGGAGGGTGATGAGAACCCGGAGGCTGGTGTCATCAGGACTGGTCAGAGGTGAGGGTAAGTTTGGGCACTACCCCTTGTTTTTTCGCTGGCAGGGCGTGCTGGGCAAGCCCCATATTCACTGCATATTTGAGGGCGGGAAAACGAGCATCATGTTTTATCCCAAAAGCCGGCGTCTCTACGGGGCGGCCCATTACCTGCTGCATCACTCTGAGCGCCTTGGGGTGGCTCATCAGGGAGCCGGTGAGGAATACGGTGGTTTCTGCGCCGAGCCCTCGCTGGGGGTGGGCATGATTATAGAAGCCAATGGCTCTTGCCAGGTCAGCGGCGGCCATCTCCGCTCTTTCCTCAAAAAGCAGGTCATCATTATTCTTGACTAGTACCGTGTGCATGACTTCGGGGATTGCGCTGGCGATGAGGACGGTGGTGGTGCTTTCCTCCTCTAGGTCAACGGCTATCGCCTCAGTTTGATTTATCAGCCGTGCCAGAGAAAGAGGCTTGAGCTCCACCAGGCGAGGTTTGATGGCGGCCAGCTTTAGGGCATGGAATAGCGGGGTTACCATCTGCTGTGGGGTGCCGATGAGGAATACGTTCTGCTCGGTGTCTTGGCGGCTAATAATCTGCCAGGAGAGGTGAAACTCCTCCACAGGCACTGACATTTCCCTCTTGGCTGCCCAGAAAACCGCCTCCTTGAGCAGGTCTCCACTTACTTTGGGCAGCGTCATCATCCGGGCGAGCGAGCGGAAGCCAGAAACGCTGACCAATACCCCCTTGCGGCTTAAACCAGCCGAGGTAAAGAGCGCATCAAGGGTCATGGCCACCGCCTCAGCGTCCATAATCTGGGCATCCTTCACCGCGCCCGGCGGGAAAGCTTTCTCCCCCCAGTGTGTCACCATTCCCCGGCGCAGGCTGAGGAGCCTGGCCAGCGTCGTCTCTATGTTGAGGGTAATGATATCTCGGGAAAACATGTCTTTTTGCTTCCTCTCTTGGTGGTCATCATTCGATCACCCAGGAAACGACCGGGCGCGCCTCTCCGGAAATGGCCACTCCCGCCCTGATGGTTACCTCGCCGACGGTGGTAACGATCTCATAGTCAATGGGGCGGTTGATGACCACGATGCGCAGGTCATCAAGGTAAAATTCCGCCTTCTTTTGCATGTGCGAGGCAAAGGCGATCCATAACTGCCCCTCGGTGGTGTAGGATGAGAGATTGAGCTGGTAGTAGTGATAGGTATCGTCATCTTCACCGTCCACCCAGGTTCTTAAAGTAGTCCAGTTCTCGCTGTCTGAGCTCACCAGGCACTCGGCGGTATCGCTTGCCTGGAAGGACTTGGCCTTGGCGCGGAAGATGAAGTAAACATTGCTCTCCCCGAGGAGGTCCACCCCTCGCTCTACGCGCCCAGTGTCGCGGCGCAGCCGAAGGTGATATTTCCCCTCATAGGGGCCGCCGCCCTTTTTGATCTTGGCATCGCCTTCGTGGTACCAGCTGCCAAGCCATCCAGAGCCACCGGACCAGCTGTTGCTTTCAAAGTTATCCGTGGCCAGGGTGAGGTTGGGTATGGGCTCCAGCCTGGTAACGGTGACGCGGGGAGTAAATCCATTCACCGTCTCAGGGAGCGAGTAGCTGGCACTGTCCTCCGGTTCGGTGAGGGAGGTAAGGTCACCATACCTCAGATTCCAAATGGCATCTTCAATGGCGGCGTCAGCAGCATAACGTGCTGGCAGCTTTTCTTGGAAGACCTCGCTTGCCAGAAGATTGGTGCTGGCACTATTCAAGAAACTACCGATGAGCAGTGAGCCCAGCGCCAGCGTGATGAGCGCCAGGGGCAGTGCCTGCCCCTCTTCCCGCTTCTTTCTACTCGGCCACAGCCGCCTGTTCATTTCACTATCCCCCAGTCTCAGGGCGGAGGTAAACTTGGCCAGTCATTGACCGCTTTACCGGCCAGCGCCCGGCGGCGGTTGATTCAAGGTAAAAGGTAAGGGTATTTCCTGAGATGGCAAACCTGACCATCGAGATACCCCGCGCCACCGTGCTCACCGTGCTATTGTATTGGCGCAGCAGGTTGGAATCAGATAGACTGTAGCTGCTGGTGTAGCTATTGCCCTCACTATCAATCCAGCTCAGGGTGATGCTCTCCGCCTGGCCGCCATCGGGGATGTCTGTGGTCGCCGCCATCTGGGCATCTAAGCTGATCCAGTAGGCCGCCTTCTGGAGGTTGTGCAGCGCGCTCGCCTCAGCGCTGCCGCGCTCGGTGGTGGCCACGATGAAATAGATTGCCGCGCTGAGCCCGCCCACAATCACCGCGGTGATGGTGATAGCCACCAGCAGCTCAACCAGCGTCATTCCCTTCTCAGCGCTTATCTTCATCGGTTCACCTTGAAGTCTTCCAGAGTGAGCAGGGTTTTCCCGTTCCGGGACACGGTTACCGTGATTTTCTGGATGTTGTCATCTCGCCCCTCGATGGCTGATGCCTGGGTGGTGATGGTAAAGCCAGGCGGTAGGGAAGATAACGCTTGATAGCTAGTGGGTGCGGTGATGTAGCTCTGGCTTTTAATGTACTCTAGTTGTGAGCGGGCGAGATTTTCCGCGGTGACTCGCTCATAGATGATGTTCACCGTTCTGGCGCCGGTGTAGAGGCTGCTCAGAAAGGCAACCACGGCTATCCCAATGAGCGCCAGAGCGACGAGAACCTCCGCCAGCCCTATGCCCCGCTGTTTGGTGGTGAGGGAGGCAAGTCTCTTGCCCATGCTCTTGAGTGGGATGGTCACTTTGTTTTTCATCGTTCTACTGCAGCCTCGGGGAGGCTGCCGAGCAGCACAAGGGGGTTGGCTACCCCATGACATCGTAGATGGAGTAAATCGGCATCATGGCGGCTAGGGCGATAAAGCCGACGAGTAGGCCAACGAATAGGACCAGCAGCGGCTCAAGCATGGATATGAAAATGTTCATCGCCTGATTGAATTCAAAGTCATAGTGGTCCGCTAGGGTGCTGAAGCTCTTCTCCAGGGTGTTCGTCTCTTCACCGAGGCGTACCAGCTGATTGACCATGCCTGGGAACAATTTGCTTGAGCTCATCGCCTGCGACAGGCTCTGTCCCTGAAGCAGACAGCTGGGCATTTTATCCAGCTCCCTGCGGAGCACCTCGCTGGTGACGGTCTGCCTGGCCAGAGGTATCACTTCCACGAGCGGCAGTCCGGCGCCGATGAGGACTGAGGTGATGCGGCTGAAGTGAGCTATGGTGCGCACCAGGATGATGCGGCCAAGCTGGGGGATTTTCATTAGCAGCCTTTCCAGAAGGTAGCGTCCGGAAGGGCGCTGCACATACCAAATGACGAGTAGGACGAGGGATGAGCTGGTGCCCAGAAGATAGAACTTGTAGCTCTGGATAAACCTGGAGATGGCTAGAATGAGCCTGGTGGGCCAGGGAAGCGCCGTATTGAATTCGGCAAAGATGTGGGTGAGCGGGGGTATCACTGCCATGACTAGGATGACGGCGGTGATAATGCCCAGCATCACCACAAAGAAGGGGTAGGTGACGGCTGATTTGACTCTCTTCTTGGTGGTCTCATCATGCTCCATATAGTCGGCGATCTGGCGGAGGATGGTTTCCAGCTTGCCCGTTTTCTCCCCAACGCGCACCATCCGGCTGTAGGCGGCCGAAAAAGCCCGGGGGTGTCTGGCCACGGCCTCGGAGAAAGTGATGCCGGTCTCAACATCGCTGATGACCTCACACAGCACCTTTCTCAGTGCCCGGCCGGAGACCTGCTCTCTGGCCAGCTGTAGCGCCGCCAGGAAACTGGTGCCCCTCTCCAGCATCATCGCCAGTTGGCGGGAGAAGAGGATAACGTCTTGGGCGCGCACGGCAAACAGCGGCGGGAGCCACCGTTTTAGGGGCCACTCCTTCACTTCTTTCAGGCTCAGTATCTGCAGCCCCGCCTGCTCCAGCGCCTCCACCGCGGCTGCCTGCTGGGCGACGGGCAGCGTCCCTTTGACCAGCTTTTTCTGCGGCGTGTAGGCAATGTATTTATAAGCCATAGCTAGCCTTTGTTTGGGTGCGATTCCTTGCCTATCTCAAGGAAAAGACGTTGTACAGCACTTCACTGGGCGTGGTGATGCCCTCCTTCACCTTCAGCATGCCGTCGCGCAGCATGGTGACCATACCTTCCTTGATCGCTTGCTCTCTGATCTCGGTGGTGCTAGCGCCGCTGAGCAGCATCTGCCTGATTTGGTCACTCATCACCAGGAGCTCAAAAACCCCGGTCCGGCCCAGGTAGCCGGTCTGGGAGCAGAAATTGCAGCCAGCGCCGTAATAGAATTTCTCCCGTGGCTCGCCCATCTCCTCCTCATAGGCGAGGCGCTGTTCTGGGGGGATTTCGCCAAGGGCGCGGCAGTGCGGGCAGATGCGCCTTACCATCCGCTGAGCAACCACGCCCAGGATGGCAGAGGACATAAGAAATGGGTCAACCCCCAGATTGGCTAGTCTCAGAAATACCGCTGCGGCATCGTTGCCGTGGATTGAGGAGAGCACCAAATGTCCGGTGAGGGCCGCTTGAATCCCGGTGCTGGCGGTATCGGCATCGCGCATCTCGCCCACCAGGATGATATCCGGGTCAAGGCGCATTATCGCCTTCAGGCCACTGGCAAAGGTAATACCGGCTTTGTAATTGACCTGAATTTGATTGATGTCATCAAAGTAGTATTCTATCGGCTCTTCAATGGTGACGATGTTTTTCCCCTTGCGGTCCAGCTCATTGAGTGAAGCGTAGAGCGTGGTGGTTTTGCCGGCGCCGGTGGGGCCAGCCACCAGGATGAGCCCATGTGGGCTAGTGAGCAGCTTCTGGTATCTCTGCAGGGCCTCGGGTAGCATACCTAGCTGGGTGAGGTCAAGGATGAAGCGCGATTTATCCAGAATGCGGAGCACTACCATTTCGCCGTAGGCGGTCTCGCTGGTGGCGGCGCGGATGTCCACCTCCCGTCCATCGGCGCTGAAGGAGAGTTGGCCATCCTGAGGCAGCCTCCGCTCGGCGATGTTCATGCCGGCGAGGATTTTGATCCGGGAGACCAGGGCGGGGTGAATCTCAAGTGGTAGGGGCATGAAGTCATGCAGGACGCCATCAATGCGGTAGCGAACCCGCAGCCGGTCCTTCTGGGGCTCAATGTGTATATCTGAGGCTCGCCCTCGTATCGCCTGCTGGATGAGCAGGTCAACGACCCTGACTATCGGGGCGCCTTCCACGATGTCAAGCGCGATCTCTCCCTCCCGCGGTTCGGCCTTGGCGGTGGGGAGGGAAAGCCGCTTGATCTCCTGCTCGATTTCACCCACCGTCTGATAGTTCAGGTCGATCGCCTCGCAGATATCCTCCGGGATGCCAATCGTGGGCCGAACCCGATATCCTGATTGCGCCACCACCTCATTTATCGCCTGGATGTCCTGCGGGTCGGCCATGACCACTACCAGCTCATCCTCAACGATATCCAGCGGCACTAGATTATATTTGCGCGCCGTCCATTCTTTGACCAATTTCAGCGCCTCAGGCTGAAGGGTGTGGCGTTTGAGGTCGATGAAGGGGACGTTCATCTGCACGCTCAGCACCGCCACCAGGTCCTCGGATTTGACAAAGCCCTGCTCAACCAGAACGTCACGCAACCGCCGTCCCTGTCTTTGGGCTAGTTCCTGGGCCTGCTCCAGCTGCTTGGGAGTGATGAGCTGAGCCTCAAGCAGCATCTCGCCGAGGTCTGGAGCGGCCGGCTTGGTGGAGGAAGCTTTCTTGGTGGCTTTTTTCCCTTCCATGGCTTTTCCTGCCCAAGTCCCTTATTCCTTCTCAGCTAGCAGTTTATCAGCGAGCTTATGGAACGCCTGGGCGATGGGGGTATCGGGGAAGGCGAGGACGACTGGCGTACCCCGCGTTTCCGCCTCAGCGCACTCTTTGGCGCTGTGAGGTATCACCGCCAGCACCGGGATTTCACCTACTGCATCAGGGGCATCTTGGCCGGCGCCGTCCCCGTTTCTACCCACTATGGTCACCTTCAACTTCTGCGGCTCAACGCCGATTCTGGCAAGCTCAGAGGCCATGGCTGCTACCCTGGGCGCTGAAGCGGAGTCGCCGGCGGTTATCAGGCTTACCGCATCGCTCTGGGGGAGCACGCTGCTCAGCAGGCCAGTGGCTGCGGCTGGCAGGTCAACCAGAAGGTATTCCGCCAATATCTCCAGTTCACGGAAGAGCCTCTCCATGCTCTCGGGCCTGACCAGATGGGGAGCTAGGACTCGGGCGCCCCAGAGCACCTTCACGCCCGATGCATGAGGCAGGAGCGCTGCCTCCAGCTCCTCCCGTCTTGGGATGCTGGTATTTGGACGGCTCAAGCCGGGCGCTGCCTTCAGGCCCAGTAGAGAGCAGATATCACACATAAGGGGGTTGAGGTCCAGCAGAATAACGGAGTGCCCCTTCTGGACAAGGGCGGCAGCGGCATTGGCCACCACCGTGCTGGTGCCAACACCTCCCTTGGTGCCGAGGAAAAAGAGCCGCTTGGCCCTTTTCTGCTTGATTTCCTTCTCCTCGACCAGCAGTCTCTGCACTGATTCTAGGAGCTGCTTCCGGTTGATCGGTTTGGTCAGGTACTCTCTGGCCCCAACCCTGAGCCCGGTTTCGCGGTCAGCCGGCTGTCCTTTGGCGGAGAGCATCAAGATGGGCGGGCACACCCCTCCAGCCTCCCCGTGCAGGCGATGACACACCTCAAACCCATCCATCCCCGGTAGCATGACATCAAGGATGATGAGGTCAGGGGTTTCCTTCAGAGCCATCTTCAGCCCCTCAATGCCGTTTTTGGCGGTGATCACCTCATGACCCTCTTTGCTCAGCGTGTACTCCAAGAGCCTGAGGTTGCTCGGGTTATCGTCAACGACCAGTATCTTGCCCATCTTGGTTTACCGCCTATTTTCAAGCTTGCAGAACACGGGTGGTGATATTAAATTACCTGCACTTTTATTTCATTATATTATAAAATTGGCGGCAAATATACAGTGGCAATGCCGGTGGGAGGAGCAGGCTTGACTTTCTGCGCCGGTCAGTAGTGTAATAGGAAATCAGAGAGCCAGAAGGAGGAAGAAGATGACCAAGGAAATGAAGGAGATCAAAGCCTCGACGCCGATTGCCGTGGTCTGGGAGGGCATTCTGTTGCTTCCCATAATCGGCATTATAGATTCCAAGCGAGCCCAGGAGATTATGGAATTGGCGCTGGAGGAGATAGCGCGGAGGGAAGCCAGGGTATTGATACTGGACATAATGGGAGTACCCACTGTAGATACCGCGGTGGCCAATCACCTCATCAAGATCACCAAAGCCGCCAAACTTATGGGGTGTGAGTGCATCATCTCAGGTATCGCGCCGATGGTAGCCCAGAGCATGGTCAACCTTGGGATTGACCTGGGCAACATTATCCCCTGCAGCTCCCTGCGTGAGGCCATTGCCTGTGCCTTTGAGACTATCGGCTTTGAGATAAGAAAGATCTCCAAGTAGAAAAGCGCCGAATATGAGTTCATTATCTTAACTTTCGTGTTTACTGAGAGGAAGAGGTTAGCATGGAAGAGCAGGCAGCTGCGGAGAGAGTGTCGATGTATGTCACCAGGGGGTGTCTCGTCGTGCCGATTCAGGTGGAGCTTTCTGACGAGCTGGCCCTCCGTGTTCAGCAGGATGTGCTGCACCGTGTCTGCCGGGGCGGGGTAAGTGGAGTGGTCATCGATGTCTCGGGGGTGATGGTGATAGACTCGGTCCTGGCTCGGATAATCTTTGATACCGCCAAAATGGCGACACTTTTGGGGACTAGGGCAGTGGTTAGTGGTCTCGGGCCAGGGGTAGCGGCGTCGCTCACTGACTTAGACTTTGACCCTGAGGATGTCCCCACTGCCATTAGTCTGGAGGAGGGGCTTCGGATGCTGGAGGGAGCAGTGTCCGAAGAGGAAGAAGAAGGATGCCAGTAAGGGTGAAGAGCAAGCAAGAACGGATCAAGATCCGCAATAATTTTGATGTGGCTGAGGCCACCCTTGCCGCACAGAGGCTGGCGGAGCTTGCCGGCTTTAGCCGCAGCCAGCAATTTATGGTGTCAACCGCGGTCTCAGAGCTGGCCAGAAATATATTCATTTACGCCAAGGAGGGGGAGGTCACCATCAGGATACTGGAGAGGGATAACCAGAGAGGCATTGAGGTGGTGGCTGAAGATAGAGGGCCAGGGATAGCGGACGTGGACGCCGCCCTGAAAGACGGTTTCAGCACCTCAGGCGGCTTGGGGCTTGGGCTTCCTGGCGCAAGACGGCTGATGGACGAGCTGGAGATAGATACCAAGCTCGGGGTGGGAACCAAAGTCACAGCCAGAAAGTGGGTTGAGGCTTAAATGGTCAGGCTGGATTATTTCTTGGCAACAAGGCCGGGAACTCGCCAAAACGCGAGCGGCGATATTGCTCTGGTTAAAGAATTCAAAAACAAAGTGTTTATCGGCATCGTGGATGCCGAGGGACACGGGGAGGAGGCGGAAAAAACGGCCAGCATTTGCTTCGATTTTATGGAGCGACACTATCGCCAGGACTTGGTTCAGGTGATGGATCGCCTTCACCAGCGGCTTAAGGAGCTGCCCAGGAAGGCCGTGGCTGGGTTTGCGCTTCTGGAGCTGGAAACAGGCGAGCTTACCTACGTGGGAGTGGGCAATATCAGCGCCAGAATATTCGGGGCAACCAATTTGCGGATCATCCCCAGGCCCGGCTTGATCGGCTATGCCATGTCATCCCTCAGGCAGGAGAGAATAAAGCTACACGCCGGAGATGTGCTGGTGCTGCACACCGATGGGGTTGAGGAACACTTTACCCTGGAGGACTACCCGGGGCTGCTCAACGAAGATGCGGAGAGGATCGCTACCCGCATCATCAAGGAGTTTGGCCGGCCGGATGATGATGCCCTGTGTGTGGCATTGAGGTATCGGGGATGATCGAGCTTGGTAGGATTTCCATCAAGAATACGGCGGCCATCGTTGAGGCGAGAAACAAGATACGTGCCTTGGCTCAAGACCTCAAGTTCAGCCCGGTTGAGGCTACCAGGCTGGCCACGGTGTGCTCAGAAATAGGCCGTCATCTAGCCGCAACCGGTCAAGAATCCGATATCAAAGTGGCGCTGGATAAGCGAAACGGCACCCCCGGCCTCTCTTTGCTGTTTGCCGCAGGAAAAGCGGGGCTTAGGGCTGACGCTGCGGCGTTGGAGAAGGTGTTTGATAGGGTGAAACTCTCGAAAACGGCGCGAGGGGTTAAGTCCATTGAGGCATTTAAGTTCCTGCCCGACCCTGAATTCAACCCCTCCAACGAATTTATCGGCAGGGCAAGGGAAATGGTAGGGCGTCCCACCCGAGAGCAGCTCACCGAGCAGCTCAAGGAGAAGGTCATAGAGCTGGAGCAGGCGAATATCGCCCTCGAGGAGGCCAGCCGTCACAAATCCCGCTTTCTCGCCGGTGTGTCTCACGAGTTGCGCACTCCCTTGAATGCCATCATTGGCTTTTCTGAGCTGCTGCTGGACGGTGTGCCCGGGGAAATCAACGAGGAGCAGCGGGAATTCCTCAGCGATATCCTGACCGGCGGGCAGCACCTGCTCAACCTTATCAATGATATCCTTGACCTCTCCAAGGTAGAGGCGGGGAAGATGGAGTTTGAGCTGGAGGCCTTGGATCTGAGTGAGGCTATCACCGAGGCGGTGGAGACGATAAGACCGGCCTTGGACGATAAAAAGCACCACCTGGAGGTCAGCATCGAGCCGGGGCTGCCTCCGGTCTGCGCGGACAGGAACAGACTGAGACAAGTGCTGCTCAATCTATTGAGCAATGCCATCAAATTTACTCCGCCCGGTGGCGAGATTGGTATTGAGGCGGTTAGGGAAGGCGATTGCTGCCGGGTCAGCGTGGTTGATAATGGCATTGGCATCAGGAAGAAGGATCAAGCGCGGATATTCGAGGCTTTCGTCCAGGCGAAAGCTCCAAATGGCCAGGAGACGCCGGGCACAGGCCTCGGGCTGACGCTTTGTCGGCAATTTGTCCAAAGAATGGGGGGCAGGATCTGGGTGGAGAGCAAATACGGCAAGGGAAGCCGCTTCAGCTTTACCCTGCCGCTGGCCTTGGAAGGTGAACCCCAGCCAGCAAAGAAATAGCCGGGGCTGAGGGGGATTGATGCGGAAAGCAAAAAGGCACAGCTTCGGCGGTTTAGAGTGAGCACTTGGACGATGTACGCAGCCCGACCGCATGGGTTTGGCTGACCTGGCCCAGCGTCAGATGCTGACCGCAGGATAAAGCAGTCCCCAGAGCGACCGATTGACAGGAATATTTCATTTGGCTATGATGCCTCTCAAAGACCTTGAAACGAAGAGGCCGGGTTGCGATGGAGAGGAAGGCTTTCCTGAGGCTGTGCCTGACCAGCAGCGTGCTTCTCTCTCTTTTGCTACCCATGGCGGCTTGCACCAGAGCGGCGGAACCGCAACCGGCGCCGCAACCACCACCAGCGCCAGCTCCTGCTCCAACTCCCGCTCCGTCGCCGGCTCCCGCACCAACACTCACACCAACACCCACGCCACCACCTCAGCC
The DNA here is from genome assembly GCA_002011495.1 of Dehalococcoides sp. JdFR-56. Lineage (GTDB taxonomy): Bacteria > Chloroflexota > Dehalococcoidia > Dehalococcoidales > RBG-16-60-22 > JdFR-56. Next base: position 4,680 of record MTNR01000053.1, on the reverse strand, counting down.
TCCGGCTTCCCTAAAGACACCAACGCCATCCCCCCAGCAGGAGCCCGCTAAAATACCTCCACCCCCGCCTCCTCCCCCACCACTGGAGATGCCGTATGGCTGGATCTATGAGGGAGAGGTGATGACTGGAGTGGTGGATGCCTCGGTGGTTACTCTGCCTGATGGCACCTATCGGATGTATTACGGTTCGTGGCGTAGCTGGCCGATTGGCGAGCATCAGCGCGACCCCTACATTGGCTACGCCTCTTCGCGAGACGGACTAAAGTGGACGGATGAGGGCGAGACCGGGCTGAGCGGCGGCTGGCCCCGGGTTATCCAGCTGCCGGACGGGCGATGGCGCATGTACTATGGCGGCCATCCAGGCATTGCCGTTGCCATCTCGGCGGATGGCCTGGTGTGGCAAAAGGAGACTCTGAGTGGCATTGAGCCTTCCCAGGTGGGCGTGAGGGAGTACGGTGGTGTGGATGTGGTCACCTTACCCGATGGCACCTACCGTATGTACTATTCCGAGGTCGTCCCTTCAGACAGATTCCCCGTGACTGGTGTCAGCCGGATAATGAGCGCGGTGTCAGAGGATGGGCTGAACTGGCAGGTAGAGCCAGGGGTGAGGATAGACCCGCTTGAGGGCAAAGAGGGTCCTCTGGCACAGCACCCGCGCGTTATCACCCAGCCTGATGGCGGCTACAAAATGTTCTATTGGACCGCTGATAGCACCATCTGGTCGGCGACCTCTGAGGATGGTCTGACCTGGGGCAACCGCCGGCCGGAGCATGTCTTTGGTGCCGACCCAGAGGTTATGATGCTGCCCGACGGAAGGATGAGGATGTTCGTCAACTGGCTTGATGCTACCTTCAGCACCGCTCAGGAGCGGCAGCGGATGTGGAGCTACGTGTGGGACCGTCTGCCCTTCGTGCTGATGATACCGCCCAAGGTGAAGATGCGCCCGGGGCAGATGGCGGAGGTGACACTTGAGATTAAAGGTGAGCCAGGAGATCACGTCTCGCTTAGCGCCGAGGTATATTCCCAGGGCGTCTATGAGCCGGATGACCCGTCAAGCCCGTTTCGGATTGAACTTAGCGCCTCAGAAGGAACGGTGCCCTTCACGGTGAAGGTGACCTTGGTGCATCAAACCAAGGGACCTATGGCCACGGTGGTGCTCACTGGCGATAATGGCGATGAGGTCGTTCGCCTGCCGATCGCTGTCCAGACCACACCCCAGAGGTAAACGCCCCTCAAATCTGGGAGCTTTGCCCCTACTTTATCCTTGTTCTTTGCCGCTGATGATTTAAAAACCGTGCTCTCTGGAATATAAAGAGTAGATTACACAATCCCGAGGTGTGTATAGTCAAGAGGAGCCCGTTTATGCTTCCCAACTATGGTGATTTAGTCCATCTGGCCTTGAGCATGTTTTCCACAGCAGCGCTATTTCCAAGGTGGTCCGGCTCGGTTGCCCACTTGTGAAGGAAAACCCCGGTCACATGGTACTGCTTCAGCACGTTGAGACAGACGTCATATCCCTTAGCCCTAGTAACCGGATCTGGCTCCTTACCGTGCCAGAAGTCCATACCGAGGGTGGCCACGAAGCGGAAGTCAGTGTTGTATCTTCGTCCCAGGTCGTTGAGCTTCTGGGCTTGCTCCTCGACGTGTCTTCTCAGGTCATCGAAGCTGCGCATATCATGCACACCGTTGTAGTCTTTCCAGGGGAAAATCGTTATGCCAGCAGCATCATAACCGGCAAAGACACGGTTTTCGTTCAGGAAATCCCACTGCTCACCAGAGGGAATCTCGGCAAAAGCCACTTTCCCGCTGTAGACGGCTCTGATTTGGGGCAGGATGTCTCTAAACCAGTCCCTTGCCTCGAATTTGTCCATAATGATGGACATTTCGAATCCCGGGGCAAACAGCTCGACACCGTTCTCCTCAGCAAATTGCGCCCAATGCAATACGATGTCTGTCCACTCATTCACCGAAAGCCGCCATTTTCTCTCCGGCCAGTATTCCATTGACTCAACAAATGGGGTCAAGAACACCTTAAATCCCTGCTCATGGGCCATTGCAATGGCCTGCCTGAGACATGCCTCTGCTTCTTCAGTATCACCAACCAGGCTTCCATCCTCTGTGCCGTTGTAGAAAGCTCTCACCAAGAGGTAGTTTGCGCCAACACTTCTTGCCTTGGAAATCAGCCTAGTGTTGCTATCATGGTCATATATTTCCTTGTATATGCCGGGGTGATAATAGTAAGCTATAGTTCTCCAGACCAGTCCCTGAATTTCAAATTCAAGCTTGGGCTCGGGGTATGACTCTTTTTGGGGGAGCGATAGAGATGGTGGCGTTGTCTGGCAGCCCGTCAACATCAGAACAAGCAAGCTTAATACGGCCGGTGGCAGTAATCTTTTCATCTGGAAGACATCCTAGCCACTGTGTAGCAAGCTGTCAAGAATAGCATAGAAAGAGCTAACCGGCTGGATATCCAGTGAAGTCTGGGTTTAAATAATAGTGGTGGCGGTGAGGCACCCCTCATCCCATTTCAGCAGGCCCTAAACGCCATGATGAAGCGGATGATGCGCCACTAGCCAATCGAACTCAGGTTGGGAATTTCTCCAACCCTATTGTTTAACCTCTCGCTGTATAAAACAAGCAAAAGTTACTTTTGCAGGATCTCTAGTGCCTTTTCTACGGCGAATTTCAGTCTCTCTGTACACTCGTAGTCATGCACTCTGGCAAAGTATTGCTTGAGTCCTTCCTCTGTCTTGAGATTTAGGCCAGTCAGTTGTCTGCAATTCACTGCCCCGAACTTCTCTCGGAAAGCTGCTATATACTCGTCGGCCATCTGCCATATTGGCTGGGGATTCTGGTCGGCACTCGTCCTACCATATTTAGCACCTATTAGCATCACCACGCTTGAAATAGAACCACAAAGTAGTCCGTTTAGGCTCACTCCGGCACCGATGGCTGTACCTATCTTCGGGATGAGGTCTGAATTTATGCCCAGAGGTTGTGACAAAGTCAAAAGTACACTCTCACAACAGTTATAAGGTCGTCCTATAGGGAAGTTAGACGGTCGGTTGCAAAAGTACCGCACCACTTTTTCCTGCAATTCCTGTACTTGCTGAGCCTGAGGACTCATATCCACCCCTCCTTCCGGGATAATTTCAACTGGACTTCTCTAATAAGGAATTTGGTTAGCTAGGAAGAAGTTACCGACGACTGCCAACATCACCTCACCGTGCCCTTGGTGCATCCTTAAAGACCCAGCACCTGACATCGCGGTCATCTTGACATCCAATGGTGGGACGATTTCACTCTAGTTCTCTTGGAAAACTTTGTCAATACCCTCTGTGGAGACTAGAACTGGCGGCTGTGGAAGTGCTCCAGACCTTGGAAACGCAGAATCGTGACGCAAGCTGGACAGTTGTGCAATCAAGTTTTTAGTAAAAGATGATAAAATTATCCGTGGGTGCGGTGATAGAAATAAGGCTGAGTTGGCTAGGAGATATCATTAACTGGCGTATAAATTGTTGGTTAGTCCGTATGATTATCAGAGAAATCTACGCAAGAACTATTCTATCCAAATCAAAGGTTTTTGACTACGTGGTCAATCCCTATGTTGGTTGTCAGCACGGTTGTACCTACTGCTACGCGCGCTTCATGAAGAGGTTCACAGGGCACAAGGAGCCATGGGGTGAATTTGTTGACGTTAAGATTAATGCTCCAGAATTACTTCAGCGCGAGATAGAAAAGATGCCGCCCGGCCGGGTGTGGGTGAGCGGAGTGTGCGATCCTTATCAACCGCTGGAGAGAAAATACGGATTGACAAAGAGGTGCCTTGAAATATTGCTGCGACATGGTTGGCCGATAACTGTCCAGACGAAATCTTCGCTTGTGTTGCGCGATGTAAACCTACTTAAGGGAACCGACAAGACCGAGGTCGGGCTATCTGTTACTACTGGAGATGAACGGGTAAGACAGTTGTTTGAACCTGGTGCACCATCGATTAAGCAAAGAATCAAGGCGCTCGAGGAGCTACGTATTGCGGGCATCAGAACCTTTGCCATGATTGGGCCAATGCTTCCGAAAGCAGAAGAACTCGCTGCTACGCTTAGGGGAAAGGTGGATTACGTTTTGATCGATAGAATGAACTACCATTATGGCGATTGGGTGTACAGGAAACATAACTTGGAGAGCGCCAAGAGCAATGACTTTTTCTTCCTAAAGGGTAAGGAACTCGCCTCTACCTTTGAGAAAGCAGGCATCGAGTGTCAGGTGCTGTTTTGATGGTAACTGGATAGCCGTGTTAGGCGGGTGCAGCATCGTGTCATATAGACGGGGAAACAATCCGCCCTTTTGTTCAACTATTCGCGAACTGGCCAATCCAGCATCACCCCCAAGTAAAAGGGGGAGACCTCACTGAGGTCCCCCTTCTTCCACACCATCTTGTATCTCCCTACGTTAACGCCAGGTATCTACTCAGCGTGGATAACGATGCTGCCGCCCTGGGAGACGGTTTTGTTACGAGGATGTTATCAAAAACCAACTATGGCGCCGCACCAGGCCGACGTCCATAGCTAATTTAGCTTTGTTGGTAGCGCATACCGGATTCGAACCGGTGATCTCCTCCTTGAGAGGGAGGTGTCCTAAACCACTAGACGAATGCGCCACCTATTTGGCTGGGGAAGAAGG
>MTNR01000050.1 GCA_002011495.1 Dehalococcoides sp. JdFR-56 | reverse complement strand
GCCAGCCTCCGAGCTTCCTACATCGCTCCGCGGGGAGGAGTAGGACTTTTTGTTGAGTTTTTATTTCCCCTCGGCTGGAAGCGAGGGGGTTTTTGTTTAAATCGCATGATGGAGGTGAAGATGAAAAACAGGCTACGCTGGTGGAGTGGATTGGGCATTATTTTTATCCTGCTGCTCGGTCTTGTCTGGGCCTGCGCCCCGGCCCCCGCTGAGGAGCCGGCCCCTCTGGCGGAAGGGCCATCCTTTCCCATCGAGGTGACGGACCAGGCGGGGAGGGTGGTCCGGGTGGATAAAATGCCGGAGAAGATAGTCTCCCTCGCTCCGAGCAACACGGAAATCGTGTATGCCCTGGGGCTGGAGGATAGACTAGTCGGCGTGACCGAATATTGTGACTATCCTGAAGCAGCCAAGGAGAAGCCGAAGATAGGCGGCTATTCCTCGGTTGACGTTGAGAAGGTGGTTGAGATTCAGCCTGACCTGATACTGGCGGCCAATATCCATAAAAAGGAGGTCATCCCCCGGCTGGAGGAACTGGGCCTGACCGTGCTCACCCTTGACCCGAAGACAATTGACCAGGTTCTGGAGGCGATAAATCTGGCGGGCCGGGTCACTGGCAAAGTTGAGGAAGCTTCAGCACTGACCGCGGAGATGGAGGCACGCATCAAGGCGGTAACCGATAAGACAGAAACCATCCCCGAGGCGGAAAGGCCGCGGGTATTCTATATTCTCTGGCATGACCCGTTGCGGACGGTGAGCGCGGAGAGCCGCATCCACGAGCTGATTATCAAGGCCGGGGGCATCAATATCGCCAGCGACCTTGAGGGAGGCTATCCCACCATCAGCCTGGAAGCGGTCATCATGGCCAATCCAGAGGTGATTATCGCCGGCAGCGGCCATGGCAGTGGCAAGGACGCCCCCTTTCAGTTTGCCATGACCGAGCCGAGGCTGGCTGAGGTTGAGGCCCGCAAGCAGGGGCGGGTCTATGAGATAGACGCTAATTTGACCAGCCGCCCTGGGCCGAGGATCGTGGATGGGCTGGAGCAGATGGCCCAGTTTATCCATCCGGAACTATTTTAGGGAGATGTGATGGAGATTGCTGCGCCGACCCATTTACCGCAGTGGCGCGGGCGCATCTACGGCATCATCGGCCTTATCATCTTGTTGGCGCTGGTGGTGGTGCTGGCGGTTTCGGTGGGCAGTGTCAATATCCCTTTCCTGACCACCTCCAGCATCCTCCTCTCCAAGGTGCCTCTGGTGGGGGCAAACCCCGGCTGGAGCGGTGCCCTGGAGACGATAATCCTGGACATACGTTTGCCCAGGGTTATTCTCGCTGGGGTGGTCGGGGCTGCCTTGGCCACGGCCGGGGCCACTTACCAGGGGCTCTTCCGCAACCCGCTGGCTGACCCTTACCTCATCGGCGTGGCTCAGGGGGCAGCGCTGGGGGCGGTTATCGGCTTTCTCCTGCCCACCACCTGGCAGGGGACGGGGTTTGGCCTTATCCCGCTGCTCGCCTTCGCCGGGGCGCTGTTCAGCACGGCCGTGGTCTATAATTTGGCCCGAGTGGGCAAGACCCTGCCCATGACCACGCTTATCCTGGCTGGCGTGGCTCTGGGGGCACTCCTGGGGTCAATCGTCTCCTATCTCATCATCTCCAGCGGGGAGCAGATGCATGGCATTATCTTCTGGCTGATGGGCAGCTTCTCCCTGAGCCAGTGGTCTGAAGTCAGAATCGTTCTGCCTTACGTCCTGGTGGGGGCAGCCGTCATCCTGCTCTATGCCCGCCCGCTTAACATAATGCAGCTTGATGAGGAGCAGGCGCAGCAGTTGGGCATTGATGTGGAGCGGCTCAAACTTATTCTGCTGGCCGCGGCCACCTTGATCACGGCGGCCGCCGTCTCCTTTGTGGGCACCATCGGCTTTGTGGGCATCATCACCCCCCATGCGGTGCGGCTCATCTGGGGTGCTGACCACCGCTTTCTGCTGCCCCTGTCTGTGCTCAGTGGAGCCATCTTCCTCATCCTGGCTGATTTGCTTGCCCGCACCGTGCTGGCACCGACCGAGATACCGATCGGGGTGATAACTGCCCTCTGCGGGGCGCCCTTCTTCCTCTATCTACTGCGGCGACGCAAGAAGGTAATTTTCTGAGGCTGCGATGATTGAGATTGAGGTGCATAACGTCTGCCTTGGTTACGGGCGCGAGACCGTGCTGGATGGCCTCACCTTCCGGGTAAGGCCGGGGGAGATGGTGGGGCTCATCGGGCCAAACGGCTGCGGCAAGTCAACCATCATCCGGGCGCTGAGCCGGGTTATCCCGCCTCGCTCTGGAGAGATACTTATTGACGGGAAGGAGATAACCAAGATACCGAGGCGGGAGCTGGCCTGTCTGGTGGGCGTGGTCCCTCAGATGCCGATTTTGCCCAGCGCCTTTACCGCCTTTGAGGTAGTGCTCATGGGCCGCAACCCTCACCTTGGCCTTTTCCAGTATGAGGGGCCAAGGGAGCTTGATATCGCCTGGCGGGCTATGGAGAGAACGGGGACGCAATCTCTGGCCAGGCGGAGGGTGGGCGAGCTCTCCGGAGGGGAGATACAGTGCCTGCTCATCGCTCGGGTGCTGGCGCAGGAGACGAAGGCCATCCTCCTGGATGAGCCGACGGCCAATTTAGATATCGGCCGTCAGGTGGAGGTCCTTGACCTAATCAGGAACCTTTGCCTCCAGAGCAATCTGGCGGTGCTGGCGGCCCTGCATGACCTCAACCTCGCCTCGCAGTACTGCCACCGGTTAATCCTGATAAATAACGGGCGGATTCACGCTGAGGGGACGCCGTGGGAGGTCATCACGCCACGAAATATTGAGGAAGTCTATGGGGCGGGCGGGTGCGTCTACACCCATCCGGTCAATGGCCTCCCTACGGTATTGCTCAACGCCGGGAATGGTAAGATGGCGAAAACTGGCGGGGGTACAGGAGGGGAATAATTAGTGGCTATGGAATATCTGCTGATACTGCTTCTGGCTTTGCTCCTTGACCTGGCCTTTGGTGACCCACCCAACGCTATTCATCCAGTGGCTTGGATGGGAAAGCTGGCCTCCTTTTTGGAGAGGTGGCGTCCTGACCGCTCCCGGGCGGCTCAGTTTCTCTACGGGATGGGGATAGTCCTCTTCATCATGGCTTTGTTCGCTGTGCCTACTTACTTTGTCCTACTTTATCTTAAAGGTTTGAGCCCAGTGGCCCATGTGGTTATCGGCGCGGTGCTTTTCAAATTCACCTTCTCCTTGAGGGGGCTGCGGCAGGCGGCGCTTAAAGTGAAAGAGCTTATACTGGAGGACAAGCTAGAGGCGGCACGCTTTGAGCTGCGCTCACTGGTCAGCCGGGATACTCGGGATTTGAGCTGGCCACTCCTCGTTTCGGCGGCGGTGGAATCGGTGGCGGAGAACAGCAGTGATAGCTTCGTGGCGCCTCTTTTCTATTTTCTCTTGTTCGGCATCCCCGGCGCCATTGCCTATCGGGTGGTCAATACGCTGGATGCCATGCTCGGCTATCACGGGGAGTATGAGTATCTAGGCAAATTCGCCAGCCGGCTGGATGATGTGCTTAACTTTATCCCGGCAAGACTTACAGCGCTGCTCTTGGTTCTGGCTGCGTTTCTCTCTGGGGGAGATGGGCGGGCGTCATGGCGGGTGGCTCTCCGTGAGCATGCCAAAACGGAGAGCCCCAATGCCGGCTGGCCCATGGCGGCGGTGGCCGGCGCCCTGAAGGTAAGGCTGGAAAAAAGCAGGCATTATCAGCTAGGTGAGATAAATACGCTTCCCACACTGCAAACCATCGGTGGCTCTCTAAGGCTAGTGCAGATAGCCATGCTGGTGTGGGTGCTGGTTTGTTTCATCGCAGGAGGGATTCGTTTTGTCTTTATCGCCTAGACCGGAAATAGAAGGCTTGGGGGTCTGCCCTCACGGAGGGATAGACCGCGCTGAGCTGGAGGCGCTGGGCATAAGCCCGGAGGCAGTTCTGGACTTCAGCGTCTGCGTTAACCCATATGAGTTGCCGTCAATAAGGAGGGCGCTCTCCGGGGCGGCCATCAACCAGTACCCGGATTCTGAGGCCACTGAACTGCGGCAACGGCTTTCGGAAAAGCTGGGGGTGGCTCCGGGGAGCATCCTGGTGGGGAGTGGCACCACGGAGCTCATTCGCCTTATCGCTCTGGCTTACTTCCGACCCCGAGACCCGGTTCTGATACTTGAGCCCACCTATGGAGAGTATGAAGTTGCCTGCCAGATTGCGGGGGCTAGAGCAATCAAGCAGTGGACAGGGGCAGAAGATAACTTTGTCCCGAAGATAGAGGAGATAGTTGAGCTCATCAAGAAGCACCACCCCAGAGCGGTTTTTATCTGCAACCCCAACAACCCCACGGGCAGATATCTCTCCCGCAGGGAGATGGACAGGATTTTAGCTGCCGGTGAGGGCACCCTTTTCGTCCTGGATGAGGCCTATATCAGCTTCGTTGACCATGGCTGGTCATCTGTGGGGCTCATTTCCCGAGGCGATGTGGTTATTCTGCGCTCCATGACCAAGGACTACGCCTTAGCCGGGCTACGCCTTGGCTACGCCTTGGCGCACCAGGGGATTATCCGCAACCTACGCCAGGTTTGCCCGCCGTGGAACGTTAACGTTATTGCCCAGAGGGCGGGGTTGGTGGCGCTGGAGGATGCCGGTTACCTTGAGCGCAGCCGGAAAAAGATTGGGCAGGCAAAACGTTTTCTCTTGAGAGAGCTCGCTCAGCTTGGCTTCCCGCCGCTTACCTCAGAGACCCATTATTTCCTGGTGAAGGTGGGCAAGGCCAAACTGTTTCGTGCTAACTTGCTCAAAAAAGGTATCCTGGTGCGAGATTGCACCTCCTTTGGCTTACCCGAATATGTCCGCATTGCCCCTCGCACCATGCCCGAATGCCGTAAACTCATCACCGCGATAAAGGAGCTCAAGGAGAGAGGGGAGCTGGATGGCAGATAATAAATTACTTTGAGGAGGGAAAATGTCAACACTCTTGCGCAGCACCGTGGAGAGCATAAAACCGCTGGATGAGGAGGCCATGGCGCAGGCCCGCGCCCGGCAGGACCAGTTGACCAAGCCCCCGGGCAGCCTGGGACGGCTGGAGGAGCTATCTATCAAGCTTGCCGGTATCCAAGGTAGAGCCTTGCCCGAGGTCAAGGATAAGGCGGTTGTGGTCATGGCTGGTGACCACGGGGTGGTGGCTGAGAAGGTGGGCAACTGGCCCCAGGAAGTTACTGCCCAGATGGTTTATAATTTCCTTGAGGGTGGGGCTGGCATCAATGTTCTGGGCCGCCAGGTGGGGGCAAGGATTGTGGTGGTTGATATGGGGGTGGCCGCTGAACTGAAACCAGACCCGCAGCTCTTGTCAAAGAAGGTGGGTCTGGGCACTCGGAATATGGCCCTTGGCCCGGCCATGACCGCTGAGCAGGCGGTTATGGCGGTGGAGAGCGGGATTGAGGTGGTGAATGCTGAAATAGACAAGGGACTGGATATCGTGGGCACGGGTGATATGGGCATCGGCAATACCACCGCCAGCAGCGCCATCTGCGCCGTCATGACGGGGAGACCGGTGGCTGAAGTTACCGGCCGGGGCGCCGGGCTCAGCGATGAGCGGTTGGCGCACAAGGTGAAGGTGATCGAGCGCGCTCTGGAGATAAATCACCCTGACCCGGGTCAGCCTCTTGAGGTGCTGGCCAAGGTGGGCGGCTTTGAGATTGGCGGGCTGGCTGGGGTGATGCTGGGGGCAGCGGCGCGCCGCATTCCAGTGGTCATTGATGGCTTTATCTCTGGAGCGGCGGCGCTCATCGCCACGGCTCTGGCCCCGGGCTTGAAGGACTATCTTATCGCCGCCCATCTCTCGGCGGAGGCAGGCCACCGCGTATTGCTGAAGCACCTGGGGCTCAGGCCCCTGCTGGAGCTAGAGATGCGCTTGGGCGAGGGCACCGGGGCGGCGCTGGGGATATTCTTGGCGGAGTCAGCGGCCAGAATCCTAGCCGAGATGGCGACTTTCGCTGAAGCGGGCGTATCTGAAAAAGATGGAGCGGATGGTTGAATCGTTTTCTGGCGGCACTGCAGTTTCTGACCACCATACCCCTGCCCTGGCGAGGTGAGGCTCCACCGGAGGAAGTAGGGCGTTCCCTCGGCTACTTTCCCGTGGTGGGGCTCATCATCGGGCTGATTTTGGCTGGTCTGAACTGGCTGTTCAGCCTGGTGTTCCCCCCGATGCTGGCCAGTGCCCTGCTCATCGTCTCTCTGGTGATGATTACCGGGGCGCTGCACCTTGACGGTCTAGCTGATACCTGTGATGGGCTCGCCGGCCATAAGTCAGCCGAGGAGAGGTGGCAGGTGATGCATGATAGCCGCGCCGGCGGCTTTGGCGTGGTCGGCGTCGTTTTGGCGCTGCTGGTGAAATATGTCGCCTTGAACAGCGTTCCCCAGTCCCTGCTCATGGCCACGCTGATACTGATGCCGGTGCTCAGCCGCTGGGCGATGGCCTACGCCGTCTTCATCTACCCCTATGCTCGCCCCTCGGGCCTGGGCAAGGCGTTCAAGCAGGGGGCCAGCTGGCCAAGGTTCACCATGGCCACGCTCATCACCTTCCTGTTGGCGGTGGCGCTGGTGCCGCCGCTTCATCTCGCTGGACTAGCCGCCATGTTTTGGGTGTGGCTTATCACCGTGGTTTTGGCAACTTATTTTAAGAGCAAGTTCGCCGGGCTTACCGGCGATAACTACGGGGCGATAAATGAGGTAGCCGAGGTGGGAGTGCTCCTTCTAGTGGTGATGCTAGCCTGGATGGGATTAGTTTAACGGAAAAACGGGAGGTCAAGGTGAAACAGGTTTTCAGCTCTTGGAGCGGGGGCAAGGACTGCTGTCTTGCCTGTTACCGGGCGGTGAGGATGGGACTCAAAGTCCGCTATCTGGCCAACACGGTAACCGAGGATGGCCAGCGCTCCTGTAGCCATGGCCTGCGGTCCGATATACTGCGGCTTCAGGCACAGGCGATCGGCGTTCCTCTGGTGCAGCAGCCGACGACGCGGGATAGCTACGAGGCTGAATTCAAAAATATGCTCCGGCGCTTCAAGCAGGAGGGGATTGAGGGGGGTGTCTTCGGGGATATTGATTTCAATGAGCACCGGGAGTGGATTGACCGCGTCTGCGGGGAGGTGGGCGTGACCCCGTACCTGCCCCTGTGGGGGGAGAGCCATGACAAAATACTGAATGATTTCATAGACCTTGGCTTTGAGGCGATTGTGGTCGCTGCCAAGGCTGATTTCTTCGGTGAAGAGGTGCTGGGACGCACTGTGGACCAGGATTTCATCAAGCAGCTAGAGGGGATGAGGGAGACCAAGGAGGTAACCCTCTGTGGTGAGGCTGGCGAGTATCACACTTTGGTTATTGATGGGCCTTTATTTCAGAAGCGGCTAGAGATCACCGAGACCAGGAAGGTTTTAAGAGACCAGCACTGGTTTCTGGAAATCTTAAACGTAGCGCTTAAGAGGTGAGCGAGCTTGGCACTGGCTAAGACCTTGATGATACAGGGGACGTCGTCATCAGCGGGCAAAAGCGTGCTGGTGGCTGCCCTCTGCCGCATCTTGAAACAGGATGGCTGGCGGGTGGTCCCTTTCAAGGCACAGAATATGGCCCTTAACTCCTTTGTCACCGAGGAGGGGGGCGAGATGGGGCGAGCTCAGGTGGTGCAGGCGGAGGCAGCGGGAATAAAGCCCAGCGTGGACATGAACCCGGTGCTGCTCAAACCTGAGGCGGATAGTCGGTGTCAGGTGATCGTCCAGGGGAAGGTGGCTGCCACCATATCGGCCGATAGTTACTATCGCTTTACCCCCTCCCTGCTGGAGGTAGTGGAAAGTTCACTCCAGCGCCTCCGTGCCGCCTATGAGGTGGTGGTCATTGAGGGGGCAGGTAGCCCAGCAGAGATAAACCTCAAGGAGAGGGAGATCGCCAATATGCGGGTAGCCAAGCTCGCCCGCGCTCCCGTTCTCCTGGTGGGGGATATAGATAAGGGGGGAGTGTTTGCCTCCCTGGTGGGCACCCTGGAACTGCTCACTGAAGAGGAGCGGGCCTATATTAAAGGCTTTATCATCAATAAGTTCCGCGGTGAGCCCAAGCTGCTCCAGCCGGCGCTGGAGTTCCTTGAGCAGCGTACCTCAAAACCTGTTCTGGGGGTGGTGCCTTACTTTCGTGGTATCAGCATCGCTCAGGAGGACTCGGTCTACCTTGATGAAAGGCGGGAGGGTCAATCATCAAATGACTTGGACATCGTCGTTATTCGCTTGCCGCACATCTCCAACTATGATGACTTTGACCCACTGGAGGAAGAGGCCCGGGTGCGCTATGTCACCAGCCCCAGGGAGCTGGGCAGCCCCCATCTTATCATCCTGCCTGGAACCAAAAGCACCATCAGTGACCTTGGGTACCTGCGGCGCTCTGGACTAGCTGACGAGGTGCTCCGTCTGGCTGAAGCCGGTACGCCGATAATAGGCATATGCGGCGGCTATCAAATGCTGGGCCGGAGTATCCTTGACACCGGACGAGTTGAGTCAAGCAAAGAGGGGGACTTGGGGCTGGGGCTGCTTGACGTGGTGACCAGCTTTGCCGCGGAGAAGTCCACCCGGCAGGTTAAGGCCAAAGTGCTGGCGGACCAAGGGCTGCTCAAGGGTATGAAGGGGCAGGTGGTGGTGGGCTACGAGATACATATGGGGCAGACGAGCGGTGCCGAAGATGCTGTCTGTTTCCAAGTCTTGGAAACGCCGCAAGGCGCCGTTGAGTATTATGATGGCACTACTAACACCCTGGGCACTGTTTTGGGCACCTATATGCATGGTCTGTTCCACAACTTTGGCTTCCGGCAAGCTCTGCTGGCCAACCTGCGGCAACACTGGGGGTTGCCGCAGAGGCGAGCGGGCGATGTGGCGGGAAGAGAGACGCAGTATGACCGGCTGGCGGCGCTAGTGCGCGATAGCCTGGATATGGCGGCGGTTTATCGTATCCTGGAGGAGGGGATTGATGGCTAGCCGGAACGCGAAAATGACGCTGATACTTGGCGGTGCCCGCAGCGGCAAGAGCCATTTTGCTCAGGAGCTTGGGTCGAAATCGCCCCAGCCAGTTCTTTTTGTGGCCACCGCCGAGGCCGGAGATGAGGAGATGCGCCAGCGCATTGAGGCCCATAAGAAGGCAAGGCCAGCCACCTGGCGCACCCTTGAGGCCGCCACCCAGGTGGGCAAGAGGATTATCCAGGAAATGGGGGAAGCTCAAACGGTCATCATAGATTGCATCACCCTCTTGGTCAATAACGTCTTCGCGCAGCATGGTGAGCCGCTTGATGCCTCGCTTATTGAGCAGGCGGTTATGGCTGAGATCGGTGAGCTAGCTAGCTTGGTAAATCAGGTTAATGCCCGCTTTATTATCGTCAGCAACGAGGTTGGCTTGGGGATAGTGCCCGCTGATGGAGTAAGCCGGCTCTATCGTGACCTATTGGGCAAGGCTAATCAGCTGCTGGCGCAGCAGGCTGACGAAGTTTATCTCATGGTCGCCGGCCTTCCCGTGCCCATAAAGTAGGATAGTCAGCCTCCGCGGTCTTGAAGCTCATCTCCTTGACAGCCCAAGTTTAAGCCTATACAATGCAAGGCATAGAGCGCCGAGGTATCTTAAAGGGCTAGGCTAATCATGACTTCAGCCAAGGACTATATCCCGCTCAGTGAGCTTATCAGTCTTGGGGGCAAGGTGGCTATCGTTACTGGTGGTGCTGCGGGCATTGGTCTAGCTATCTCCCACCGCCTTGCCGAGGCCGGGGCGCGTCTTTTCATCGCTGATGCCGATGGTGATAAGGCTGAGCAGGCAAGTCGGGAGCTAGAAGAGCGTGGCTATCAGGCAGGCTTCCGGCGCTGTGATGTAAGCTCTGAGGCGCAAGTGCGGGATATGGTCAGGGCTGTGGTGGAGGAGATGGGCGGCGTTGATATCCTGGTGAACAATGCCGGCATATACCCGCGGATGGCGCTAGCCGAGATGACCGCTGGTGACTTTGACCGGGTGGTTGCGGTGAACCTGAGGGGGACTTTTCTCTGCAGCCGGGAGGTAAGCCAGAGGATGATTGAGCAGGGGCGGGGTGGCAGCATCATCAACATCGCCTCCATTGACGCCATCCACCCCTCAACGGAGGGACTTTACGCCTATGACGCCTCCAAGGGCGGCGTCCTGACGCTGACCAAAAGCTTGGCGCGGGAGCTGGGCCGGCATGACATCAGGGTCAATGTCATCGCTCCTGGAGCCATTATGACCGGAGGGGTGCGCTCGCTCCTTGGTGGGGCACAAGCTAATCTGGGCAGAGCGCAGTTAAAAGCGTTTCTATCCCGCATGCCGCTGGGGCGGTTGGGAGAGGCTGATGACATCGCCCGAGTGGTTTTGTTTCTGGCCTCAGACCTAGCTGGTTACATGACCGGCAGCCTGGTGGTGGTGGATGGAGGCTACCTCATAACCTGAAGGATAAATTAATTAAGAGATACTGGTCATGGCCGATGCCATGGCCGGCGGTGATATTCGGGGTTTATCTCTATTTTTGAAGTAACCAAGGCTTAAAGTATATAATTTTTTTGGTCGGTGGCTTTCATGGTTGGTGAGCACTCGGTGATGCCAGTTACGGTTCCGCGGCTGGATAAAGCTGAATTACCCACCCTTGAGCGCTTTCGGGAGGTAAATGCCACCTTTCCCAAAACGGCCGAGGTTCTGGCGCACAAGCGCCAGGGTGGGAAGGTGTTTGGCTGGCTCTGCACCTACGTCCCTGAAGAGATAATCCATGCCGCCGGCGCCCTTCCAGTGAGGATTACTGGCTACTCCCAGGAGACGGAGCTTGAGGATGGCAACGCCTATCTCTATATCAACAACTGCTCCTTCTCCCGCAGCTGCCTGCAGATGGGCCTCAGGGGGGAGTATGACTTCCTGGACGGGGTTGTGGCTGGCTCCACCTGTGATGGCGCCCGCCGTCTCTTTGACCTCTGGCATTACTATATCAAGACACCCTTTCACCACGTGCTCACCGTGCCCCGCAAGTACACGGAAAAAGCCCACGCCCTCTATTATCAGCAGGTGGTGCAGTTCAAGCAACACCTGGAGGAGTTCCTCGGCATCCAGATAACTGATGACGAGCTGCGTCATTCCATTGAGGTCTATAATGAATCAAGGGCGCTGCTGCGCTCTCTTTACGAGCTGCGCAAGCAGGATACGCCGCCGATCACCGGTGCCGAGACCATGGAGGTGCTGGATGCCAGCTTCCGTATGCCCAAGGAGCTGTTTAATCAGTGGCTTAATGACTTGTTAGATGAGCTTGAGGCGCAGGACAGGGCGCATAAGGCTAGAGCCCGGCTGATGGTGGTGGGCAGCGTGATGAACAACCCCGAGTTCATCCGGTCCATTGAGGCCCAGGGAGGGCTGGTGGTAACCGATGAGCTCTGCACCAGCACCCGGTACTGGTCTGACCCGGTGGTGCTTGATGGGGATAAATCTCCTTTGGAGGCCATTTCCCGGCGCTACCTGAATAATTTCCCCTGCGCCCGCATGGTGCCTTCCGACGGGCGCTTCGGCCGGATACTGGAGCTTGCCCGCGACTATCGGGTTGATGGCGTCGTCAGCCAGATTATCCGTTACTGTGTAACCTATGCCCATGACCTGCCCTTGCTCAGAGATAAGCTCAAAGCCCAGGGGATTCCCATGTTGGCCCTGGATGTGGAATATGGCACCTCTGGGTCGGGGCAGATTCAGACTAGGGTGCAGGCTTTCCTGGAGATGCTGGAGGCAAGAAAGAAGGGATGACGACCTCAGAAAAGCCAGGCGGGAAGATCAGCGCCATTGTCCGGGCCTGCCGGCTGATTTCGCGGATGAACCAGGCCAATCCTGAGGTGCCGAAGAGTGACGCCCTTTACTACCAAATGCTGGCCAACTACTACACCCGGCTGCTCAATGCCCGTGAGGAGGGCAAATTTATCGCCGCCCATACCGTCTTTTTCCCCTCGGAGATTCTCTACGCCATGGATATTGTCCCCATGCATACCGAGACCACCACCTGGATGATGGCGCTGTTTCTGGGCGAACAGGCGGAGATTCTGGCTGCTGGGGCTGAGCTGGGGCTGGCCCCGGAGATATGCTCTCCGCATCGGGGCCTGGCGGGGGCCTTCGCTTTGGGGGCGCTACCCCGCCCTGACGTTATGCTCTGGTCTAACCTCATCTGCGATAACACCGCCAAAAGCGGGGAATTGATCATGGAGCTCAATGATTGTCCAGGATTTTTCCTTGACCACCCCTTCCAGCGCAGCGAGGCCGAGGAGAAATACCTCATCAGTGAACTGGAGGACATGATAAGCTTCCTGGAGGAGAAATCAGGGCAGAAGATGGACTGGGATAAGCTCTCCGAGATTGTGGCCGGGATGGACCGGCAGATGGAGCTCTTCCGTGAGATCGGTGAACTGCGCAAGGCGGTGCCATCTCCCTTCCATATCCGGGGGTTCTTGCAGCTATTGACCACAGATTACCTCTGTCCCGGCCAGCCGGAGGCCACTGAGTACCTCCAGGCGCTTCGTGATGAGTTGGCGGAGATGGTGCGTCAGGGAAAAGGTGCTGTGTCCCCGGAGCGCTTCCGCCTGATGACACTGTTTGTCCCACCGATGTATCTCATGGGCTTTCTGGAGAAGATGTCGCAGGAGTACGGGGCGGTGAGCGTGGTGGAGCCGCTCTTCACCCGCTGGGCGGAGGGGAGACTTGACCCCTCAAAGCCCTTGGCGAGCGTGGCCAAGAAAGCGAGCCTCATTCCAGAGCGGCGCAGCATGTATGGCCCCCTTGGTGAGGAGGCCTTAAAGGATATCACCACTTGTGCTGAGCAGTATCGGGTTGATGGCGCGGTATATTGGGCTTTTATGGGGTGCCGGCACACCTGTGCCACCATCAGACTGTTTAAGGACATCCTGAATGAGATAGACGTGCCCATGCTGGTCATAGATTGTGATATCGTGGACCCGACAATCAACCCTCAGGAAGAGATACGCGAGAAGCTGGAGCAGTTCTTTGAGCTTTTGGAAGACCGTTAACTTGGGGCGATGAAAGCGCTGGGGATAGATATCGGTAGCCTGACCACCAAAGCCCTTGTCCTGGATGACGGGAAAGTTCTGGCCTCGACCGTCATCTCCTCCGCGGATGATGCTGAGTCCAGCGCCTGGGCCGCCATGGAGGCTGTCCTAAAGCAGGCTGCTCTCAGCCCAAACGAAGATTTATATATCGTCTCCACTGGCGTTGGCGGGAAGTCCATCGCTTTTAGCCGGCAGCCGAAAGCCATCACCACCTGTCTAGCCCGGGGCGTAAATCATCTTTATCCCTCAGTGCGGATGGCGATAGACATGGGCGCTGAGAGCAGCACCGTGATCAAGGTAAACCAGCGGGGGCGCTTAAATGACTGGGTCAATCAGGATAAGTGCGCCGCTGGCACCGGCATCTTCCTGCAGCAGATGGCCAAGCTGATGCTGACCACGTTGGAGGAGATGTCAGAACTCTCCTTTAAAGCCAAGTCCCGGGCGGATATCACCAGCACCTGCGCCGTATTCGCCGAGTCCGAAGTGATCTCCCACGTCCACCGTGAGCCCCCCACTCCCAAGGAGGAAATCGTGGCTGGCATCTATTTTTCTGTGGTGAGCCGCATCATCTCGCTGTGCAAGAGGATTGGCATTGAGAAGGACGTCGCCGTGGTTGGTGGGGTGGCGCTGAACCGCGGGCTGGTCAGGATTCTGGAGGAAGAGCTTGGTTTTGAAGTTCTAGTGCCTGATAGTCCCCAGATAGTGGCCGCGCTGGGGGCGGCCATCATCGCCCAGGAAAACATGGAGAAAGGTTTCTAGCTAAATGATAGTTGCTGGAATAGATATCGGCTCTCGGGCATCCAAGGCGGTGGTGATGGATGATGGCACCATTATCTCCTCGGTGATCTGCGATACCGGCCCGGAGAGTGTCAAGACCTCCCAGATGACCATGGCCAAGGCGCTGGAAGGGACTGGCCTCTCCTTGGATGATGTTCAGTATGTGGTCGCCACCGGCTACGGGAGGGTGCTCGTTCCCTTCGCCAGCGAGAACATCTCCGAGATAAGCTGTCATGCCCGTGGCATCACCTGGTATTTCCCCTCGGTGAGAACCATTCTGGATATGGGCGGGCAGGATTGCAAGGCAATCAACTGTGACGGCGATGGCCGGGTGATCAACTTCATCATGAACGATAAATGCGCCGGGGGCACCGGACGGTTTCTGGAGATGATCGCTGAAGTGCTGAACATCCCCCTGGCGGAGATCGGGGATGCTGCGCTTAACTCAAGCCAGCCGATTCCCTTCAACACCATCTGTGCCGTTTTCGCCAAATCCGAGGCCATCGGCTATCTGAGGAGGGGGGTGAGCAAGAACGATATTCTGGCCGGCCTCAATGAGGCGATAGCTACCCGCTGCCTCAACCTGCTCAAGCGTGTTTCCATTGAGAAGGATTTCACCATCACTGGAGGCATTGCCAAGAATAAAGGGATGGTGGCCAAGCTCCGGGAAAAGGTGGGGCTGGAGCCATTGCTCTGCGAGGACCCGCAGATAGTAGGCGCGCTGGGGGCGGCGCTCTTTGCCCGAGACCGCTGCCGTGGCATCGGTACCAAAGATGAGTCCAGGATTCATTACGGCTACTCCGATGGCACCGGGAATTACTTCATCACCATTGATACTGGCCAATGTGATGGCTGCGGGCGGTGTGTGCCCGTCTGCCCCTCAGGGATCTTTGAGGTGGCGGCGGGTGGTGATGGCCAGCCCAAGGCCAGGGTGAAGGACGAGGCCCGCAAAAAATTGGCCCTGCTCTGCCCCGGCTTTTATGCCTGCAATCGCTGCCTTGAGGCGAATTGCCAACGCGTTTGTCCCAAGGATGCCATAAGTCATACCTGGTAGGAGTGGGCTAGTGAGGGCGGCTGTTGCTGCCCTGGCGTTTCAGGAGGTGGGAATGTCTACGCTGGAGGAAGTAAGGGGAACCATCGCCCGCATCGCGCGCTGCCGCCCGGATGAGATCAGCCCGGAGACCGCTTTGAAGGATATCAAGGCTGATTCCCTGCACTGGGTGCAGATTATCGTTGCCCTGGAGAACGCCTATAATATTGAGATTGACATCGATAGGATGCAGGAGTTCGCCACCGTGGGGGACTTCATCGGCTACATTGAGGGCCTCACCGGATAGCTTGGCTAATCCATGCGGGCGCCGCCGTTGACGTTGATCGCTTCCCCGGTTATGTTCCGGGACACCTCCGAGCATAAGAAAAGGACGACGTTGGCGATATCCTCCGGCAGCTGTGGCCTCTTCAGCGGGATGGTGTCCAGCATTCTGGCCCATATCTCCTCTCGGGGAAGGCCGGTTCGTGCTGATCTGGCGTCAAGGATTTTCTCCCACATATCGGTGTGCAGAATGCCCGGGCAGACCGCGTTCACGTTGATGTTGTATTCCGCCAGCTCCTTGGCCAGCGCTTGAGTCAGGCCGATGACGGCGAACTTTGAGGCCCCGTAGTGGGAGAGCCCTGCCTGCGCCTCCTTGCCGGAGCGAGAGGAGATGTTGACGATTTTCCCCGCTCTGGCCGCGATCATATGGGGGACAACGGCTTTGGTCACCAGATAAACGCCTTTGGCATTGATGTTGAGAATCTGGTCCCACTCCTCCTCCTCAATATCAACAAATCTGCTGTCGCGCACGATGCCCGCGGCATTAACCAAGATGTCTATTCTGCCGAATTCCTTTATGGTAACCGCGGCCAGATTATCGGCGCTGGCCTTCTGGCTCACATCGGTCTCAACCGCAAGTGCCTTTATTCCATTCTGGGCCAAGTTTTTGGCTGTCTTCTGTGCTGCTTCAGACAAGATATCGCTGATAACGACGTTACATCCCTCTCGGGCAAATCCCTCAGCGATGCTTTTACCTATTCCCCGGGCGCCACCGGTGACGATGGCCACCTTGCCTTCCAGGCCCAGTTCCATGGCGTTTTCTCCTTTCCTCTGGTTTTGCTCCTCTCATAATAAACCAATCCCGGGACTCAGTATATTGTTGGGGTCAAAGACGCGCTTGATTCCCCGCATCAGTTCCCAGGTCTTCCCATCCGGGCAGAGGTCAAGGTCAGGGAGCCTCACCACCCCCAGGCCGTGCTCACCGGTGATGACGCCCCCCAGTTTGATGGCTTCCTGATATATCTCCCTTTTTACCTGGCGCAGTATGCCTCTCTCGTGGAGGTCTCGCATCAGGTGGGGGTGGAGGTTGCCGTCGGCGGCGTGCCCGTAGGTGGGGATGGTGGTATCAAAGCGCTGGGCGATCGTGTCCACCTTGTCCATCATCACTCCGATGCTGGCGGGAGGCACGGTGATATCCAGGACGTCGGCCACGTTATCTTTCAGCGAGCTATATACCTCGCTGCGTATCTTGAGGATATCGGCCTGCTCCTCCTTTCTTTCCGCGATCAAAATGTCAACCGCCTGGTGCTTTTCGCAGATATTAGAGACCCTTTCACCCTGGGCATATACCTCATCCTCACTATCACCGGTTAGCATCACGATGAGGAAGGCCTGCCCCTTGGCGGCCGGCCAGCGCATGCCCAGCCGGCGGGCTGAAATCTCAATCACGTTGCGTTCCACGTATTCTATGGCCAGCGGGGTTATCCCGCTCTGCAGTATCTCGGGGACGGTGTCAATCGCTTCATGGCGGTTATCATAGGAGATAACCAGGGTGCCGCTGCTGATGAATTTGGGGCACAGCCGGAAAATCACTTTGGTGATCACCCCCAGCGTGCCACCGCTGTTGATGAAGAGGTGCATCAAATCAAGCCCCTGGTTGTTTTTGAGCAACTTGCCACCCATCATGAGGATCTCCCCGGTGGGGATGACTGCCTCCAGTCCCCGGACGAAGTTGCGGATAACGCCGTATTTTACCGCCCGGACGCCACCGGCATTGCAGGCGACCAGACCGCCCACGTGAGCGTTCTCCGCTCCGGGGTGGGGTGGGAAGAAAAGGCCAGCATCTTCCACTGCCTTCAGCATGGCGCCAAAAGCGACCCCAGCTTGAGCCACCACCATCAGGTTGGCTCTATCCACCTCCTCAATCCTATCCAGCCTCTCCGTGGAGAGGACGATGCCGTCTCTGATGGGCACGGCGCCACCACATATCCCAGTGCCGCCACCTCTGACGAAGACCGGAGTTAGCTCTCGGTTAGCTAGTTTCAGAATCTCTGAAATTTCCTCAGCGCTGGCCGGCTTTACCAAGATGACGTTATCCGCTGGCTTGGGCCTTATGGCCACGGCCGTTTCATCGACGAGGTAGCTCTCCATCTGCTCCCGCTTGGTGATAACCCAATCCTCTCCCACAATCTCCTGTAACTGCTGCGCATTTATCATGAGTTGCACCTCTTTAATCTTTTAATGTTTTTGATTAGCTTTGGGACTACCTCATAGAGGTCGCCAACAATCCCGTAGTCAGCAATTTTGAATATGGGGGCCGAGGGGTCGCTGTTGATGGCGATGATGCAGCCAGACTCCCTCATGCCGGCCAGGTGCTGGGGGCTCCCGGAGATGCCGCAGGCAATATAGACTTTGGGCTTGACGGTATGGCCGCTGAACCCGACTTGGTGTTCCCTGCCGATCCAGCCGCTATCTACCGGCAGGCGGCTTGAGCCAACAGTACCCCCGAGAAGCTCAGCTAGCTCCGCAAGAAGCGAGAAGTCTCCGGCTCTTTTCAATCCGGCACCGCCGGAGACGATGACCTCGGCCTCGGCGATATCAGCTTCAGCCGCTCTTTCCTTGCCGGTGATGGTGAGCGGGGAGGGGATAAGCTCGGCTTGCTTCCTGATTATCTCGCCATTTCTATGGGTATCCCGGGGCAGACTTGACATAACCTTGTATCTCACCGTGGCCATCTGGGGCTTGGTGCTGGTCTTGATCTGCGCCAGAACGTTGCCGCTGAAGGCGGGGCGAATCTGGATTAAGCTACCGTCCTCGTCGACCTCAAGGCCAGTGCAGTCAGCGGTCAGCCCCGTGCCCAGCGCGGCGGCTATCCTGGCTCCCAAGGATCTACCCCAGCGGGTTGCCCCGAGGAGAAATATCTCCGGATTTACTTCCCTCACCAGCCTGACGATATTATGCTTGTAGTTCACCAGGTCCGGGTCTTTAAGGACCGGGTGGTCATACCAGAATACTCTATCTGCGCCGTGGTAGACAAGCTCTCTCGCCTCTGCCTCTAGCTGGTCACCCAAGAGCACGCTGGAAAGCGGCCTCCCCAGCTTATCGGCAATCTCCCTTCCCTTGCCCAGCAGCTCATAGGTCACTGGGTGGATTCTGCCCTCCCGCTGCTCGGCAAAAACCATGACGCCGGCATAATCCTTCACTATCCGTCTCTCCAATACTCAGCTTTCAACCAAGGAAGTCAAGGATGGCTTGGGCGACGTCACTTATAGCTTCCTCATTTGTGTTGCGGAAGATTTTGCCCTTCCTGCCTTCCTCAGAAGGTAGGAAGACCTTTCGCACTCGGGTGGGGGAGCCCTCTATCCCGAATCGGCTTGGGTCGGCGAAGGAGGAGAGCTCCTCGGCGTTCCATATGGTCACCTCTGCCTTTCTGGCCATTGCCTTATCTCGGAAGGTGGGAAGCCTGGGGATATTGATATCCTTGGTCACCATGAGCAGCACCGGAAGGCTTGCCTCTACGATGTGGGCTTCCCCTTCCATATCGCACACCGCCACCAGCTTTTCTCCCGCCTCCACCAGCTTGGATACATAGGCCAGGTGCGGTATGTTCAGGTGCTCCGCCAGCTCAGGGCCAACCTGCCCGGTGTCTCCGTCCACCGTCTTCTCGCCACAGATAATTAGGTCAAACCCTCCCAGTTTTCTGATGGCGCAGGCCAGAGTATAGGAGGTTGCCAGCGTATCCGCCCCGGCAAATTTGCTGTCCTCAAGCAGTACCGCGCTATCCGCTCCTCTGGCCAGGGCATCCCGCAGGGCCACTTCCGCTCGCCGTGGCCCCATGCTTATGGCGGTGACGGCAGCTCCCAGTTTCTCCTTAAGTTGAACGGCTGTCTCCAGAGCGTGGAGGTCAAAGGGGTTTATCTCGGCAGCGGCGGAGCTACGGTCAACTTTGCCCTTCTCGGTGTCAAACTTAACCTGCCTCATATCGGGCACTTGTTTCATCGGCACGATGATTCGCAAGCTAGCTCCACTCCGTCGGTTGATGTCCTCAGTAATTGACACTTTAAGTAGCTCGGGCATCTTTTGTCAATAATTTTTGCTGGTTAAGATGGCTTTAGCCTTGACAATCTCCAGAGCGGGGACTTAATATAGGCGCAATAGCCGCTATGGAATATAGCCGGCGGGAGGGGGAAATGTCAGCATCCCAGGAGATGTTATCCACCAAGGTAAGCCTGGTACGAAGTTCAGACCGGGCCGAGGCTGTATCCAGAGCCATCGCTCTGCTCCGGTCAAATCCGGTGCGGGGTAAGGCGGTTACTTTAAAGCCCAATTTCAACACTGCTGACCCTGCCCCGGCTTCAACCCACAATGACACCCTGCGCACGCTGGTGCTGGCCCTTCAGGAGATGGGAGCGACCCGCATCACGCTGGCGGAGCGCAGCGGCCCCCCTGATACCCGTCAGGTGATGGAGGCGAAGGGAATCTTCCCGCTGGCCAGGGAGCTGGGCTTTGAGGTGGTCAACCTTCAAGAGCTCGCGGAGGAGGGATGGGTTCATCTGCGGCCAGAGGAGAGCCACTGGAGGTATGGCTTCCACTTTGCCCGGGTTTACCTTGAGGCGGAGTCCATCGTCCAGACCTGTTGTCTTAAGACGCATGCCTATGGTGGTCACTTCACCCTTTCCCTGAAGAACTCGGTGGGCATGGTGCCCCGCACTGGATACCCTTATATGGGCGAACTACACAACTCCCCTTATCAGCGGCAGATGATCGCCGAGATCAACACCGCGTATTCGCCAGACCTCATCCTGCTGGATGGCGTTGAGGCCTTCGTTGATGGCGGCCCTGACCGTGGCACCCGGGTGAAGGCTGGGGTGATGCTGGCGGGCAGTGACCGGGTGGCCATTGATGCGGTGGGGGTGGCGGTCTTGCGGCTATTGGGCACGACCCCAGAGGTAAGCCAGGGGCCGATCTTCAAGCAGGAGCAGATTGCCCGGGCGGTGGAGCTGGGCTTGGGGGTGGGGTCTCCTGCCCAGATAGAGCTCATCACCGGAGACCCAGAGAGTGAAGCGTTCGCCAGAGAGGTGAGCGATATCCTGCTTGAGGCTTAAGCTAGCCCTAAGACCAATCGGGCCGGGATGGCAATAACTTATGCCCCCAGGCGAATTCGAATCGCCGTTGCCGGCTTGAAAGGCCGGTGTCCTAGACCTCTAGACGATGGGGGCACACGTTAGCTAAGTATAGCAAAATCAGGCTCAGCGGGCAAGCCCAATCCGCGGGTGGTGGTGCCAGATAAGCGATGAGTGACATGGCTGGTCATGATAGAGCGCATGGGATGGGGCAAAGGGGACACCTGAGAAACAAAATCATCCCCCTTTTGACCTTACTATTGGTTATCGCCATCAGCGTTGGGCTCTTTCTTTTGGGGCGCAATCCAGAGCTTGTTGCCAGGCTGCAAAGCTATGGCTATCTGGGTGCTTTCCTCATCAGTCTGATTGGAAATGCTTCGGTTCTTTTGCCAGGCATAGTGCTACCCATACTCTCTGGGCTGGGCATTGTCATGTACTCAGCCACCGGGCTAGCTGGGCCGGTAATAGTTGGGCTGGCTGGTGGCGCCGGGGCAGCTCTGGGCGAGGTGGTCGGCTATATGGCCGGCTACAGTGGGCGGGGCATTGTGGAGAGGAGCCAGCTCTACGGGAGGCTGGTGGCCTGGGTGAGGCGATGGGGAACCATCGCCATCTTTATCTTCACCTTGGTGCCTTTGTTCTTTGACCTGGTTGGGCTAGCGGCGGGCGTCCTCCGCTTTCCCCTGTGGAAGTTTGTGCTTATTTGCTGGCTGGGCAGAAGTTTGCTCTACTCCGTTTTTATCCTGCTGGCGGCCTTGGGCTGGGAGGCGGTGCTGCCTTACTTCGGCTAGGAACGCCCTTTGACTTTGAGGAGGAGCGCGGAGCCGGCCACAAAGTAGAGAAAGCAGGCCCCTAGCATCACCTGATAGCCCAGGCCGGGGCGGTAGGCATTGAAGAAATCAATGGCTGGGCCGATGAGGCGGGCCAGCGCCGCTCCCCCGGCGGTGGCCAGGTTGGTCAGGCCTAGATATCGGGCCTCCTCTCCTTTGGCTACTAGATCAGTGGCCAGGGCCCAGTTGGAGCTCATAAAGGCGCCGGCGGCGATGCCCAAAAGGGCGCCGCCGGCGATGATGTATCCGTAGCCAGGAAAGAGGAGCATCAGTAGAACCCCTGAGGCACCGAGGAGCCCGGAGAAAGCGGCCACCGAGCGGCGGCCTATCCGGTCGGCGAGAAGGCCGGCGGGATAAACGGCGGCTATCATGCCAATACCGGCGGCGATGAGAAGGTCAGCAGTGGCCGTGGCTGGACTGGCCACTCCGGCCACGTCCCGGAGGTAAAACAGGGCGAATGTCTGCACAGTGGCCAGCGCCATGAAGATGAGCAGGCGCGAGAGGAGGAAGAAGACGAAATCCGGGCGTGATTTAAGGTCAATCTTGAAACTTCGATACAGGGTTGGGAAGAGGGCCGGGTGCGCGCCGACCCTCCCAGGTTGCTCCTTAACCGTGAGCACGGTGGCCACCATGGCTCCCAAGAGCACGGCGGCCAATGCCCCCAGAACCAGCCACAGCCAGATGCCCTTTTCTCCGGCGGAATATTGACTCATGAAGTAGGCTATCAGGCGCACCAGCGCGATTCCCCCCACGATTTCAAGCAGGCTTTTTATGCCCGAAGCTAGCCCCCTTTTTCTTTCCGGAACCAGGTCAGGAATAAACGCCTGAAACGGCCCCTGCGCGGTATTGGCGCTTACTTGTAATAGACAATAGATGACGAAGAGGGCGGCATAGCTGCCAAAGAGACCTATTCCGGGAAGAAGCAAGATAGCAGCCATGGTGCCGAGCAGAATATAGGGACGCCGGCGCCCCCAGCTGAAGCTGGAGCGGTCACTAAGCGCCCCGGCTACTGGCTGGACGGCCATGGCCAGGAGCAGGCCGGTGAAGGTGAGCAGCCCGAGGTAGGTGTTCTTTTGCGCTTCACTGACCAGGTCCAGCAGGCGCAGGGGCAGAACGATGCTGTGCAAGCTGTTCCACAGGGCAGCTAGGGCAAAGCCAAAGATGGTGATCTTGAGGTAGTCAACGCGGCGCAGAGCTGCCCCAGCGGTGGTACTATTTAAGATTTCTCTCATTGCCTTAAGCATAGCAGAGCGTGCCCGAAGAGGCAATTATGGAAGCCTTACTTTATAAAGTGAGCGCGCCGATATATAATTTCAGGAGGAGAATGAAGCGTTATCCAGCGGTCGAGGAAATACATACCCCGCTCAGCACGCTTGCCTGCTTTCAGAGATTCAAAGACCATCCCTTTAGCTTCTTTTTGGATAGTGGCATGGACCCGGGCAAACTAGGGCGTTATTCCTTTATGGGAGCTCATCCTTTTCTGGTGCTGCGCAGCCGGGGTGATGAGATATGGCTCATAAGGGATGGAGCCGGGGAAAGCCGGCGGGGAAATCCCTTTGACCTGGTTGGGGAGCTACTCGAGGTCTATGCGCTGGACGGGTGTCCGATGGGGATTCCCCTGGCGGGTGGGGCGGTGGGTTACTTCAGCTATGACCTCTGTCATTTTATTGAGCGCCTGCCGGCTACCGCGATTGATGATTTAAACCTCCCTGAATGCTATCTGGCTTTCTATGACGTCGTCCTCGTCTTTGACCATCTGGAGGGGAGAGCGTATCTAGTCTCCTCCGGTTTTCCTGAGCTGGAGGAAAGCAGAAGAAGACGAAGGGCGCGGGAAAGAATCAAGGAGATAAAGAGCTTGATTTTGGATACACCCCTTGCCAGCGAGACGCCACCCCCGCTTATTGCTGAGGAGAGCATGGTGCTCAAGTCAAACTTTTCGCATGAAGAGTACCTGGAGGCGGTGAAAGCCGCCCGGGAGTATATCTGTGCCGGTGACATCTTCCAGGTGAACCTTTCTCAGAGATTTGAAACTAGCCTCAATATTCCACCCTACGAACTATACCTGCGGCTGCGCGCTATCAATCCCGCCCCCTTCGCCAGCTATCTTGGCTTTGATGGGGTGAGTGTGGTGGGCGCTTCACCGGAGCGGTTTCTTAAGGTGAGGGGTGATTGGGTGGAGACCCGCCCCATCAAGGGGACCCGCCCGCGGGGTAGGTCGCCGGCGGAGGATAGAGCCTTGGCTCAGGAGCTGCTCTCAAGCGCGAAGGACCGGGCGGAGAACGTGATGATCGTTGACCTGGAGCGCAATGACATCGGCAGGGTCTGCCGCTACGGCACGGTAAAGGTCACGGAACTGGCTATCCTGGAGACCTATCCCACCGTCTTTCACCTCACCTCCACGGTGGTGGGGAGATTGTGGCCGGACAAAAGCCGCATTGACCTGCTCAAGGCCACCTTCCCTGGCGGCTCCGTCACTGGCGCCCCCAAGGTGCGGGCCATGGAGATTATCGATGAGCTGGAGCCGACGCGGAGGAGCGTTTACACCGGCTCAATTGGCTATCTCAGCTTCAGCGGGGAGATGGACCTAAACATCGTGATTCGCACTTTTTTGATTAAGGAAGGAAGGGCTTACTTCCAGGTGGGGGGTGGCATCGTCTATGATTCGGAGCCAGAGGCGGAATACGAGGAGACGCTGGATAAAGCTAGGGCGCTGATTCAGGCGCTGGGTCTGTCAACTCAGGTGACGGTGGAGGCGGCACCGTGATTCTGGTCATTGATAACTACGATTCGTTTGCCTACAACCTGGTGCAATATCTGGGTGAACTGGGTGAGGAGCCGGTGGTCTATCGTAATGACGCCATCACTTTAGAGCAGATTGAGGTGATGTCACCAAGCCACATCATCATCTCCCCGGGCCCCTGCACTCCATTGGAAGCGGGCATCTCCAACGATGTCGTTCGCCACTTCCGGGGGAGGATTCCCATTCTGGGGGTGTGCTTGGGGCACCAGTGCATCGGGTATGTCTATGGCGGCAGAATCGAGCGGGCCCTTGTCCCGGTGCATGGCAAGACCTCACCCATCTTCCACGATGGCCAGACCATCTTTGCTGGCCTACCGTCTCCGCTCATCGGGGGGCGCTATCACTCCCTGGTGATAGATGCGGAGAGCGTGCCCGCCTCGCTTGAGGTCTCCGCCCGAACCGAGGAAGGGGAGATTATGGGGCTGAGAAACCGAGCCGATGTGGTGGAAGGAATCCAGTTCCACCCAGAATCTATTCTCACCGATAGGGGGCATGATATCTTGGCCAACTTCCTGCGCCTGCCCAAACCAAAAGCAGGGGACGAAGGCTAATGGAGGAGATTGTTTATCTGAGTGGCGCGCTCATCCCCCGTTCTCAGGCAAAGGTATCCGTGTTTGACCATGGCTTTCTCTATGGCTACGGACTGTTTGAGACCATGCGCGCCTACCGGGGCCAGATTTTCCTCCTGGAGCGGCACCTAAAGCGCCTGCTGGACTCGGCAGCGGTTATCGGCCTGGGCTCGGGGCTAGCTGATATTGACCTGAGGAAGGCTTGCCTTGATACCCTGCAGGCCAATGGCCTGGAGGAAGCTCGTCTGCGGCTGACCGTCTCCCGAGGAGAGGTTGCCTCATTTCCCGGCTCCGGTGCTGAGGCCACGCCCACCGTGCTGATAACCGCCAGGAGTTACGCGCCGCTGCCGGCGCCAAAGTACGCTCAAGGTTTTAAAGCCTTGGTAGCGTCTCTTCGCCGTGATAGCCAATCTCTCCTCTCCTGCCTGAAAACAACCAACTATCTCCTCAGCATCCTGGCCAAAATGGAGGCTGAGGCCGCTGGGCTGGATGAAGCCCTGCTCTTGAACGAGCGCGGGTTTATCGCCGAGGGCAGCATCAGCAATGTCTTTTTCGTAGCTGGCTCCAGCTTGATTACGCCGCCAGTGGCGAGCGGGATCTTGCCCGGCGTTACCCGTGGGGTGGTGATGGAGCTAGCGCCTACTCTCAAGCTAAAGGTCAATGAGACTGAAGTAAGGCTGGAGGACCTGGAGCGGTTTGACGAGGCTTTTCTCACTAGTTCCGTGATGGAGATAATGCCGCTGGTTGAAATAGATGCCGGCGAAAAGAAGATAACTATCGGTGCAGGGAAGCCTGGGGAAATCACCAAGAGGCTGATGGCGGCCTATAAGGAGATGGTGGAGCGGGAGACGGCGCCCAAATAGGTTTGGGTTTTAGGGGTAAACCGCCAGTGTCTCAAGCCCGGTGGTTTCGGCTAGACCGAGCATCAGGTTCATGTTCTGGATGGCCTGTCCCGCCGCTCCCTTGACCAGGTTATCAATGCAGCTGATGACGACGAGCCTTTCTGTGCGTTGGTCAATGGTGGGGTAGACCAGGCACATGTTGTTCCCCCAGGTGTGCTTGGTGTGGGGTGGGGCTTCGGTCACCCGGACAAAGGGCTCGTCCTGGTAAAAGTCAAGATAAAGCTGCCTTAATTCCTCTTCTCCCTTTTTGCCGCTGGCGAGCTTGCCGGGGAGCAGGGGGGCATAGGCGGTGGTCAGTATCCCCCGGGTCATCGGTATCAGGTGGGGGACAAAGGTTATTGAAGGTGACTTGGCCCCGAGCAGCTTTAGCTCCTGGGCGATCTCGGGGAGGTGCCGGTGTCCTCCTAGGGCGTAGGCAGAGACGTCTTCATTGACCTCGGAGAAGTGGGTCTGCAGGCTCAAGCTTCGGCCGGCTCCAGAGACGCCGGATTTGCTGTCAACGATAATCTCGGGCGCGATGATAGCTGCCTTGACCGCGGGCGCCAGCGCCAGAATGGCTCCGGTGGGGTAGCAGCCGGGGTTGGCCACGAGTTGCGCCGAGGCAAGCTGCGCCCGGTGAAGTTCGGGAAGTCCGTATACCGCCTGTGATAGTAGCTGGGGTGCCGGATGGGCAAAGCCATACCAGCGCGGGTACTCCTCAGCGTCTTTCAGCCTGAAGTCAGCGCTGATGTCCACCACCTTGAGCCCGGCCTCAACCAGCGGGATAACCTCCTGGGCGCTATCTTTGTGGGGCATCGCCGAAAAGACGAGGTCAACCTTCCCCAGTTTGGCCTCAATGGTCAGGCCCAGATTGCTTAAGTGAGGGAAAACCTGCATTAGCTCCTGTCCGGCGGCGCTGCGCCCGGTAACCGAGGCAAGCTCCACTTCTGGGTGCTGATGGAGCAGCCGGGCCAGCTCAACGCCAGCATAGCCGGTGACATTGATGATGCCTACCCTGGTCCTGCTCACTTCCTTGGTTCCTTCCCAATGATTTCTGGTTCAAAGTATAGCACAAGCCTGTTTGAATTGATACCGGGGGAAAGCTCCTAGGGGGTTATGGCTGCCGAGCCAGGATTCGAACCTGGGCTAGAGGATCCAAAGTCCCCTGTGCTACCACTACACAACTCGGCACCATGGCGGGCGGGTGAAGTCTGCCGAAGGTCGGACTCGAACCGACACGGAGGTTGCCCTCCAACAGTTTTTGAGACTGTCGCGTCTACCCATTCCGCCACTTCGGCCTATTTTCAGATGGAGCGGAAGACGGGATTCGAACCCGCGACCTCCTCCTTGGCAAGGAGGCATTCTACCGCTGAACTACTTCCGCTCCGGCGGCCTTTTGGTGCCGAGGCCCAGAATCGAACTGGGGACACGCGGATTTTCAGTCCGCTGCTCTACCAACTGAGCTACCTCGGCACAGAGAATATTGTAACGGTTACAAATATGAGTGTCAAGGCGCTGTGGCCGGCCCTTGACGCCAGGGGGCGACCCATTGTAGGATAATATCGCAATACAATATCGGGAAGCATTATCATGGTAGATAGGGAATTCTTTCTCGGCTTTATCAAGATTCATATCCTGTACCACGCCACCGAGGGGCCCATCTTCGGCCTGGGGATGGCTGAGGAGCTGGCCAGGCATGGGTACAGGCTGGGCCCGGGCACGTTGTATCCGACGCTACATCGCCTGGAGAAGGAGGGCTATCTGGAAAGCCACCCCAAGGTGGTTGGGGGCAAGGTGCGCCGATACTACACCATTACCGAGAAGGGCAAGGTGGCACTTGAGGAAGCTAGAAAGAAAATCCGGGAACTGGTCGCCGAGGTGATGGAGGAGAAGTAGTTGGCCGAATCATTGGCGGATACGGAGCGCAAGCGAATCTGGGGGCTCAATCCCAACGTCTTCTTCCTGGGTGTGGTCAGCCTGCTCACCGATGTCAGCAGCGAGATGATCTTCACCCTGGTCCCCTTCTTTTTGAATAACGTGCTGGGGGCAGCTACCACCATCGTCGGTCTCGTCGGCGGCATCTCGGAGAGCACCGATGCCATCTTCCGCATCTTCAGCGGCCGCCTAAGTGATAGGCTGCGCAGGCGCAAGCTCCTGGCGGTGCTGGGTTACGGCCTTTCCACCTTGGCCAAGCCTTTCATGTACCTGGCGTCAACCTGGGGAGTGGTGCTGGCGGTCAGGTTTGCCGATAGGGTGGGGAAGGGTATCCGCACCTCCCCGCGTGATGCTTTGGTGGCTGATTCGGTCTCGGAGGAGGAGAGAGGCAGGGGCTTCGGGCTGCACCGGGCCATGGACACGCTGGGCGCGGTTCTGGGGCTGGTGATAGCTGCGGTTATCATCTATCTGGTTCAGGGCGGGGGGCTGGAGCTCAAGCTGTGGACCTATCAATGGCTGGTGTTGGCGGGGGTCATCCCTGCTGGGCTGGCGGTGCTGGTGCTGATTATCTTTGTGCGTGAGAGGCGGCGTCCAGCGCCGGCCAGCGCTTCTGGCTCTGGGGTGGGGGCGTCTGGGGTATCTGGGGGCTTTGATAAGCGCTTCAAGGTATTCTTGGGCATTATGGCTGTCTTCACCTTGGGTAATTCCAGCGATTTCTTCGTCATCCTGCGGGCGCAGAATCTGGGGGCGCCCCTCATCCACGTGGTATTGATGCTGGTCCTGCTCAATATCACCTACAGCGCGGTTTCCTTGCCGGCGGGCATGCTCTCTGACAAGCTGGGCAGAAGGCGGGTTATCATCCTGGGCTGGTTTATTTACGGCATGGTTTATCTGGGATTTGCCCTGACCGTAAGCCTGCCGCTGATATGGCTCCTTTTTGCCTGTTACGGAGTCTACTATGGAATCGTGGAGGGAGTGGCCCGAGCCTTCGTCGCTGACCTGGTGGCTGAGGAGAGGAGGGGCAGCGCCTACGGGCTGTACCACGGCGTGGTTGGCCTCACCCTTCTCCCGGCGAGCCTGATTGCTGGCTGGCTCTGGGATGTGGTAAACCCGGCGGCGCCTTTCTTCTTTGGCGCCGGGCTGGCTCTGGCGGCTATGCTGGGGCTGATGGCGCTGGTGAAGGAGTAGACTTACTCCAGCACCATATTATCTATCAATCTTGTCTTGCCGATTTTCACCGCCAGCGAGGCCAGCGCTGGGGGCTTGATTTGGTCCTGTTCCTCTAAAGTCTGCGGGTCGGCGATGCTCACGTAGTCAATGGTGGCCAGTGGCTCCTTCTGAATAAGGGCCTTCATCTCCTGCCGTATGTGCTCAGCGTCTTTCTCCCCCTGCGCCCATAATTTTTGGGCTAGACTCAGCGCCCGGTAGAGGACAGTGGCCGCCTGGCGCTCCTCAGCGTTAAGATAGGCGTTACGGCTGCTCGTGGCCAGGCCGTCAGGCTCGCGCACCGTGGGCAGGATGACTATCTCCAAGTTCATATTGAGGTCAGCCACCATCTTTCTGATGACGATGGCCTGCTGGGCGTCCTTCTGCCCGAAGTAGGCCACATTGGGCTGCACGATGTTGAATAGCTTGGTCACCACGGTGGCCACCCCGCGGAAGTGGCCGGGGCGGGAAGCCCCCTCCAGCCGCTCGGTAAGCTTACTCACCTCCACCCAGCTATTGAACCCAGGGGGATACATCTGGGCCACCGAGGGCATGAAGACGATATCTGCCCTTTCCTTTTCCAGCAGGGCCAGGTCACGCTCAGGGTCGCGGGGATAGGTGTCGAAGTCCTCATGCGGGCCAAATTGGGTTGGATTAACGAAGATGCTAACCACCACAGATGGGTTGTCAGCGCGGGCCCGCCGTATCAAGCTTAAGTGACCTTCATGGAAGTAGCCCATGGTGGGCACGAAGCCAACTGGCTCAGTAAGCTGTCTTCGCGCCTCTCTCATCTCGGTGATGGTCTCCACAACTTTCATCGCCACACCCCCTTATGGATTAAAAAAGCCTCCTCCGGCATAGCCAGAGAAGGCTTTTTAAAGATTCAAGTTCATTTTGCGCCGTCTCGGTCATGCCTGATCCAAGCGGACTAGTCTGTTAATGTCCTGCCTTAAAGCTGGCTCACCGCCCGGCTAGCGGGTCGATGGCTGGGGACTTTGCTTTTATATCTAAGCTTGATTCTATAAGTTAGCCGCGATTTTGTCAAATGAAGACCCCCATTTGTTTTCCTCCCCAACGGTAAATTATAATAGAGAAAAAACGAAGGGGTACGCGGCGATAGAGATAATCCCAGCGGTGGACATCAGAGGCGGCCGGTGTGTGCGCCTGTTTCAGGGTGACTACGAGAGGGAGATGGTATTCTCCGATGACCCGCTTGAGGTGGCCCTGAAATGGCAGTCACTGGGTGCTCCCAGGCTGCACATCGTTGACCTTGATGGCGCGGCCAAGGGGGAGCTATTGAACCTGCCCATTGTTAAGGAGATAGCTAGCGCGGCGCTGATTCCCACCCAGCTGGGCGGCGGCATTCGCCAGCTGGAGACGATAGAGGAGGTGCTCAAAGCCGGCATAGAGCGTGTTATCTTGAGCACGGTTGCAGTGGAGAATCCCGAGATAGTTGAGGCCGCCTGTCAGAAGTTCAGGGAGTCAATCATCGTCAGCGTTGATGCCCGTGCCGGGCGCCTGGCCATCCGCGGCTGGCGTCAGCAGACGGAGCTGAAGGCGCTGGAGTTCATCAAGGCCATGGTCAAGCTGGGGGTGAGGCGCTTCATCTATACCGATATCAGCCGCGACGGCACGCTCACCGAGCCCAATTTCGCTGCCATCGCTGAGCTCATTGATGCCGTCAGATTGCCCATCATCGCCTCAGGGGGGATTTCCTCACTTAATCATCTCAAAATGCTGAAGAAGCTCGGCGCCGAGGGGGCGATAGTGGGTAAGGCGCTCTATACCGGAGATATCAACTTGAAGCAGGCTCTGGCGATAATAAGCCAGGTATAATAGTTAGCATTAGAAAGGAAGCCGAATTGGGGGAAGATTTGAAGTTCAATGAAAAAGGGCTTATCCCGGCCATAGTTCAGGACGAGGATAGTGGGGAAGTGCTGATGCTGGGCTACATGAATGAGGAGGCGCTGCGCCGCACCCTCTCCAGCGGTGAGGTCTGGTTTTACAGCCGCAGCCGCCAGGAGCTGTGGCACAAGGGGGAGACCTCCGGGAACCGCCTTCTGGTGCGCTCAGTGTGGCAGGATTGTGACCGTGATACCATTCTGGTCAGGGCACATCCCCTTGGCCCGGTATGCCATACCGGCAATAGAACCTGCTTCTTCCAGACGTTAACCGAGAAGGACTTGGGGGAGGCTCAGGCGGAGGGCTGAGCTTCCTCCTCTTGGTCAATCTCCACCGCCTTCCTTAATGCAGACAGAGCCACCTCTATCTGGGCATCATCTGGCTCTTTGGCAGTCAGCCCCTGCAGCCACAACCCTGGCGCCAGAACTGCCCGGACCAGCACGTTCCGGCTGTGACTAGCGCCGAAGTGGATGGCCTCATAGCCGAGGGCAGCGATGACCGGGATGAGGAGAATCCGGGAGAGCACCATGAGCCAGAGCGCCGGCCGGCCCACCAGGGCAAAAACCACGATGGCGATCATCAGCACGATGAAGAGAAAGCTGGTGCCGCAGCGTAGATGGGCGGTGGCGTGCTCTCTGACCGCGGCCACCTCCATGGGCACCCCAGCTTCAAAGGCGTTTACCGCTTTGTGCTCGGCACCGTGGTAGCGGAATACCCGCTTGATGTCTGGCAGCAGGCTGACCAGCTTGAGGTAGGCGATGAAAATAGCCAGCCGTATCAGGCCTTCAATGAGATTGAACACCAGAGAGGAGCTGAGATAAGGGCTGATTAGCTTGGTGAGGAAGAGGGGCACGATGAGAAAGAGAACGATGGCCAGCCCCAGCGCCGGGACGAGCATCGCCCAGACCGCTTTTCCTGAAATCTCCTCCTGCTCTTCTTCCAAGGACACGTTGGCGGAGTAGAGCAGGCTTTTGATGCCCAGTATCATCGCCTCGATCAAGACCACGATGCCTCGCAGCAGCGGGGTTCGCCTCATCCAGCCGGTGTAGATGCCGCCCAGCGGCTCGATATTCATCGCCAGCCCGCCGTCAGGACGGCGCACCGCGGTCACCGCCGCTTTCCGCCCCCGTATCATCACCCCCTCGATAACCGCCTGGCCACCGTAATGGAATCTTCTGGCCATAAAAAGCTCTCCATAAACAAAAAGGAGCGGTTTTTAGAGCCCCGCTCCTGCCCTCTTTGTCTTGAGCTGGTTTAGTCTTTCACTTGGTAGCGTTTCTTGAAGCGTTCCACCCGTCCCGTGGCGTCAACT
>MTNR01000026.1 GCA_002011495.1 Dehalococcoides sp. JdFR-56 | reverse complement strand
ATGAAAACATCATCAGGGCCAAAATCAAGTATCTCCACATTGGAGTCAGCCCCCTCAACCACCTTCCCCTTCCTGATCACGTGCCAGGTGCAGGGAGGTGGTCCAGCGTTGGCGTTGGTGATGCCGCCGCAGACCAGACCCACCGTCTGGTGAGCTTTGGGCTCCACCTTGACCCCGAAGAGCTCCTCGGTGACGAAGGCGGTGGTGATGCCACGGGCGATGATGACCATACCGTTCTTGTAGGCGTGCTGCACCTCGGGCAGGGCCACGGTGGCTTTGGCCAGAAGCCGCCTGGACTCGGCGGGGTTCAAGACCACCAGGGCGGAAATCTGCTTCTGGCCTGGCTCCGGCTGTGGATACTCTACTTGGTAAAACAATGTCCACCTCCTTGAAGAAAAATTTGTCCTAATTCTAACATTTATGCGCGCTGAAGGCCAGTATCAAGTCTCAGGCTTTTTGCCAGCAAGCGCAGGTGGCTGCTACAATTATGCAGAAATGAAAACGGTGCTGCTTCACTGCTGCTGCGCTCACTGTGCTGCCTATACCGTCAACTACTGGCGAGGGCTGGGGTATGAGGTCAGCGCCCTGTGGTACAACCCCAATATCCACCCCTACACCGAGCACCAGCAGCGCCTGGAGGCGATGCAGTTCCTAGCCCAGGAAGTGAACCTGCCCCTCACCGTGAGCCAGGGTTATGATATGGTAGCCTACTTCCGCCAGGTAGTCGGCCACGAAGGCGAGCCCGAGCGCTGCCAGCACTGCTTCCGGCTGCGCCTGGGGAAAACGGCACAAACCGCCCGCCAGATGGGATTCGACGCCTTCACCACCACCCTGCTCATCAGCCCCCAGCAGAAGCATGAGCTAATCAGAGAGATTGGCGATGAAATCGCCCAGGAAACGGGCGTAAAGTTCCTCTATGTTGATTTGAGGAAACGCTATTCAGACAGCCGCCACCTGACCAAGCCGCTCGGCCTCTACCGCCAGCAGTACTGCGGCTGCATTTACAGTGAGTGGGAGCGCTACACCGGAGAGCGTGGCCATGCGCGGTAGAATCTGGCTTTCCGCCATCATCATCCTGCTTCTAGCGCTCATCGGGTGCGGCGCACCGCCGCAGACGGCCAAGGTTATCCGGGTGATCGATGGGGATACCATCGTCATTGAGGGCAATTACCGGGTGAGGTACATCGGCATTGATACCCCGGAAATTCGCCCGGTACCGGAAGCCTATGGCCTGGAAGCCTGGCAGGCTAACCGAGAGCTTGTGGAGGGGAAAGAGGTTCGCCTGGAGCGAGATGTGTCTGAAACGGATAAATACGGCCGGCTGCTGCGCTACGTCTACGTGGATGACATCTTGGTCAATGCCGAGCTAGTGCGCCGGGGGCTGGCCGAGGCCAGAGCCTACCCTCCCGATACCAAATACCAGGATTACCTAGAGAAATTGGAGAAAGAGGCTAGAGCCGCGGGCCGGGGCATGTGGGCAAAATAAAAGGGAGCCTCATTGAGAGGCTCCCCAAAGGCTTGGGCAAGGCCGCTTTAGCGAGCTAGTCCGGGTAACTGCATCTGCCCGACCCAAGGCGGTGGCCCTCCCTGTTGGCGCTGCTTTCCCACCCAAGGTGGCATCCCTGGCCGCTCCATCTCTCCCAGCCATGGCGGCCCTAATTCTGAATGTTTTCTTCCTCCGCCATTTGGCCTGTTCTTGAGATGCGGAGCGATAAAGCCGAAGGTGCGCTTAAGCATCTCCAGGTTCAGCGCCTCCGGTCTTTGCTCCCACCAGTCCTTGATCTCATCAGCCTCCTCCTGGGTGAGCAGCCCTTCCTCCACCGCTTTATCCAGTAACCGGTAGAAAGCCTCCTCCCATCTCTCCTCCATCATCTCCTGGCGCGCCTGGATGAAGGCTTCCTTCAGCTCTTCCTCACTAACGCCCAAAATTTCGGCAACCCGGCCGAACAACACCCCTGGCGCCATCGTGGGCATGGCTTCCTCCACCACCTCAGTCTCAATTTGCTCCTCCTGCGGCTCAGCCTCTTCATCCTCCTGCGCCAGGGCCACGGTGGCACCACCCACACTTATCAAGAGCATCGCCACCAGCACCAGGCTCAAGAGCTTCATCTTTCTGGACATTTTTGCCTCCTTTCCTTAATTCAATTTCTTAAAAGAGACCGCCATCTCCGGAGAATGGCCCGATTAGTCGGCGATGGCATAGGTTACCTGCACGCCGAGGCTGATTTCCATCTCGCCGGGGCTGATGGGCGTCTGCGTCACCGGTGCCCCAGCTGCCTTCGCCAAAAACTCCTCACGATAGGTGGGGAAGGAGGTGTAGGTGCTTTCCGAGATGTAGGTGGGCTTACCCAGGGTTACTCCGGCCAGCTCAGCGAGCTGCTCAGCCTTGGCTCGGGCATCAGCCATCGCCTTTTCTCTAGCTTCCTTATAGTAGGCGGAGGGGTCCTCCACGGAAAAGCTGATGCTGTCAATGCGGATGAGGTCTCCTCCTGCCGAGACAGCGGCATCAATGAGCGCGCCAAGCGCGTCCATCTCCCTCATCTTGACCGTCACCATGTTGCTCACCCGGTAGCCGATCACCACCTCCTGCCCCTTCCCCTCGTCCCATCTGGTCACCCGCTGGATATTGAAATAGCTGGTCTTTATATCCTTTGCCGCCACTCCGCCATTTTCCAGCGCCGCCATCACCGCCTCCATGGCTTGCGCCGCCCGGGACTGGGCCTCGGCCACGCTCGCCTCCTGAGCCTCAATGCCCAACCTCAACTGGGCGATATCAGGCACCACCGCTACCTTCCCGCTGCCACTGACCCAGATCCCCTCCTGCTGGCCGCCCAAGTTGACCTTTATTGTCGAGGGGGTGGCACTGAGGACCGGGGCGCCTTGACTGCAGCCGGCTAGGCCAAGCATGGCCAGCACCGATACCAGACCCACCGTCATTATCAACCATTTTTTAAGCACTTTCTGTCTCCCTTCGCTTCTCTCTACTTATATAACGAAAAAGCCACCACTTGGTTAGTGACGGCTTTTGAATTTTTTCTTCCAGTACGGGAGATGATATTACCCCCGCTTAATCCTTACCCCTACCCTCTTCTTCCAGGGCCTTGAGGACGCGCTCATATTCGGCGTTCGAGGCAGCTATCGCCCGCAGCAAGGCCGGTCTAGCTGGCCCTGGCACCCTCTCCAGCGCGGCACGGAGCTTCTCCTGGTGTCTAGCGATATTACGGATGACAATCATCCTCAGCTTGGCCTGCTTATCAAGCTCAGCACCCTCCTCAGGTATCTCCTCTTCGGCCTCAGGTGACAGCGGTGACCGTTCAGGTATTGGCGGTGCCGGAACCATCTGCACCTCCGTCTCTTCCGGCACTTCCCTCATGGGCGGTGCCCGCTTGAGCCCCGGCGGCACCACC
Organism: Dehalococcoides sp. JdFR-56; assembly: GCA_002011495.1. GTDB lineage: Bacteria > Chloroflexota > Dehalococcoidia > Dehalococcoidales > RBG-16-60-22 > JdFR-56. The sequence goes on along the minus strand of MTNR01000026.1, from coordinate 30,053 downwards.
GGCACCCCGGGTTTTCTCGCTGGTGGCTCTGGCGCTGCCTCTGGAGCCATAGCCGGGGCTGGTGCCATGGGCACGCCGGGCTGCGCCTCTCCGAGGCCAACTAGATTCGCCATCGCCATAAGCTGGCTACTCAGCCGCTGGACGGCTTGCTCCATCTGCTCCAGCTTCCCCTCATCCGCCATCTTGACTATCTCGGCCACCCGCCTATCGGCTAGCTCAGCATACAGTTCCGCCTTGCCCAGCGCCGAAGGAGTCAGCGCCAATCGCACCTTCTCCGTGGCCAGCTTCACCGGATACAGGGCATCATCGGGCATGCTGCCGCTGGCGGCGGCCACCGTGCCCCCGCTCACCACAAGCAGGATGAGGACGGCGATGACTACCGTCGCCCACCGCGGCTGCCAACTGAAGAGGGAAAAGCGGCGCCTTTTCTCCCCCATCTCCTGGAGCGCGGCGCGCAGCTGGTATCTGGCCCTCTCCCTGAACTCAGGGCGGGGCTTGATGGCCAGCGCCTCATGAGCCAGCAACGCCGTCTGAAGCAATGGCTCAAGCTCAGCTGCCTGCTCCGGATAGCTTGCCAGGCACTGCTCAATGGTCTCGCCTCTAGAGAGCATCCGCTCCAGACATTCATTCAGAATGTCTTCAAATTCCTTATCCTTCCCCATCGTTCCTACCCTGCGGCCAATATTTTGCGCAGAGATACTATGGCGCTATGCTGCAAAGCCTTGATGGCTCCCTCGCTTTTGCCCATAACTTTGGCCACCTGAGCCACCGAGAGGCCACCGGCAAAGCGCAGGGAGAGCACCTCCCGCTGCGCCGGGGTCAACTTGCTGGTTGCCGAGGCCAGCTCTTCCATGGTTAGACTCTGCTCCACCTCCAGCCTTGGGTCGCCGCCACCGCGCTCCGGCACCTTTTCCAGGGGAACCGTGGCCCGCTTTGATTTCTTCCTTAGGTAGTCAACCACCTGATTGTGGGCGATGCGAAACAGCCAGGCAGAGAAAGGCGTCCCCCGGTGTTTGTAGGAAGAGATGGACTTAAAGGCGCTGAGAAAGACCTGCTGCGTCATATCTTCTGCCTCAGTCCTATCCCCTATCTTGAGAGCTATATACCGATAAATCCTATCGAAGTTCGCCTCATATATTCCAGTTAAAGCCGCTTGGTCCTGCTCCTGCGCCCGTCGGACCAGGCTCTCCTCGTCCTGCACCTGACAACTCCACACTAGCCGACCTTGGCCAAACTCCAAGCCAGCGTTCAGCCAGTAATCACGGGGTTACCCTGTGCATATAGTATAACGAATGAGATGGCAAAAAGATAGCTTTAAAATGGCTCTCAATCCCCCTTGATAGAGGGGTGAGTTAGCAAACGTCCGGAACCTTGAGCCAACCATAGTGCCGATAAGAGCAAAATATGCTAAAATCATTATAACTTTTTCACGGAGCCAGAGCCTTGCCGTACTATGTGCGCCCAATGCGCAAGGAAGATATCCCCCAGGTAAACGAGATTGACCGGGAAGCCTTCCCCACCCAGTGGCCGCTGCCTGACTACCGGCGGGAGCTGCAAAACCCGCTGGCTCGCCTTATCGTCGCTTGCGAGCTCAAAGAAGCCAACCAGCCTGAGCCGAAGCCTCCCCCGGAGAAAGCTAGGCTCGGTCTAGCCGCCAGGCTCAGGCAGCTCTTTGGCCGCTCCCTTGGCGAGAAAGCCGCGCCCGATAAGGAGCTCGTCCTCGGCTTTGCCAGCATCTGGGTTATGGCTGATGAAGCTCACTTGACCAATATCGCCGTGCGCAAGCGCTACCAGCGCCAGGGGATAGGCGAACTGCTCTTAATATCAATCATTGACCTCGCCACCGAACTTAAAGCTGATTTCGTTACCCTGGAGGTGCGCGTCTCCAACCTCCCGGCGCAGCATCTTTATCACAAACTCGGTTTTGTGCAGACAGGCATACGCCCCGGCTACTACACCGATAATCGGGAAGATGCGCTGATTATGTCCACGGAGAGCATCACCTCAGCCCCGTTCCAGGCACGCCTGCAGGAGTTAAAGCGCGCCCACGCCCGCAGATACGGGGCCAACGTCCTGCCAGCCGAGACCGCTGCCAGATAGAGGGCCGCTTGCTTCTTTGACCCTAGCCATATCAAGTGCTAGAATTAAGAGGCAAAAGGAAGGTGATGAGCAATGTCAGGGCACTCTAAATGGCATTCCATCAGACACCAGAAGGGCGTGGCCGATGCCCGGCGGGGTCAGCTTTTCACCAAATTGACCCGGGAGATCATGGTCGCCGTGCGCGAGGGTGGCAGCAACCCAGAGGCAAACTTCCGCCTGCGGCTGGCCATCCAGAGGGCCCGCGATAATAACATGCCCATGGACAACATTGAGCGGGCCATCAAGAAGGGCTCAGGCGAGATGGAGGGAACCAGCCTCACCGAGCTCGTTCTGGAGGGCTACGGCCCCAGCGGCACGGCGATACTGGTGGAGGCGCTGACGGACAATCGCAACCGGACCATCCAGGAGGTGAGAAGCATCTTCTCCAAGCACGGCGGCAGCCTCGGAGAGAGCGGCTGCGTGGCCTGGAACTTTGACACCAAGGGCCTGATTACGGTAAAGACGGATAGCCTTGATGCCGATGACCTAGCCCTAAATGCCATTGACGCTGGCGCCGATGACGTCAAGATAGAGAGTGGCTGCGTGGAGATCTACACCAAGCCCGAGGAGATGGAGATGGTGCGCTCGGCACTGGAGGCAAAAAATATCCCCATCGCCTCGGCGGAGCTAGCCAAGGTGCCCAAGACCCTGGTCAAGCTTGATGACAAGGCGGCGGCGCAGACCCTGAAGCTGCTGGATAAGCTGGAGGAGCTGGACGAGGTGCAGCACGTGTCCAGTAACGCTGACTTCCCCGATGCCGTCCTGGAACAGTACCAGTTGCAGGCTTCCGGCTGAACTGTTCGGATAGAAGATGAGAGTGTTAGGCATTGACCCGGGCACGGTAACTATGGGCTATGGGGTGGTTGAAAGCCAGAATGATGACATCGCCCTGATTGACTATGGTGCCTTAAGCTGCCGAGAGCGCTCCCCCATCGGGGAGCGTTTGAGCTATCTTTACCACGAACTTCTGGAGCTCATCCAGCGCCACCAGCCGGATACAGTGGCCGTGGAGCAGCCCTTTGTCGCCCATAATGTCCGTTCCACCCTGGCCATTGGCCGGGCCCAAGCCACCGCCCTGCTTGCCGCCGCCAACGAGGGTATCCCAACCTATGAATACACCCCGGCCCAGATAAAGCAGATGGTGGCCAACTACGGTGCCAGCAGCAAGGAGCAGATTCAGGAGATGGTCAGGCTCCAGCTTGGTCTGGCGCAAGCCCCCCAGCCAGATGATGCCGCCGATGCCCTGGCCGTGGCCATCTGCCACCTGCGCCAGACTCATTTGAACAACCTGCTCGCTAGACAAGGGGAGAGAGAATGATATCCAGCCTGCAGGGGAAAGTAGAGGCGCTGGGCACCGATTGGGCGGTGGTAAATGTGGGCGGCATCGGCTTTCAGGTTTACATGCCCACCTCCACCTTGAGCAGCCTGGGAGCCATCGGCAGTGAGGTGCGCCTCTATACTCACCTCCACCTCCGCGAGGATAACGTCGCCCTTTACGGCTTTGCCTCGCCTGAGGAGCTCTCTCTGTTTCAGACCCTGACCAGCGTCTCCGGTCTAGGTCCCAAAATGGCACTGGCCATGCTTTCCGCGATGAGCCTTGAGCAGCTGGTGACCGCCATCGCCACCGGCAACGCTGATATATTGACCACGATTCCCGGGATCGGCAAGAAGGTGGCCCACCGCATCGTGCTAGAGCTCAAAGACAAAATCGGCGCCGGCTGGATAATTACCCCCGCCACCCAGCTTGCCCAGGAAAACACCGAGGTTCTAGCCGCCCTGACCTCCCTAGGCTACTCCACCGCCGAAGCCGCCAAAGCCATCGCTACCCTTCCCCCCTCCTCCGACCTGAGCCTAGAGGAAAAAATCAAGCTGGCGCTAGCGTATTTTGGGGGGAAGTGACGAGGTAGCAAGGTCTCATATGCCCCTCTCATCCCTTGAGAACGGGCTCCCCAAGATGGTAAAATGCAGAGTCGGCGCTGGCACCGGCGCCGATATCTTTGATTTACCTAGCTCATAACGGGAAAACCTGATGATTTTAAAGAAACTGGTCGTTGGTCCGCTGGCGTCCAACTGCTATATCCTTGGCTCCGAATCAAGCAAAGAAGGAATTATAATTGACCCCGCCGATGAGGCGGAAAGACTAGAGCAAACCATCAAAGAGCTGGGGCTTAAGATAAAGCTCATCGTGCTCACCCACGGGCACCCTGACCATATCGGCGCTCTCAGGGCGCTTAAAGAGGCCACCGGCGCCGAGGTAGCCATTCACGCTGATGATGCCCAGTCTCTCCGCCAGCAGGTCTTGGCCTTTCTCTTTGGCTTTTCCTTCGCCACGCCGCCTGCGCCCGACCGGCTGCTCAAAGGGGGAGACAGCATAGATATCAGTGACCTGCACTTTTCGGTTATCCACACGCCGGGGCATACCCCGGGGAGCATCTGTCTCCTGGGGCACGGCGTCCTGTTCAGCGGGGATACTCTGTTCAACTATGGCATCGGCCGCTATGACCTGCCCGGTGGCGATTACCAGCAACTGATGGATAGCCTCCAGACCAAGCTCATGGTGCTCCCTGATGATACCCTCGTCTATCCTGGCCACGGGCCGGATACTACCATCGGCGCCGAGCGCCGGGGTAACCCCTTCCTGCACGGTTAATAAAAAAGAAGCGGAGGATAACTCCTCCGCTTCTTACCTTTCCAGCTTATCTTCAAGCTTACAGCGTGACCAGCATGATGAAGACCGGCCCGAAGATGACCGCCACCTTGCCCACCAGCTTGATCAGTATGTTCAGTGATGGCCCTGCCGTGTCCTTGAATGGGTCACCCACGGTATCGCCGATGACCGCTGCCTTGTGGGCCTCACTGCCCTTGCCGCCGAAGTTGCCAGCTTCAATGAATTTCTTGGCGTTATCCCAGGCACCACCAGCGTTGGCCATCATCACCGCGATGAGGAACCCGGTGAGCAAGGCCCCCATGAGCAGGCCAGCTACCGATTCCGGCCCCAGGGTAAAGCCCAGGACGAGGGGCACGGAGAGCACCAGTATCCCAGGGAGCAGCATTGACTTCAGTGCCATCTTGGTGGCGATGTCAACGCAGCTGACATAATCAGGCTTGGCCTCACCCTCCATCAGCCCCTTAATTTCGCGGAACTGCCTTCTCACCTCACTCACGATGGCGAAAGCACCATCACCAACCCCTCTCATCGCCAGGGCGCAGAAGACGAAGGTGAGCATACCCCCGATGAGCACGCCGGCGATGACGCTGACACTGGTGAGACTAGCGATGTCAATACCCGCCACCTCAAAATAGGTGGCTAGCCAAGCTAATGAGGCCAGGGCCGCCGAGGCGATGGCAAAGCCCTTGCCCAGAGCCGCCGTGGTATTGCCCACCGAGTCCAGAGCCTCGCAGCGCTCCCTCACTTCCTTGCCCAGCCCCGCCATCTGGGCGATGCCCGCGGAATTATCCGCTATCGGGCCGTAGCAGTCCATGGCCAGCAGCATCCCCAGGTTGATCAGCATCCCCATTGAGGCGATAGCTATTCCCAAGAGCCCGCCAAAAATGTAGGCGAACACCGTGGCAATAGCCACCAAAATCACCGGCAAAACGGTGCTCATCATTCCCGTGGCCACACCTTCAATAATGGTAACCGCCGCCCCACTCTGGGCCGCTCGGGCTATCTTCTTGGTCGGGCTGTGCTCGGCTGAGGTGAAATACTCCGTCGCCTGCGCGATAAGAAAGCCGGCAATCAGCCCCACAATCAATGCCCAGAAAAGCCCAAGCTCGCCCACGTAAAACTTGATGATAAAGAAGCTGGCCACTATCATCAGGATATTGCTGACGTACACCCCCATATTCATGGTGGCGTGCGCCCGGGCCACCTGCTTCTCAAAGTCAGCCTCAACCTCCTTCGGCCGCACCGAGAGCGCCCCGATGACCGAAACCACGATGCCAACACCGCTGAGCAGCAGCGGCAGCAGCATGCCCTTCACCGCCCCCAGGACGATCACCCCCAGAACCATTGAGGCGGCGATGGCCGAGACGTAGGACTCGTACAGGTCAGACCCCATACCGGCGACATCGCCCACGTTATCGCCCACATTGTCGGCAATCACCGCTGGATTGCGGGGGTCATCCTCCGGGATACCCTTCTCCACCTTGCCCACCAGGTCAGCCCCCACGTCAGCGCTCTTGGTGAAGATGCCGCCACCCGCCCGCAAAAACAAGGCCACCGAGGAAGCACCGAAGGCAAAGCCCAGCCAGACGTGGTTGTCCTCCCAGATGAAGGCAATGATGGATAGCCCCAATAGACCCAGGCTAACCACGGTAAAGCCCATCACCGCCCCACTGGAGAAGGCAATTTTGAGCCCTCTAGCCCAGCCACCAATGGCGGCATTGGCCGTTCTGGCGTTGGCCAGGGTGGCGATGTTCATCCCCAGCCAGCCGGCGAAGGCCGAGGTGAAGGTGCCGCAGACATAGGCGATGGCCACCAGCGGCTTGGGCTCGATGAAGACGGCCAGGATGATGAAGACGACCACGGTAAACCCAGCCAGCGTGGTGAACTCGCGGCGCAGGAAGGCCATAGCCCCCTGCCGGATGGCGTGGGAGATATCCCTCATCTTCTCCGTGCCTGGGCTCTCGCGCAGCACCGTGGCTATCAGGTAGCCCACGAAGCCCAGACCCAAAACCCCGGCCACCAACACCAGTATGCGCAGTATCAATGGCTCCATAAATTAAAACCTCCCCAAAATCTCAGCTTCTGGCAAAAAGAAAGGCTGGTTTTTTAAAACCACCTTCCTCTAAGATAGCAGCTCAACATGAAAAAACGCGCTGTAGTTTAGTTTAGCGCATTTACCCGCGGAGGTCAATCGCCGAAGCTAGCGGATATCACCCTGGAACTTCTCCAGCTTGTTCTCCAGGTCTTTCTGCCGCATGACCAAGGTCAGGTCACTGCGCGTTTTCTCTAGCACCCCACGGACGACATCGGTGGTACGGCGCAGCCCGCCGGTTATGGCATCAGGGAAGTCCATGGTCACCAGAACGTTGTAGATGTCATCCATGGCCAGCAATATCTCCTCGCTCTGGGAGAGGTCGCCACGCCTCATGCCATCCAATAGGTAACGCCGCAGCTCGCCGACCGCCTCACCTAACCCATTGAGGTAAGGCGCTGCGCCAATGCCCAGCTTATCCGGGTCAGGGAGCTGTTCCCCAGTTACCAGCGCCAGGAGAATGCTCCCCTCAGCAAATTCCTTCTGGGCATCCTGAACAAACCCGGTGCTGCTGAGCTCAGTGTAGGCGCTGACCGCCTCCTCCGCCTCAGCCAGCCGGCTGCGGGCTGATTTGAGCCAATCTTGAGCCTGGGCAAACTCCTGACGGTGCACGGCGCGAATCGCCTGGCTAGAGCAGCGGATGGCCTCCCGGCACAAGGGTATCGCCTTTTCTCTGGCAGCATCTTTCGCCGCTAGGTTCTGGCGTATCTCCTCGGCGATTTTGTCCAAATTATCGGTCAATTTGCTCACTTTGGCGCTTCGTCCCGGCGCATTAGCTTAGCGAATAACTCCTTCTCTATGGTGTAGAGACTAAACCGGGCCCGCTTGAATTTCTCCGATTCGAGAGGTATCTCCGGATTTTTGGCTAGCTCCTCGATAACCCTCAACGCTTCCTGCACCCGGCGGGCATTAGCCACCACCGTTGCCGGGAGGTCCTTATATTTTTCCTCGCCAGATGCTTCAAGGTCAACGCCCACATCCCCCTCCGAGTCTCGCGCCTGGAGGAATTGCCGTTCAAGCGAGATATCGACCTTTACCATCTGGTGCCGCATATCCTTGAGCTGCTGGCTTAAGGCGGCATCGTCAAGTAGCAGACGAGCGATATCCTCAAGGACGCGAAGCCCCTCACCAATGCGATTCAGATTGGCGTCAATGATGCGCAGCGTTTGATTCGGTATCGTTTCCATGTCTAGGCGGGTTTAATTCTAGCATAGCTGGAACCGGGGGTAAAGCCAGCCTCAAGTTTCGCCGACCGCGTTCTCAATGAGCTCGATGCGGCATGGCCTATCTTTCTGGTCTATCTCCACCGCCACCACATCAATGCGCCAGGAGGTGGGCAAATTATCATGGGTCTGCCGGTAGTGTGCCGCCGCCAGCCGCAATCTCTCCATCTTGGCCGGTGTGATTGATTCTTCAGGGCTACCGAACTCAAGGCCCCTCTTTGCCCGCACTTCAATGAAAACGAGGAAGTCTTTATCCCTGGCGATGATATCAATCTCACCTTGAGGGCAGCGGTAATTAGTCTCCAGGATACGGAAGCCTCTTTTTTTGAGGAAATCCTGGGCTAGCTTCTCTCCCAGAATGCCCACATCCCGGCGTTTCATGATTTTAACCTTGAGGTTAGTAACCCCGCCTTTAAACCTCGGGATAGCTACTCGGGACCAAATCCTTAACCGGCTGGAAGGAACGGCGGTGAATGGGTGATGGGCCAAGCCGGCGCAGGCGGGCGAGGTGCTCCCTTGTGCCGTAGCCCTTGTGCTCCGCCAGCCCGTAACCGGGATAAATCTCATCAAACTCCACCATCAGGCGGTCACGAGCCACTTTGGCTATGATGGAGGCACAGGCAATGGAGAGACACACCGAATCACCATCTATTATCCCCTTTTGGGGTAGGGAAGATTCAGGTAGGGTTAAATAGTCAATGAGCAGGCACTGCGGGGGTGGGGAAAGCTGGTCTACCGCCTGCTTCATAGCTAGCCGGGTTGCCTTAATTATCCCCTGGGCATCGATTATCTCACAATCCGCCCTGCCCAGACCCACTGAGATAGCCATCTCCATGATCTGCCCAAAGAGAAACTCGCGCCGGGCCGGGCTCAACTCCTTGCTGTCCCTCACTTCATCCAGCCAGCGGGCCTTTTTCAGCCTAGCGGGCAGGATGACCGCCGCCGCCACCACTGGCCCAGCCAGGGCACCCCGCCCCACCTCGTCCACACCGGCAACAAGCAGGTAACCCTGGGCGGCAAGTTTCTTCTCCTCAGCGAAAGACGGTTTCCGGGAGTTAATTGATGACTTCATCTTTCTCCCTTTAAACAAGGAGAGAAAATTAAAAAAGAGAGGTTAAACCTCTCTCAAGCTCCCTCCTTCGCCCGAGGGAGCAATTCACTCACCTTTTGCCAGATAATCTGCGCTATCTTCTCTTTAGGCTGGGTGGCGTCCACCACCAGCCAGCGCTCTTCATCCTGTGCCGCCAGCTCGAGGTAGCCCTCCCGCACCCTCTGGTGAAAGGATGTATCCTCTCTCTCAAAGCGGTCCGGTTGTCTCGCTCTCTTGCGGGCAAGCCCCACCTCAACCGGTATATCCAATAGCACAGTCAGGTCAGGGGATACCCCCTGAACAGCAAGGCCATTTATCACCCTGACCGTGGTGAGATCCAGCCCCCGCCCGTAGCTCTGATAGGCGGTGGTTGAGTCAGCATAGCGGTCACAGATAACTACTCTTCCCTCTTTTAAGCCGGGGCGGATTACCTCAGTGACCAATTGGGCACGGGAAACGTTGAAGAGCAGTAGCTCGGCGATGGCCGATATCTCCATATCCCGCCCCCACTTCAGCCAGCGGGCCACTTTTCTACCCAGCGAAGTCGCCCCAGGCTCATGGGTTAACAGCGCCGGAATGCCCAGACGGGATAACCTCCGGTACAGCACTCTAGCCTGGAGGCTCTTGCCAGACCCCTCCCCGCCCTCAAAGGTGATGAAGAGAGCCATTTAAATTATGCCTTCGCCTCTGGTTTATAAATCCTCACCCTTCGGTTCGGGTCCTTGCCCGTGCTCTGGGAGGAGAGGGCATTTCTCTCCGCGATGAGGTGCTGCAAGCGGCGGATGTAGGCACTCTGGGGACTGAGCTCAACGGACTCCTCACCACCCCTCACCCTCTCCACCGCCGCCTCGGCTTCAGCCAGGGCGTGCTCAAAGGAGCTGCGCCTCTCCGTAGCCACCATTGGGTAGATATTGTGCAGCATCTGCCTGATTTGAGGCGGGGTGTTGCTCTTCAGCACGTAGATGGGCAGGTTCATCGCCTCGGCGTCCCTCACCTTTTGCGGCTTGCGCCGGTAGTAGTTCTTGGAGGTGATGAACAGGTCGGCCTCCTTTAAGTTATCCACGATGTCCAGGCTCAAGCTCATCTCTCTGGCCGTTTGCTCCAGGCGTGAGCGGTTGACCCCAAAGAGGTAAAGGCGGTGTTTATCACCTTGCACCAGCCCCTCCTCTTTGGCCTTCTTCGCCGGAGCAGCTGGCTTTTCCACCCTGACCTCTCCCTTTTCATCCAGCCAGCGGATCTCGGTGGCCGGAGGATGACCGCGCAGGATGGCATCAACCGCCTCGGCCACGTCAGGGTGAATCGCCACCCTATCCCTTTCCTGAATTTCAACCACGATATCAAAGGTAGGTGGTGACACCCGCTCCAGTATGGACTTCTGGGTACCCCGGCGCCTTGCCTCCTCATCCCCCAGGGTTACTGATTGAATCCCACCCACCAGGTCAGCCAGCGTGGGGTTCATCATCAGGTTCTCCAGGGTGTTGCCGTGCGCGGTGCCCACCAGCTGCACCCCGCGCTCGGCGATGGTTCTCGCCGCCTGAGCCTCAAGCTCAGTGCCAATTTCGTCAATCACGATCACTTCCGGCATGTGGTTCTCCACCGCCTCAATCATGACCGCATGCTGCAGCGTGGGCGTAGGCACCTGCATCCGCCGGGCATGACCGATGGCTGGGTGAGGGATGTCACCATCGCCGGCGATCTCATTGGAGGTATCGACGATGATCACCCGCTTTTTGAGGTCATCGGCCAGCACCCGGGCAACCTCACGCAGCATGGTGGTCTTGCCCACCCCGGGCCGCCCCAGCAGCATGACGCTTTTCCCTGACTCAACCAGGTCCTCAATCACCTTTATCGTGCCGAAAACCGCCCGCCCCACCCGGCAGGTGAGCCCCACGATGCGGCCCTTGCGATTGCGAATCGCCGAGATGCGGTGCAGGGTGCGCTCAATCCCGGCTCGGTTGTCATCTCCGAAGCTGCCGATGCGGGAGACCACATAGTCAATATCCGCCTCGCTCACTTCCTGCGGAGCCAGAGTTACCTCCCGCTGGGGAAAGCGGGCCTCCGGAGGACGGCCCAGGTCTAGGACCACCTCCAATAGGTCGTGAAGGTCTTCCTGCTGGCACAGAGGCTGGCGAATGTGCGGTGGCAGGATATCAAGTAGAGCGTCAAGGTCGTCGGTAATTACCTTCTGCAAATACCCCCTCCTAAGCTCCCTTTACCGTTTTCCACAGGCGATATCCAGGAAATACTGATGAAACCTCAGGTCATCAGTCAGCTCGGGATGGAAGGCCAGCGCCAGCAATCTCCCCTCTCTCGCCGCCACCATGGTGCCATCGCCTAGCCTAGCCAGTATCTCCACCTTTCCATCCGCCTTCTCAATCAGCGGGGCACGGATAAACACGCCAGGGAAGGGCTTTTCCCCCAGCACCGGCACTGAGAGCTCAGCCTCAAAGCTTTCTCTCTGTCGGCCGAAGGCGTTGCGCCTGACGCTGATATCCATCAGCCCCAGCGTCTCCGGGTAAGCGTCTGAGTTCTTCTTCGCCAGCAGGATCATGCCGGCACAGGTGCCAAATACGGGAAGACCGCTCTGAGCCCGCTCTTTTATTTTATCCGCCAAGTGGAAGTCACGCATCAGCCGGCTGATGGAGGTGCTCTCTCCACCGGGAATGACGAGCCCGTCCAACCCCTCAAGTTCCTCGGGCAGGCGGACGGGCACAGCTTCAGCTCCCAGTTGGCGCAATTTAGCGATGTGCTCGGCAAAGGCTCCTTGCGAGGCAAGGACGCCAATCCTCATACTACCATCCCCTCGGTGCTAGTAGTTCCTCACTCGGAATTTGCTTGATGTCCAAACCGGGCATAGCCTCACCCAGATTCTTGGAGACCTCGGCGATGATCTGTGGGTCCTGGTAATGCGTGGTCGCTTTAACAATGGCCTGGGCCCTGGCGGCTGGGTTGGAGGATTTGAATATGCCGGAGCCAACAAAGACCCCATCAGCGCCCAGCTGCATCATTAAGGCCGCATCTGCCGGCGTGGCCACCCCCCCGGCGGCGAAGTTGACCACCGGTAGCTTCCCGGTCCGGTGCACCTCGCTAACCAGCTCAAAAGGTGCCCCCATCTCCTTGGCCTTGGCCATCAGTTCCTCCTGCGGGGTATTGACCAGCTCGCGGATGCCATCCATCACCGCCCGCATGTGTCTTACCGCCTCAACGATATTGCCGGTGCCGGCTTCACCCTTGGTTCTGATCATGGCCGCCCCTTCTGCGATGCGGCGCAGGGCCTCCCCCAGGTTGCGACAGCCACAGACAAAGGGAACTTTAAAGTCGTGCTTCCAGATATGGTGGCTCTCGTCCGCGGGGGTGAGCACCTCAGACTCATCAATGTAATCCACGCCCAGGGCCTCCAGCGCCTGAGCCTCAACAAAATGCCCTATCCGGCACTTCGCCATCACCGGTATGGAGACGGCTTTCATAATGGCTTCAATAATCGTCGGGTCAGCCATTCGGGCCACGCCGCCAGCCGCCCGGATATCAGCCGGGACCCTCTCTAGCGCCATCACGGCACAGGCACCGGCCTCCTCGGCAATCTTGGCCTGCTCCGGGTTCACCACATCCATGATCACCCCACCTTTTAGCATCTGGGCTAGACCCGTCTTCACCTTCCAAGTGCCGGTTTCCATAACCTATCACCTCGCTTCTGGGGGAATTAGCTCTTGCCGAGTATATTTTACTACCGATTATGCTTTTTATCAAATAGATCGCCCCAGCGGCCTTTTGGCCGGGATGCCGGGGCGGCGGGGATACTGCTGCGGCGTCGGCGCCACCTTATCAATGATGACCAGCCAGCGCGCATCGGCAAGCTCCTCAAGGTCAACCCCCTTTATCTCCCGGAGCTCGCCGCCCACAAGCTCAATGGCCCGTGCTGCGTCAGCTACTTCCCGGGTGATATCCCCCTTTTTCTGGGCGATAAATCTGCCACCGGGAGCGCAGAAAGGTAGCGCGAGTTCAACCAGCGTGGCTAGACGTGCCACCGCCCGGGAAACCACGAGGGTAAATTGCTCCCGATACCCCGCCTCATGGGCGATGTCCTCCGCCCGGCCACAGACAACTTCAACCTCATCCAGCCCTAGTTTATCTTTGACGTGCCGCAGAAAGGCAGCCTTCTTGGCGGTGGCCTCAAGCAGCACTAGCTTGAGCTCGGGCAGCGCAATCTTGAGCGGTATACCAGGCAGTCCCGCTCCACTACCCACGTCAATCAGGGAAAAACCTTCGCCCAGCGGCGGCTCCAGTGCCAGAACCACGCTGAGCGAATCAAGGAAGTGCTTTAGCTGCACCTCCTCATACTCAGTAATGGCGGTGAGGTTCATCCGCTGGTTATAAGCTACGAGCTCCTGATAGTAAATCTCAAATTGCGCAAGCTGCTGGCCAGTGAGCGATAAACCCAATTTCCCGGCACCGGCGGCGAGCTTCTCCATGATGCTCATTATAGCACCACCCTAACCAGATAGCGTAATGGTTATCTCACTGCTGGAGCGTTTGAGAGGAGATGCGGTAGCTTTGAAGAAAACTTATACCACGGCAAAGATGTAGTATAAATATACCACCACACCGGCAAAGACAAGACTATCCATCCGGTCCAGAAAGCCCCCGTGCCCTGGCAAGAGCTTACCTGACTCTTTGGCGCCGGTATTGCGTTTGAGCAATGACTCCACCAGGTCACCAAACTGGCCAAAAACGCTGATAAGCAAACCCAAGAGCACCGCCTGTCCGTAGCTCAGGGGCAAGTTTAGCGGCGTAGGCAAAGTGAAAAGCAGGCTGACGATGACCGCACCCAGCACCCCACCGATGGCGCCCTCCCAGGTTTTCCTGGGGCTAATGCGTGGGGCAAGAGGGCGTCTGCCCAGTGCTCGGCCCACGAAGAAGGCCGCCGTATCTGAGCCAAAGGTACCGAATAGCGCCAGAAACACCCATTCTCTCCCCGCCTCCAGCCGCAAGGCCACCAGATAGCTCAGCAGCCACCCCACATATAAAGCCCCAGCGATGGTCCAGGCCCAACTCAGGAAAGCCCCCTCTTTCTCGGGACGCAGCACCAGCCACCCAAGTGGCAGCACCACCGTAGCGGTGAGCAAAAGGGGCACGGTCAGCCCGTAGGGGCAATAAGGGCTCAGGATGAATAGCAGCGTTCCGAATATCCCCAGGGCGGCGAGTGAGCGCACCTTGAAGACACCCACCAGCCGGTAGAATTCGCAGACCGCCCCCAGTCCCCAGAGGGCCACCAGCACGGCAAACCACGGCAGCGGCTCATCAAACCAGACGGCGATGATGAGGAGAGGAAGGCCCCAGAGTGCCGTGATGACCCTTTCTTTGAGCATTGACCGAATTACAGCGCGCCGAAGCGCCTCTCCCGCTGGCTATAGGCAAGCAGCGCCTTATCAATGTCCTCTTTGGTAAAGTCGGGCCAGAGCACCTGAGTGAAGTAGTACTCGCTGTAGGCAGTCTGCCATATCAGGAAGTTGCTCAAGCGCAGCTCATCACCGGTGCGAATCAAAAGGTCCACGTCTGGCAAACCGGCGGTATAGAGGTAGCTGCTGAACAATTTTTCGTCTATCTTCTCCGGAGGGATACCATCAGCCACGATGCGCCGCACCGCATCCACGATCTCAAGATGCCCCCCGTAGTTGAAGGCGAGGCTGAGGGTCATCCCGGTGTTATTCTTGGTCAGCTCCTCCGCCTGTTTTATGGAGCGCTGCAGCCAGGCGGGCAGATCCTGGAGACGGCCCAGGTGGCGTACCTTAACCCCCTTCCGGTGCAGCTTGGGCACATCCTTCTCTATTCTCTCCTTTAAGATGCGGAATAGTCCCTCCACCTCCTCCCGGGGGCGGCCCCAGTTCTCCGTGGAAAAACCATAAAGGGTCACATACTTTATTCCCCACTCATTGAGATACTCAACCAGAGCGCGCATCTTCTGCACCCCGGCCTGGTGCCCGGCCAGCCTGGGTAGGCCACGCTGTTCCGCCCACCTGCCATTGCCATCCGGGACGATGGCAACATGTACCGGAAGGCGGGTAATCTTGCTCCTGATTCCTGTACTAGCTTTCATCTTGAGATGCTATCTCCGGGGCTTATCTGACAAGAGGTAATTTGAGGGCTGGCTAGCTCTCCTTGAGTTCCGCCTCCTTATCCCGCCCAATCTGGTCAATCTCGGCGATGAAGGCATCGGTGAGCTTCTGAAGCTGATTCAGGGCACGCCTGTGCTCATCCTGCGAGATTTCTTTGTTTTTCTCCATACTGCGCAGGTCATTCATGACATCGTGTCTCAGGTTACGGACGGCCACCTTTCTCTCCTCAACCCTCCGGCGCACCGCCCTGATCAGCTCCTGCCGCCGCTCCTCGGAGAGGGGTGGGATGGCTATCCGAATCACGTTGCCATCATTGGAGGGGTTTAAGCCCAGGTCAGAGGTCAGGATCGCCTTTTCAATGCTGCGGATGCTTCCCTTGTCCCAGGGCTGGATGAGAAGGAGTCTGGCCTCAGGCACGGAGATACTGGCGAGCTGATTGAGCGGCGTGGGCACGCCCGCATAGTCCACCTTGATGTGTTCCACCAGCGCTGGCGTCGCCCGCCCGGTGCGCAGGGTGGCCAGTTCTTTCCTCAAGCCCCCCACTGAAGCTCGCATCTTTTCCTCGATTTTTTGCAAAGCCTCGCTAGCCATCTTCCTACTCACTCGATACTAGCGTTCCAATTGGCTCACCGGTCACCGCCTTCTCGATGCTGCGGTGAGCCCGCAGGTCAAAAACGATGATAGGCAGTTTGTTCTCCAGACACAGAGACAGCGCCGTGGCATCCATCACCTCCAGACGCAGATTCAGCGCCTCAAGGTGGCTCAGCCGTTCAAACTTCTTGGCATCAGGTTTGCGGCGGGGGTCAGCGTTGTAGATGCCGTCAACATTATTTTTGGTCATCAGCAGCACTTGAGCGCCGATCTCTATCGCTCGCAGCGCCGCCGCGGTGTCCGTGGTCATGTAGGGATTGCCAGTGCCTCCGGCGAAGATGACCACCCTGCCCTTCTCCAGATGGCGAATGGCCCGGCGCCGGATAAAGAGCTCGGCCACCTGGCTTATCTCAATGGATGACTGCGTCCTGGTGGTCACCCCCGCCCTCTCCAGCACATCCTGGAGCACCAGGGCATTGATCACGGTGGCCAGCATCCCGGCATAATCAGCGGTGACCCGGTCCATGCCGTTGGCCGCGGCCTCGCTACCCCGCCAGATATTGCCACCCCCAACCACGATAGCCACCTCAACCCCCATCTCCACCGCCTGCTTGATCTGCTGAGCCGCCTGGTTCAAGGTAGCGATATCAATGCCGAACTTATTCTGGCCACCAAAGGCCTCTCCACTCAGCTTGAGCAGCACTCGCTTGTATTTGAGTTCCGCCATCCTGTTCCTAGTTGCCCAGTTCGAACCTAGCGAACCGGCTCACTTTGATGTTCTCGCCCACCTTGGCGATGGTCTCCGTGATGACATCCTGAACCGTCTTAGCCGGGTCTTTGATATAGGGCTGAAGAAGCAGACAGGCTGTCTGAGGCTCTACCTCAGCGTCCTTGGGAACCTCCTCCTCGGAGATAAATCGAGGCGCCAGCGCCGCCACCTGCATGGCCAGGTCGTGCGCCAGCTCCTTGAATTCATCGGTCCGCGCCACAAAATCGGTCTCGCAGTTCACCTCAACCAGCGCGCCAATGCGCCCGCCGGTATGAATGTAAGCCTCCACCAGCCCCTGCTTGGTCACCCGCTCCGCCTTTTTCTCCGCCTTGAGCAGCCCCTTCTCCTTGAGCACCTGAAGCGCCTTCTCCATGTCCCCACCCACCTCAAGCAGGACGTTGCGGCACTCCATCACTCCAGCGCCGCACTGCTCTCTCAACTCTTTTATCATCTCAACCGAGATCTCCAAAGCTTTACCTCCCTTATTCCTCTTCCGGGACAAAAATAAGCGGTTCGCCGCTCTCGGCTGCCTCAGCCTCCACCTCACCTTCCTCCCCCTCAGCTGGGGCCTCAGCCAAACCAGCCTTGCCTTCCAGCACGGCGTCCGCAATCTTGCTGCAGATCAACCTGATGGCCCTGATGGCATCATCATTGGCCGGGATGGGGTGGTCTATCTCATCAGGGTTGCAATTGGTATCCACGATAGCCACCACCGGTATGCCCATGCGCTTGGCCTCAGCCAGCGCGATCTTCTCCTTTACCGGGTCAACGATGAAAAGGGCGTTGGGCAGACTGGTCATCTCCTTGATCCCGCCCATCTGTTTATTTAGCTTCTCGATTTGCTCCTCCAGCTTGAGCACCTCCTTCTTGGAGAGGTGCCCAAACTCCCCTCTGGATTGCTGGTCCTCCAGACGGACGAGGTAGTCAATGCGGGCCTGGATGGTGGCGAAATTGGTCAGCATGCCGCCCAGCCAGCGCTGGTCAACGTAAGGCATGCCGCAGCGCTTGGCCTCTTCAGCGATGGATTCCTGCGCCTGCTTCTTGGTGCCCACGAAGAGGATGGTGCCCCCATCCATCACCACCTGCCGGACAAAATTGCAGGCTTCGTCCAGCTTGGCAGCGGTCTTCTCTAGGTCAATGATATGGATGCCATTGCGCTTGGTGAAGATGTAGTTTTTCATCCGGGGATGCCAGCGCCCCGTCTGATGCCCGAAGTGAGCCCCGGCCTCTAAAAGCTGCTTGATGGTAGTTGCATCTGGCAAATTTTTGCCCCCTTTTCTAGTTAAGTTGTCTTATTTGCCGCTTAACAGTATAGCACACCCCTTCCCTAGCAGCAATAGTATTGCGCCCAAGAACCTGCCCCTAGCTTTTGGCAAAGCTCTCCCCCTTGACAAAATACCCGCAGGCTGCTAAACTAGCCCCATAATAAGCAAAGGCTGGGAACAAGACTAGTAAGCTCCAAAGCGGGGCACCAGAGAGTCGGGTAAGGTGGGAGCCGATGCCAGCGCCGGGGCTGAATGGACTTGGGAGCCGCAAACCGAAAGCTACCAGAAGAGTGGCAAGTAGGCTTTGACGCAGGGGAAGCGTTATCAGATCCCAGGGTATCGAGGTAGACGCAGCATTTATCACCACCTCCGTACCCGGTAGAGATGGTCAATCTCCCTAAACCAGATGACCAAGAAGGGTGGCACCGCGGAAGAGCCCCCGCCCCTTCAAGGCGGGGGCTTTTTGATTAGCCGAAAAGAAAAAAAGGGAGTTGATAACCATGTCCACCATGTCATGGCGCTGGCCCCCTACCGGGGGCAAGAAAAAGAACTAGGGAGTAAAAACCAAAAAGGAGGTGAAAAATGGAGAGAACAAAGTTCATTCTTGACGAAAAGGACATGCCAACCCACTGGTATAACGTGCTACCTGATTTGCCCGAGCCGCTGCCACCCCCTCTACATCCGGCCACCGGCAAGCCGCTGACTCCTGATGACCTGGCGCCCCTCTTCCCCATGGAGCTCATCAAGCAGGAGATGAGCCAGGAACGTTATATCGAGATCCCGGAGGAGGTGCAGGCCATCTACCGCACCTGGAGGCCGACGGTGCTGCACCGGGCACACCGGCTGGAGAAGGCGCTGGATACGCCGGCCAAAATCTTCTACAAATACGAGGGCACCAGCCAGGCGGGAAGCCACAAGCCGAACACCGCGGTGGCCCAGGCCTACTACAACAAACAGGAAGGCATCAAGCGCCTGACCACCGAGACCGGCGCCGGGCAGTGGGGCAGCGCCCTGGCCATGGGCTGCATGTTCTTCGGCCTGGAGCTCAAGGTTTACATGGTGAGGGTAAGCTACCACCAGAAGCCCTACCGCCGCATCATGATGGAGACCTGGGGAGCCGAGGTCGTGCCCAGCCCCAGCCAGGACACCAAAGCTGGGCGTGACGTGCTGGCCAAGGACCCGGAATGCCCGGGCAGCCTGGGAATCGCCATCAGCGAAGCCGTGGAAGATGCCGCCAGCCGCGATGATACCCATTACTCCCTGGGCAGCGTGCTCAACCACGTTCTGCTCCACCAGACCATCATCGGCGAGGAAACCAGAAAGCAGATGGAGATGGCCGATGCCTACCCAGATATCATCGTCGGCTGCGTCGGCGGGGGCTCAAACTTCGCCGGGCAGTTCCTGCCCTGGCTCCGAGACAAACTCAGCGGCAAAAAACCGGACCTGCGCATCATCTGCGTTGAGCCCCAGGCTTGCCCCACCCTGACCAAGGGCCCCTACGCCTATGACTTCGGTGATGAGGCTGGCCTTACCCCCCTGCTCAAGATGTACACCCTGGGGCACACTTTCATGCCGCCCCCAGTCCACGCCGGTGGGCTGCGCTATCACGGCATGGCGCCGATCATCTGCCACCTCTACAACCTGGGCCTGATTGAGGCCAGGGCAGAGCACCAAACCGCCGTTTTCGAGGCAGGGGTGAAATTCGCCCGTACCGAGGGCATCATCACTGGCCCCGAGCCCTGTCATGACCTCAAGGTGGCCATTGACGAGGCCCTCAAGTGCCGTGAGTCAGGCGAAGCAAAGACCATCCTCATCGCCCACAGCGGACACGGACACTTTGACCTGGCCGCCTATGACGAGTACCTCTCCGGCAGGATGCAGGATTACGCCTATCCTGAAGAGAAGGTAAAGGAGGCGCTGACCCACCTGCCCAAGGTACCCGGGACGTAAAAAGCCTTAAGGGGGCTGGAGGTTCCCTCCAGCCCCCTTATTTTGCATACTCCTGGCCGCGTGCTATATAATTATAACTAGCTGTGGCCAAAAAAAATGCGAAATTTCTGGCTCTTTTCCTCATCATCATTCTGCTCGCGCTGAGCACGGGATGCCTCGTACCCAACATTGAGGTTCCCCCACCGCCTCCGCCCAGCCCAGCACCGGTGACCCCGGTGCCAGCGCCACCAACGCCGATCAACCCCGCCTGGACACCCCCGCCCTCGACCACCTCGGGGAACCAAACGCAGCCACTGCCTAGCATCGCTGACGTGGTGGCCTTGGTCAAGCCATCAGTGGTGGCCATCAGCACCGAGTTCGTCACCTTTGACTTCTTCAATCGCCCGTTCACCCAGGAGGGAGCCGGCTCCGGCTGGATTATCGATGAAGACGGGATTATCGTGACCAATAACCACGTGGTGGAAAACGCCCAAAGCATCAGCGTGACCATGGATGACGGCACCACCTATGCCGTGGACATAAATAACGTGTTCACCGATAGCCTCAATGACCTAGCCATCCTCAAGATTGACGCCCAGAACCTGCCCGCCCTCAAGATAGGTGATTCCTCCAAACTGCGGGTAGGCGATTGGGTCATCGCCATCGGCAACGCCCTGGGCCAGGGAATAAGAGCCACAGAGGGAATAATCAGCCGCAAGAACGTCTCGGTCCCGGTAGCGCCCGGGCAAACTCTGTATGACCTGATTGAGACCAGCGCCGCCATCAATCCAGGCAATAGTGGCGGGCCACTGGTCAACCTGGCGGGAGAGGTGATCGGTATTACCAGCGCCAAGATAGCCGCGGTGGGCGTTGAGGGTATGGGCTACGCCATCAGCACGGAAACTGCCATCCCCATCATTGAGGAGCTGATCAAGAACGGATACGTCACCCGGCCCTGGCTCGGCGTGGTGCTGACCACGGTGGATGAGTTCGCCGTCATGAGATTTGGCCTGACGGTGAGGGAAGGCGTCCTGATAACCCAGGTCGTTGCCGGCAGCCCCGCTGACCAGGCGGGACTCAAGCCAGGGGACGTCATCACCGGCTTTGCTGGCCAGGAGATAGCCACCACCGCAGAGCTGATACGCGCCATTCACCGCTCTGAAATCGGGCAGGAGGTGGAGATAATCTTCTGGCGGGGTGATTCTAGATACACCACCACCGCGGTGCTGGCGGAAAGCCCGCCGCCCTAAGCCAGCCTTTTCACCCCCAGGGTCAGCTCATGGCCATCGAGCTTGTAACTCTCCCGATACACTCCCTCCTCAGGGACCCCTTCCACCAGCTGCTCGGATAGCGTCTCCTGCTTGATGTACTGGGCAAAGTCACCCATCACCTGCCGCACGTAGGCCTCACCCTGATAGTAGGTGATGATATGGTCAGCGATGTCAAACCCAGCGGTGCGGCGCATGGTCTGCAGACGGCGCACGATCTCGCGCGCCATCCCCTCCGCCGCTAGCTCCGGAGAGATATCGGTATCCAGCATCACCGTCAGGTCACCCTCGGTGACCAGAGGCCAGTCTTTGTGTTTGGCCACCGGCATATCATCAACGATAGCCAGCTCCTTGACGTTAACCTCCTCCAGCACCTGGGAGGCGAGGTGCTTGAGCGCCTCCCGCTGCCTTCCCGCTCTCGCCTTGACCAGCAGCCTGGCCAGAGGCTGACGCACCTTGATGCCAGCCTGGCTCCGCGCCGCCCGACCCAGGCTGGAAACGCGCATCACCAGGCGGATGTCAGCCGCCAGGTGCTTGTCAATCTTGGCCGGGTCTGCCACCGGGAAATCGGTCAAATGCACGCTCGCTGGCTCCCCAGGGAACGCCGAGCCCACCAGGTTTTGATATATCTCCTCCGCCAGGAAGGGCACAAACGGCGCCAGCAGCTTGGACAGAGTCACTAAGCACTGATAGAGGGTGGTATAGGCCGCCAGTTTATCAGCGTCATTTTCGCTCTTCCAGAAGCGGCGGCGGCTGCGCCGCACGTACCAGTTGGAGAGGTCATCCACAAAGCTCTCTATCCTTCTCCCCGCCCCGGTAGGGTCATAATTCTCTAGCGCGCTATCCACATCAGCGATGAGCTGATTGAGCTCCGAGATAATCCACCGGTCAAGCTCGGAATGGGAGAGCACCTCCTCCGTGCCGGGCTGAAACTTGTCAATATTAGCGTAATTGACGAAGAAGGAATAGACATTCCACAGGGTGAGCAAGAAGCGGCGGGTAACCTCAGCCACCATATCGCTGCTGAAGCGGCGCACGTTGCCCGGCGGCGAGGAGGTGAAGAGATACCAGCGCAGGGCATCGGCACCATATTTGTCAATCACCGTTGACGGCTCAATCACGTTCCCCTTGGCCTTGCTCATCTTCTCGCCCTTGGCATCAAGGATATGCCCCAGGCAGATGACGTTCTTGAAACAAGGGCGGCCGAAGAGCAAGGTGGAGATGGCATGCAGGCTGTAGAACCAGCCGCGGGTCTGGTCAACCGCCTCGCAGATATAGTCCGCGGGGAAGCGCCCGTCCTCAAGCAGGGTCTGGTTCTCAAATGGGTAGTGCACCTGGGCAACGGGCATGGCCCCGGAATCAAACCAGCAGTCAATCACCTCAGGTATCCGCCTCATTTCGCCCCCGCACTGCGAACAGGCGAAGGTGAGCTCATCCACGTAGGGGCGGTGCAGATCCAGAGGCTCCTTAAATCCAGAGAAACCGGGCTTATGTTTCAAATCCTCAAGGCCGCCGATACATTCAAGGTGGTTACAGGCTTCACAGCGCCAGATGGGCAGCGGTGTCCCCCAGTACCTTTCTCGGGAGAAGGCCCAGTCCACGTTATTCTCCAGCCAGTCCCCAAAGCGGCCGTACTTAATATGCTCCGGGTACCAGTTTATCTCCTCATTGCCGGAGATGAGGCGGTCTTTCACCGCCGTGGTTCTGATGTACCAGGTCTGCTTGGCGTAGTAAAGCAAGGGGGCCTCACAGCGCCAGCAGAAGGGGTAGGTGTGGCGAATCATCTCGCTGCGGAAAAGGAGCCCTCTCTTCTTCAGCTCCTCAATCACCAGAGGGTCAGCTTCCTTGACGAACCTGCCGGCAAAGGGATAGGTGCCGATGACCTTGCCCTGCAAATCCACGGTGTGGACAAAGTCCACCCCCTGCTCCTTCCCCGCCTCGTAGTCCACATCACCGTAGGCCGGCGCTTCATGGACAATCCCGGTGCCATCCTCAAGGGAGACAAAATCGGTGGCGATAACGCGGTAGGTGAGGTTTGGATCCGGCGCCTGAGGCACTAGCTCCACATACTCGGTTCCCGTGGCCTCATCCCTCACGGTGACAAAGCGCTGGCGCTCTATCCCGAACTGATGAGGATTGAGCAGTGGCTCATACCTCAGGTCAACCAGCTCCTTCCCCTCCATCTTTTCCACCACCTTGGCACCTTCCAGGCCCACCGCCCCAAGCAGCGCCGAGGCCAAGATAAGGTATTCTTCGTCCGTCTCCACAGCCACATACTCAGCCCCGGCATCAACCGCCAGGGCAGTGTTGGCCGGCAGCGTCCAAGGAGTCGTCGTCCAGGCCAGAAAATAGGCGGGCTTGGCTGAAGCGGAGAAAAGCTGACGCAGCCGCTCCCGAACCTCGGAACCAACCAGTGAGGAGAGGACAATCCTGAACTTTATGTAAACTGAGGGGTCGGGCACGTCATCCTGATATCCCAGGGCGACTTCATGGGAGCTTAAGGAGGTGCCGCAGCGGGGGCAGTGAGGGGTGACCTTGTAGCCCTGATAAATCAGCCCCTTATCCCACATCTGCTTTATCGCCCACCAGACGGTCTCAATATAGCTGTTCTCCATGGTGATGTAGGGATGTTCTAGGTCAATCCAGAAGGCGATGCGCTCGGTCATCGCCTCCCAGTCTTTCAGGTAACGGAAGACACTCTCCCGGCAGCGGGCGTTAAACCGGGCGATGCCATATTCCTCAATCTGGGCTTTGCCGGAAAAGCCGAGCTCCCTCTCCACCTCTAGCTCCACGGGCAGCCCGTGGGTATCCCAGCCGGCGATGCGCGGGGTGTAGTAGCCCTTCATCGCCTTGTAGCGGGGGATGACGTCCTTGAAGATGCGGGAGAGGACGTGATGGATGCCTGGGCTGCCGTTGGCCGTAGGGGGGCCCTCATACAGATTGAAGCGAGGACGTCCCCGGCGGTTCTCCACGCTTTTCTCAAAAATCTTATTCTGGCGCCACCAGCCCAGGATTCTCTCCTCAAGCTGAGGCAAATTGAGCTGACCCACCGGACGAAACATAGCCAAGACTCCCTTAAAATAAGAATCCCGCCCACTAGGGACGGGAAATATTAAACCCGCGGTACCACCCTACTTCCCCCACTTTAAAAGGGGGCACTCCTTAAAGGCACTAAGCTTATGCCCTCGTCTCGGATAACGGCTGACGTCACCGGCCAAGTCTACTGGGTGCTAGGCCAAAACGCTAACACCGTTCGGTTGGCGGCTCGGGAGGGATTTTCAGGGAGCCGGTCCCATCTGCTTCCACCGTACCAGACTCGCTGGGAGACCGCCATCTCCCCTACTCGTCTCCGTCACTGCCTTTCAAGCTAAAAGATTAGCATATTTGGCGGCCCGAGTCAATCAGGCGGTACCTTGGGCAGGATGACCACCCGGCGTGCCTCACCCTCCCCGCTGCTCTCCGTGTAAACATCGGGATGGGTGGCCAAGGTGAGATGAATGATGCGCCGGTCGAAAGCGGGCATCGGCTCCAGGGTAAAGGGCGTCTTGGTGGTCTTCACCTGCTCGGCGATGCGCCAGGCCAGAGACTGCAGGGCATTGCAGCGCCGCTGCTTGTAGCCCTCCACATCAATGACTATGGGCAGCCACGTCTTTGTCTGATGCCCAACGATGATCCGGACCAGATACTGCAGCGAGGAGAGGGTCTGCCCCCGCCGCCCGATGAGAATGCCCAGGTCCTCACCCTCCACGTTGAGGGTTACCGAGGTGGGGGCTGGCGCCGCCTCCTCCACCAGAAACCCGGGGAGAGGAGTAACCCTTGCCGAGACCCCGAGCAGGTCAAGCAGCGTCTCCAGAACCTCTCTGGCTACTTCGGTGACATCCTCTTTATCTTCAGCCATCTCCACAAGTCACCTCGCTCCATCACTTCCCCCTGGGCCGTTTGCCCTTTTTGGAATGGCGCTTGATCGCCCTGAGGCTCGGCTGATAGCGAGGGCGCGCCGCGCCCGTTTTCCCTTCCTCGATATCAGCACCCACATCAGCCCCAATATCGGCGCCCACATCAGCATAATCGGTCGGTTTCTCCTCCACCTTGCTGATGTGCTTGATGTACTTCTTATCCTTCCCGGCCTGCTTCTTGGCCTCAGCCGGCAGCAGCCCTCCCCACCCGGTAATCTTATACTGAACGATGATGCTGATTATATTGGAAACCACCCAGTAGAGGGCCAAGCCGCTGGGGAATTGGGTGGTCAGGAAGGCAAACATGAGCGGCATCATCCAGAGCATCATGGTGCTCTGCGCCTGCTGCCTGGGGTCAACCGTCCGGGGCATCACCATCTTCTGCTGGAGCCACATGGTGCCCCCCACCAGGAGGGGCAGGAGAAGAAACCTATCTGGCATGGCCAGGTCCAGCCAGAGGAACTGGCTGTCCAGCGGCACCAGGGAGAACACCATTGGCCAAGAGGTGTAAAGATGCTGGGATAAACTTAAGAAATCCTCAGGAACGACGGCCAGAACCCTGATGATGGACTGGAAGAGGGCTATCCAGATGGGCAGCTGCACCAGCATGGGCAGCATGCACCCGGCCGGGCTTACCCCCGACTCCTTATACAGCCGCATCTGCTCCTGCGCCAGCCTGGCCCGGTCCCGGCCATATTTTTTCTGAAGCTCCAAGAGCTTGGGCTGGAGCTCCTGCATGGCCTTGGTCGCCCGTAGCTGCTTCAGGGTGAGGGGCAGAGTCAGCGTCCGAACGATGATGGTGAGGGCGATGATGGCCAGCCCGAAGCTATTGAACAAATACCCAGAGACGACGATAAGGATATTGATCACCGGCGAGAGGATGATGAGATTCCAGATTTCACCAATACTCAATCTAGCCTACCTCACTCGCTCTTTAGGGGAAGACTCCAGAGTATCGCTCCTGAGCGGGCATTCACCGCGTGGAGGACGTCCTTATCGCTGTGGATGTAAACCACCCCACCGCTCGCCGCCAGTGGCGCGTACACTTCCTCCTCAAGTTCGGCGAGCTGCTTCTTCTGCTTTGTCTCAGCATCAAGCGAATATACCCCACCAGCCTCCGTGGCCACGATGACTGCGTCGCCAACCACTACCGGTGATGAGCTGACCGGGCTCCCCATCTCAAACTCAGCCACCTTATCCCCGCTCTCCGCCCTCAGGGCGTAAACCTTGCCATCAACGGAGCCAGCGTAAATTATGCCATCGGCGGCCACGGGGCGCGCCCAGAACCAGTTACCCGCCTGGAACTTCCACTTCAGGCGGCCGTCGCTGACGCTCAACGCATAGAGATAGCGGTCAAAGGAGCCAATGTAAACCGTGTCACCATCGATCAGAGGTGTAGCTACAATCGCCCCTTCCGTCTCAAACTCCCACCTTTTTTGGCCATCGGCCGCGTTCAGGGCGTAGAGCTTCTTATCAAAGGAACCGATGTACACCGTATCCCCACTGACTGCGGGCGTTGACCAGATTTTATCTCCGGTGGCAAACACCCACACTCTATCCCCGGTAGCTGCATCCAGCGCGTACACCCTGCCATCTGAGCTGCCGATGTAGACCTTGCCCGCGCCCACCGCCGGCCCGCCAATGATGGGTTCCAGTTCCCCCTCACGGGGATACACCCACCTCAGAGCGCCGGTCTGGGCATTGATGGCGTAAACCTTGCCATTATAGCCGGCGGCATAGACCAGCTCTCCACCCGCCTCAGGGGTCCCGTATATGGCCACCACCTCTGGCGCCCGCGCACAGCCAAAACCCCCACTTTCTCGCTTGACTTCAAAGGAGACATCCGAGGGCCAGAGACGCTCTTGGGTAGTGCTATCAATGGCGACAACATTGCCCGACATAGAGCCCAGAAACAAGGCACCATCAGCCACCTCCACCCCTGACCATCCCCTAGGTACAGCGCCGGTCTGGGCACAGCCGAAAACGATGAGCCCGCTGCCCAGGACTAGAAGCACCAGCAGTAAGAGCAGCGTCTTAGCAAGTAGTTGCCTACGTGGCACTTATTTTACTCCCTTCATAGAAGCCGCCCACCAGAAGGCGCTCCCCGCTTCATGATACCGGGTCATAGCCACTCTCATGGAGAGGGTGACAGCGAGCCAGTCGTCTTATGCCCAGCCAGACCCCTTTGAGAAAACCATGCTTTTGGATCGCCTCATAGGTGTACTGAGAGCAAGTAGGGGCAAAACGGCAGGTGGGCAGCATCACCTGTGATATGGTCAACTGATAAAGCCTAATTAGTCCTAAGGCCAACTTCTTCATACTTCTCCGCCAATAACCGGGCCCGTGATAACAGCCCCTTCACCGATTTCTCAAGCTCGCTGTATTTAGCCTCAGCCGCCCGCGGCCGGGCCACGAATATAATGTCCCACCCCGGCTGCAGGGGTGTGAGCCTTAATATCTCCCGCAGCAAACGCTTCACCCGGTTCCTCACCACTGCCTTGCCCACTCGCCGGCTGATGGAAAAGCCATATCTGGATATACCGAGCCCATTGGGCAAGGTCTTCATCACCACCAGGTCATCCATCCAGGTTTTGCCCTTCTCATACACCAAGGCATATTGGGCGGATTTGGTCAGGTACTGCTCCCCCCTCACGGCTCACCTCCCCTTAACCCGGGACAGTGCTTTCCCGCATCAAACCACCACCAACCGCTTGCGGCCCTTGAGCCGCCTTGCCTTTAAGACGGCACGTCCGCCCCGGGTGCTCATCCTCGCCCGAAAGCCATGCTCACGCTTTCTCGGAATTCTTTTCGGCTGATAAGTTCTCTTGGGCACTTTCGGCTCCCTAATAGGAACAAACTATCGCCCCCTCCTCGCTCTTTAAGAGCAGAAAGGAAAGGGGGATAAACTTTAGTCACTCATCCGGCCTCTGCCTCACGGACATGCCCGGGCGCGTGTGGCAGTAGCGCCAGGTGCCGTGCCCGCTTCACCGCGGTGGCCAGAAGGCGCTGATGCTTGGCGCAGGTGCCGGTTTTGCGGCGTGGCGCGATCTTGCCCCTATCCGCCACATACGGGCGCAATTTCTCTGGCTCTTTGTAATCTATGACCTCAGTCTTGTCCCGGCAGAAGGCGCAGACCTTGCGCTTGGGTATGTATCTTGGTTTGCTTTTCTTGGTCTTCGTTTCCTTTGCTTCCGTCATACCTTACCTTAACTAAAATGGGATGTCATCGGGCTCAAGCTCAGCAGCATCGCCCTCCTCCAGCTTCCCCCCAACGCCGCCGCTTTCCTCCACCCTCTCCTCAGGAAGTGGCGCGGCTCCGCGCCGGTCAAGGAAGATGACCCTGCTGGCGATCACCTCAGCCCTAGAGTGCTGCTGCCCGTCCTGGCCTTCCCAGGTGCGGGTACGCAACCTGCCCTCAGCATAAACCAGCGAGCCCTTAACCAGAAACTGGTTACACTGCTCCGCCAGCCGATTCCAAGTTACCACGTTGAACCACTCCGTCTCCTGCCGACGTTCACCATCAGGAGTGGTTGTTACCCAGTTGGTCGCCACACGAAACGAGGTTACTGGCTTCCCGTTGGGGGTAAAGCGCATCTCAGGTTCGCCACCAACATTCCCCACAATGATCACCTTATTCAAGCTTGGCATGGCTGCTCAACTCCTTCTACCCGCCCCACACCTCGGCAGGGGCTGGGTAACCTCCCAGTTTCAACTGTCCAGTCTTACCAGCAGATGCCGTAAAATCCCCTCCGCAATTTTCAAGTTCGCTTCCAGCTCCTTGCTCCAGGCAGGCTTCATCTTAAAGCGGGTCAGCACATAATTACCCTCCCGAAAGCGTTTTATTGGATAGGCTAATCTCCGCTTGCCCCACCGCTCCTCATCAGAGATAACTCCGCCTTTGTCAGTAATGAACTGTTTCACGCTGCCAACTATGGCTTCAAGGGCCTCCTCCCCAACCTCCGGACTAACGATAAAGACCAGCTCGTAATCACGGAGCTGCTTGTCTTCTACCTTTGGTCCTTCCTTAACGCTGTTAGACGCCATGTCCCTCCCTTGAAAATTTTATTGCCCATTATACCATAATCCCAAAAGACAAACAATGCCCACGGCCCAAGCCCCCACCCCTCAAACTTGACACCCTCATCCCACCTTTGCTAGACTCTATTAGGCAAAAAAGTAATTCCCGAATAGCTTAAAACGCTTTCTACAAATCCAGCCAAATCATAGCGGCCCCGTGGTGTAGCGGACTAACATGCCACCCTGTCACGGTGGAGATCAGGGGTTCAAATCCCCTCGGGGTCGCCAACCAATTCATTCTACCACAGAAATAGTCCCCGCATCGGCCAAATAGCCGACCCAAGTAGTACAAAACGCCAATGGCCGAAACGCCGATATGGGGCTATCCACATCCCCACAAGGCCTGAAAACCCCATTGGCCAAAATGCCAATATCCAACTGCCATCGGCCGAACATCCTAGGCTTTCTCGCCGTATCGTATCGCCCAGATTAGTGGTAACCTCCCTGTTGGTATCACTAAGGAGGTACCACTATGCGGACTGAGCTTGCACTCCGCGAGTTCATCGCCAGCCGGACCGCGGCTAACCTGAGCCCTGCCACCATTGAATGGTACGAGGACAGGTTACTCCCCTTCGCTAAATCGTGCCCTACCCTTCCACGCAGACCTGAGCCCATCGAGATGTTTCTGGCAACGGTCCACGGCAGTCCGGAAACCAAATTTGACGTATACCGGGCCCTCAAGACCTTCTTCCGCTTCATCAGCAGCCGCCATAGAATTCCTAATCCCATGGACGCCATCAAACCGCCGCGCCGTCCGAAGACGCTCATGGCGACCCTTGAGCCCAACGAGCTGATGAGGCTCCTTGAGTCCGCTCAAGACCCCAGAGACAGGGCAATCCTCACTCTCATAATGGACAACGGAGTGCGGGCTGG
>MTNR01000032.1 GCA_002011495.1 Dehalococcoides sp. JdFR-56 | reverse complement strand
GCAAAGTAATGTCGTAACTGATGCGGTGTAATATGTTCAACGCCGGCGCGCTTGCTCAACTCCCGAAGTCTTTTCTCAAAAAAGGTTCGGTTACGATAAGAGCTTTTTGCGTCAGCTCTGGTCGATGGAAAAAGATACCCGCCCTTCAACGATTGAACGTATTCTCGCAGGTGCTTAACCGTTGTCTCCGAGAGATAGACAGTTCTTGACTTTCCGCCCTTGCCGTTTATCAGGCTGCTTGCATCGTCAAAATTGATATTCTTAATCTTAATCGTCGCAAGCTCGTGAACTCTTAAACCACAATCAATGAGAAGTAGCAGAGCTAGCTTGTCCTCGAGAGTATAAGCTACGCTTAATAATTTAGCTACATCTTCATCGCTTGGCACGCGACGCTCCCTATTATGAACTTTGGGCAGAGGCAAACAACGCGGATCAATATTATACCACCCCTTCTCAAACAGGTAACCGAAGAAACTCCGGTAGGCTTTAACGTAGTTGGCTATCGTGCCAGAGCAAGCTCCGAATTCTTGCTTCTTAGTAAGGAAAGACTTTATGTCAAATTCACTCGGTACAGGATATTCGTTGAGTAGTGCCTCGACTTGCTGACGATACCGATACACTGTGACTTCTGTGAGACCCTTTAGCTTCTGTTCGTTATACCAGGCATCGATATAATTGCGAAGTTTTACTGGTTCACCGCTCCTGATAAGACTGAGGTCTCTGGTTCGAGTCCAGAATGGCCCATTTTTTATTTGCTTACCGCCATTCGTTCCAATGTCTCCCGTCGCTGTAAAGTCTTGCGGTTTCTCCTTAGTAACGCTACACGTCAAGCACTTGCACGTTCGAATCTTCTTGTTGATGTACCACGTGTGCCCGCACTTCGAGCAAACGGCTCTCGCACCCTCGCCTTTAGTCTTAGCAGGCGGTAAAAGCTTCGCGTTATCATGCGGACACGCACCTACCGCAACCATTTGAAAATTGGTGCGCTTCCCCGTCAAAGGAGATTTCAGGATTATCGAGTGTCGGTTCAGCTGCCTTTTCCCATCCTGTGGTGGTAACCGCTGCCCTACCCCTTTTACGCGAAGTGAGCGCTA
The DNA here is from genome assembly GCA_002011495.1 of Dehalococcoides sp. JdFR-56. GTDB lineage: Bacteria > Chloroflexota > Dehalococcoidia > Dehalococcoidales > RBG-16-60-22 > JdFR-56. The sequence goes on along the minus strand of MTNR01000032.1, from coordinate 33,024 downwards.
TGTCGAGGCGTGGTCATTATGTTAACTACCATTGAGTGTTAAGAGCCTATCTTCATGGAGATTACAACTAGTCCATTCGCAAACCGCCATTAACGCTAATCGCTTCTCCGGTTATGTTCTTGGAGACTTCAGAGCTTAAAAACAGCACAACGTTTGCGATATCCTCCGGAGTCTGCGCCCTCTTTAGCGGAATTTGCTCGATCCATTCTTCCCACACTTGCTCCGGTGAAACGCCTTGTAGCTTGGCCCTGGCATCGAGTAGTATATCCCACATCGCGGTGGGCAAAATGCCGGGACAAACAGCATTTACATTGATATTGTATTCTCCCAGCTCCTTTGCTAAAGACTGGGTAATACCGATTATGGCGAATTTTGAGGCAGAGTAGTGTGTAATTCCTGCGTTGCCTCTCTTCCCAGCGAGAGAGGAGATGTTGACGATTTTGCCGTACCTCGCTGCTATCATGTGCGGAACAACTGCCTTGGTCACTAGATAGACACCTTTCGCATTGACATCGTTGACTCGGTCCCATTCCTCCTCTTCGAGGTCGACGAACCTGAAATGCCCGACAACGCCAGCATTATTAACCAAAATCTCTATCTTGCCAAACTCTTGGAGCGTGGTGGATACCAGGTTGTCCGCATCAGATTTCCTAGTTACATCAGTCCTGACGGCCAATACTTTTGCCCGACCATTTCCTACCTTTTCCGCCAATTCTTGGGCGAGATCGAGCCTGTTGTCAGCTATGACAACGTTGGATCCTTCTCTAACAAAGCCCTCAACAATCGCAGCACCTATGCCCCTGGCACCACCGGTCACGATTGCAATCTTGCCCTCAAGTCCCAAGTCCATCAGCATTTCCTCCTTTTACCCTTCTATGCTCTTATCACAATTTTACCACCAAGAGTCCAGTACTTTGTATTTGCCTTCCGCAAGTTGTGGTCATGTTCTTGAACAAGCGCGTGAGTTTGAGGCATCGTTTCACAGCTAGGTAAGCCTGCAGAAGTCATATCTGAATCCATAATAAATTGATAATGGCGTAAAGACGTTTAAAACGAAAGAAAAGAAATCTAGTGAGAGCACCCGCGTTTCCAAAATAAAGTAGGTTGCGACGCCGGTAATCACTGCCTACCGCTGTAAGATTGGAAAAGGCATGGTTTCGGTGAAAACGAATAAGTAGCACTTAGGAAAACGGTTTTGCGCCTACCGCGGTAGGAACGGTAAAGGCGCTGATGGCACACAAGCGCGTTTATGCAAACCTGAGGTCGATACCCCGAAAAAAAATCACAATCCTCGCCAAGGGTGCATTTACCCAGCTAAGAACTGGTAACATAAGACAGATAGTGCAGTCCAGCCTAGCTAAATACGGGTATACGGTGTCGGTTTTTAGGCGACATCACGTCTGCCGGAATATATCCCTCGTTTAAACGCGCCTAGAGATTTGGTTAGTTCCCAATCATTATCATTGTCATTCTAGGTATTGACAGATATGCGAATAGGACTATAATTGATTCACTTCATGTGAAATAGCATCAAAAACAAAGACGGTGGTTGGGTTAGATGGTATGAGACAAGGCACTGGAACTGCTACATGGAATAGATGGCAAACGCAAATACTGGCCTATCTTGAGGAGGTGCGGGAATGGAACAAAAGACACAACGTCGAGAAATATGGGCTATCCTGGTATCAATTCTCTTTCTGGTCTTAGGTTTTTTAGCTGTATGGCTTGCAAAACGACTGCTCGAATTTGAAGGTGATGCAATATTTGTCACCCTCATTCTCGTGCCCATGCTCGTATACCTGATCTTCTCAGGCCGATTGACTGAACTTAGAGGGCCTGGAGGATTGGAAGCCAAGTTCGTAGGTATTGCTGAGCAATCCGTTGAATTAGTCTCGGAAACGATAGGGCCTTCAGTGGGTGACATGGAGGTTGTGGCCAAAGGGGGTGCAAGAGAATTACAGAGACAAATCTATCGCCTTGATGAATCCAAGCCAATCATTTTGACCTTGACCTTGGGTAGGGAAGGATATTACAAAGAGGTATGGATACGGTACATGGAGGCATTATCCCAGTATCGCACCTTCAAATTTGTCGTTATCTTGGACCATGAAAATAAGTTTGTAGCATATATTCCTTCCGGGACAATGTTACAAATACTAAGAATGGAAGCACTAGGAGATGAATTGGTTCGGGTCATAAATGACGGCAACATTGGAGAATTGCGTCGGTATCCCGGAGTCGTGACGAGAGCAATATCAACAGAATCTACTAATGTTGATGCTCTCAGAGAGATGACAGCTCAGAATTTGGAAGCACTTGTTGTCATAGACAAAGACCGAAATCTAAAAGGAGTAGTCGAACGAGAGCAGCTTATTAGCAAGATGCTACTTGGAATTTTAAGATAAAAGTAACTCGAGACCGTATGTAGATCAAAAGGGGCTCTTAATCACTTTAGCGTTTATGTGGTGATAGATCTTTAGTGTTATAGTCGCATCGGCGTGTCCAAGCATCTTGCTCACCGCTTATTTTATGGGGGTTGACAAGAGGCCAGTTTGGTATTATGATTTGCCCGAAATTTCGTGAGAGCGGAACCATGTCTCCCACATATGAGATCGGGCAGAAGGTCAAAATCAAGCCAGTCAAGAGTCAATCCACCTCCCCACGAGACTGCAGCATAGAGCCGTACGCTGGGCAAATCGGTGAGGTGGTGAATTACCACTGGATAAACCCACCAGCAGGTGGAATCTTCTACATCTATACGGTACGGGTTGAAGCCGGCGATAAAGAGATTGTGCTGCACCAAGACGAGATAGAAGCCATCTAGCACAGTAACCGACCTCGGAATCCTCCCTCAGATATAGAGATAGTCGCTCCTGATTTGTTCCCTGTAGTCCCATTTGGCTAAAATTAAGTTGGGAGGGAGAGAAGATGAGGTACAAATATGGCTTCAGATTTGGCTTTGGCTTTCCTCCCTTCGGCTTCTGGTTCCGGGGTCCGGGTTACTTTCCGCGCCGGGAGGAGTATATCCGCATGCTCGAAGAATACAAGAAGGAGCTTGAAGCCGAGCTGAAGGACGTGGAAGAGGAACTCAAGGAACTGCGGGGAGAAAGCCAATCAATTTAGAGCTTGCGCAGCAAACGCAACTGCTCAGGCAGTGGGACTATGGCTAAATGTCAGCATTGCGGCGGAGAGTCAGTCCTCATCTCCCGGGCTCTGGGGCTGTGTGTGGATTGCATCCGCAAGGATTTCGCCCAGGTTCTGCCGCTGATCGAAGAGGCCCACCGCGCTGCCAGGAGCTCGTTCCATCTTCCCGAGCAACCTCCTCAGGATGTGGTGGGCATTGGCTGCCAGCTCTGCACCAACCAATGCCGCATCCCTCCCGGCGGCCGGGGATACTGTGGCCTCCGCACCAACCAAGGGAATAAGCTTATCGGCGCCACTGCAGAAAAGGCTAACGTCAGCTGGTATTATGATGCGCTGCCCACCAATTGTGTGGCTGACTGGGTCTGTCCCGGCGGCACCGGCGCTGGCTATCCCCAATTTGCCCATTCTCAGGGCGCCGAATACGGCTATAAAAACCTGGCCGTCTTCTACCAAGCTTGTTCCTTTGACTGTCTCTTCTGCCAGAACTGGCATTACCGGCATTGGGCAACCCAGCCGAGCCAGGTTGATGCCCTAGGGTTGGCTCAGGCGGTGGATGAGCGCACCACCTGCATATGTTATTTCGGTGGGGACCCATCACCCCAACTGCCCCACGCCATTCGCGCCTCACGGCTAGCCCTGGAAAGGAACCAGGGCAGAATCCTGCGCATCTGCTGGGAGACCAATGGCTCCATGCACCCCGCCCTGCTGAGACAGGCGGCGGAGCTCTCCTTGAGCTCGGGCGGCTGCATCAAGTTTGACCTCAAAGCCTGGAGCGAGGAGCTGCACCTCGCCCTCTGTGGGGTGAGCAATAAGAGGACCTTGGAAAATTTCAGGCTGCTAGCTCAGTATGCGGAGAGAAGGCCATCGCCCCCTTTTCTGGTAGCCAGCACCCTGCTCGTCCCGGGCTACATAGATAAGGAGGAAATAGCCAAAATCGCCGCCTTTATCGCCTCGCTCAACCGGGACATCCCTTACGCTCTCCTCGCCTTCCACCCCCAGTTTATGATGCATGACCTGCCGCCCACCTCAGCGCGGCACGCCCGTGAATGTGAGGCAGCGGCTAGAGCCCAAGGGTTGCGCCGGGTGAGAGTGGGCAATATTCATCTACTCGGTGATTATTACTGATACCGAGTGCGGTCTTTTGGCTGCCAATCCCTCCCCGGCTCGATAATGTGAATTACCTGCCATCTCCGCGCCTCCAGCGCCAGAGCGATGAAGCGGCGATGGCAGCGCCAGGGAAACCGCTCCGCACAGACAATGGCAGTGGCCCTTTCGCTGGCAATTTCCTCCAGCTTTCCTATGCCCTTCTGGAACTCAGCGGTGGCGGTGAAATTCTGGTAGCCGCCAGGACGGTGGCCGCCGAGCTCCCTTCCCATCTGGATATAGTCAATGCCAACTTGGCGCAATAAACCGCGTAGCCTCTCCCCTTGGAAGTGCTCAAAGCGGCTGGTGGGGAATCTCCTTACGTCAACCACCACCCCCACACTATGACCCAGGAGCAGCTCAAGGAACTCCTGTGGGGAACGGGTGCTCGTGCCCAAGGTATAGATGAGCCTCTTTCCCTCAGCCACCGTTAGACTCCAAGTTGGGCGAAGTTTAGCCTGCTTTAGCCATTTATTACCCCGGCTTGCGCTAGCTCCGCGATCTCCGCGTCGGAGTACTTGAGGAGGTCCCTTAAAATCTGCTTGGTATGTTCCCCCAGCAGGGGGGCTGGGGCATATACCTCTCCAGGTGTTTCGGACAAGCGCAGAGGGGAGCCGGCTACCTTTACCTTGCCCATTTGCGGCTGGTCTACCTCTACCAGCATCTTCCGGTACCTGATATAGGGGTCAGCGCAGATCTGCTTGATATTGTTTATCGGGGAGTAGGCAATTGATTCCCGCTCCAGCATCTTGGCCCAGCTCCTAGTGGTCCTCTTGACTGTTTCGCTTTCCAGTATCTGGGTAAGCAGTTTTCGGTTCTTGGCTCTGAGCATGTTGGTCTTAAACCTAGGGTGTTTGATGAGGTCCCCCCTCCCGATGAGGGAGCAAAATCTGGCCCATAATCTATCATTGCCAAGGGCGATCACTATCCAGCCATCCTTGGTCCGATACGATTGAAACGGGGCAACACTGGGATGAGCCGAGCCCAGTGGCCTGGGTATGCGGTGCGCCACGGTGTACTGGACAACCGCATTTTCCAGCACGGAAAACAAGCCATCCACCATTGAGCCATCGTAGAACTGACCCCTACCTGTCCTGGCTCGGTGGAGCAAGGCTGCCAGGATGCCGATGACCGCCTGATGCCCGGCAAAAATATCTCCCACAGATGAGCCGACTCGACAGGGAGCACCATCCTCCGGCCCGGTTATGCTCATCAGCCCACTATATGCCTGAGCCACGATATCATAGGCAGGGCGGGAAGCATATTCTGGAGGAGCATCATGGCCAAATCCTGATATGGAGGCATAGATTATGGCCGGGTTTATTTCCCGTATTTTCTCCCAGCCAAAACCTAATTCTTGCATCGTGGTGGGCCTGAAGTTCTCCACGATAACATCAGAAATCTTGATCAGCTCCCGTAGAATCTCTTTGCCCCTCTCGTGCTTTAGGTTTAAAACCATGCTTTTCTTATTTCGGTTGAGGCTCACGAAGTAGGCGCTGTGGTTCTTGTCTACCCCACCCGCATAGGGGCCGAACTCTCTGGCATCGTCTCCCTGCGGAGGCTCAATATGGATTACCTCCGCCCCCAGGTCTGCCAGAATCATGGTGGCGGTGGGGCCGGCCAAGACATGACTGAGGTCAATGACACGTATTCCCTGCAAAGCTCGAGCCATCTTCTCTCTGCTCCTTTAATATCAGCTCATTATTACCGCTGTCTAGCCTTCAGCAGCAGAATGACAAAGGTACCAAGTAGGATAATGCCCATGATGATGAGCAGCAATTCCACCCAGAGCTTCCCCTCTGAGGGAGGAATGGATACCGGTATCTCCGCAGGGACGCTTGCCGCAGGTTTCTGACTAGGGGCGGAAGTATTGGCCGTTGGGGTAGTGGTTGGAGAAAGTGCTGGAGGAGAGGCCACGGATAAGTCCAGAATTTTCTCATTATTGCTCTCGTCAGCCTCAGCGACCACACCATCGGGGTCGACAACCACCTTGAGGGAATGGGAGCCAGCCAGGGCCGTCCAAGTAAAAGTTACGTTGGCCGTGGTGTTGTCAGCAAGTTCATCAATCGAAGCTGAGGCCAATTCAGCACCATCAATGTAGCCGGTAATCTGGGGACTTCGGGCCATGCCATCGCCCTGGTTCTTTAGGCTCACAGTGAAGGTGACCTCCTCGCCCTCCTGTGGGTTCTCCGGCAACCAAGTTATCCTCTCAATGACTAGGTCAGGCGCCAGGGTTGAGAGAGCATACCTTTGCTCATTATTGGTCTCCTCACTCTCGGCAACCTCATCGTCTGGGTCAACCTCGGCCCTAAAGGTATGGGCGCCAGCCTGAGCCATCCAGCTGAAGGGTAGGCTCGCCGCCATCCCTGGCCCCAGCTCACCAACTGAAGCCTCGGCGAGTGGGGCATCATCAACGTAGCAGACCACCCGAGTGCTGCCCGCCTTGCTCGTGCCCTGATTTCTAATGATCACCGTCAGGGTCACCATTTCCCCGAGCAGCGGCTCGAAGGCGGACGGGATTATGGCCTCGACGGTGAGGTCAGGGATGGGGAAGACCACCCTTAGCTCATTGTTGGTCTCATCATTTTCGATTATTTCATCGTCTGGGTCAACCACCGCCCTGAGGGTGTGTAAGCCAGCCTGGGCCACCCAGCTGAAGGTCTTAGTCGCCATGGCGCCAGCTGCTAGCCCAGGAACCTCCAAATAACCCTGGGGATAGTCATCAATGTAGAAATAGACCCGGGAGGGAAGAGCGTCATCATCACCTTGGTTCTTGATGGTCACGGTGAAGGTGACCTCATCTCCCACCATCGGCTCTGACGGTGTCCCGGCTATCTCCCTGACAACTAGGTCAGGCGCCAGGGTTGACAGGGTCACCGCTAGCTCATTGTTGGTGGCATCGCTCTCAATGACCCGATTACTGGCGTTGGCCACCGCCTTGATGAGGTGAGTGCCAACCACAGCCCTCCAGCTGAAGGTTAGGTTGGCCGTGGCATTGCTGGCCAGCGGGCTGACGTAGATTGAATCAAGCCGTGTGCCATCAAGATACAAGGCAGTGTAGGAATAATCAGCCCGGCCACTCCCCTGGTTCTTTATGCTCACCATGAAAACGACCTCATCTCCAATTGACGGGCTCTCTGGCGACCAAGTTATCCCGGCGATAACTAGGTCTGAGAGCGAGATATCAGCAAAGGTTATGGTGGTGACATTGTTGGTCTCATCCTCTTCGCCGACCACACCGCCTGAGTCAGCCACCGCCTTAATGGTATGGGTTTCAGCCCGCGCTGTCCAGGTGAAGGAGGCAGTGGCAGTGGCACCAGCTTCAACCTGCTGAATATCCTGGTAGCCGATGAGGGTGCCATCAATATAGAAGTGGACTCGGGAAGGCATCGCCCGGCCGCTTCCCTGGTTCTTCACCTTCACGGTGAAGGTGACCTCATCCCCGATTGACGGGCCCTGCGGTGACCAGGTTATCGCCTCAACAATGAGATCGGGTGCTAGGGTTGAGAAGCTCACCGCTAGCTCGTTGTTGGTTTCATCGCTCTCAATGACCTTGCTGTAGGCGTCAGCTATTGCCCTAAAGGTGTGGGCGCCGGCCTGGGCTATCCAACTGAAGGTGAGATTGGCCGTGTCACCTGGGTCGGTGGCGTTAACCGAGGCTGAAGCGAGGTAAGTATCATCAATGTAGCAAACGACATAAGAGCTGTCAGCCCAGCCGCTCCCCTGGTTCTTCACGCTCACGGTGAAGGTCAGGTTATCGCTTTCCTGCGGGTCCTCCGGTGACCAGGTTATCCCCGTGATGACCAGGTCGGGCGCCAAGGTCAGGAAGATCGCCTCCTTCTCATTATTGGTCTCATCGCTCTCGGCAATCCAGTTGTCCTTATCCACAATCGCCTTGATGGTGTGGGTGCCGGGGAGAGCCGTCCAGACAAAGGTTACGTTCACGGTGGCTCCAGCCTCAACCTTCACCACATCTTGGTAACCTCGGGAAAAGCCATCAATGTAAAAGTGAACCCGAGAGGAGCTGACCAGATAGCTACCTTGATTTTTAAGGCTAACATTGAAGGTCACTGTATCCCCTTTTGATGGATTCTCAGGCGACCAGGTTATCGCCTCAATGACTAGGTCAGGCGCCAGAGTTGAGATAATCACCGTCTGCTCATTATTGGTTTCATCGCCCTCGGCAACCTCACCGGCGGAGTCGGCCACCGCCCTGATGAGATGAGTGCCAGCTAGCGCCGTCCAGGTGAAGGTCAGGCTGGCCGAGTCCCCAGGGGCCAGGGAGCCAACAAGGTCTGAAGCTAAGTAAGCGTCATCGATGTAGTAGGCAACACGGGAGGCGCCAGCTTCAGCGGTGCCCTGGTTCTTCACGCTCACGGTGAAGGTGACCTCATCCCCAATCACCGGGTTCTGCGGCGACCAGGTTATCGCCTCAATGACCAAGTCAGGCAAGGATGTGCCTAGGAAGGTTGCCCTTTTTACCTGGCCCGAAGCTAGCTCGCTGATAGCCAGTGACTCTGGCCCAGACGCCCAGGCAAGGATCTGGCCAGCTGAGGTACCATCCCCGAGCAGGAAGGCCGCTAATATTACGTTTATGATGAGAAGCCTTATGCGCATTCCACGCCCCCGTTTCGCTTCGCTTGCATAATACATACTGCCTTGTACTCAAGTCAATGGGAAATTAGTCATAACAGTCTGCCAAAAGGTTGGCTTACTTGACAAACGGCAAGATATAATGCTAAACTAATTCCAAATACGCAAAGGCTGCGAACAAGACTAGTAGGCTCCAAAGCGGGGCGCCAGAGAGTCGGATAAGGTGGGAGCCGATGCCAGCGCCGGAGCTGAATGGACTTGGGAGCCGCAAACCGAAAGCCGCTTGAAATGGCGGCAAGTAGGCTTTGACGCAGGGGAAGCGTTAGCAGATCCCAGGGTATCGAGGTCGTTTCATATTGGCCTCCGTACCTGAATGAGATGGTCATCTAGCCATCTTAAGGCTAGTGACTAAGAAGGGTGGCACCGCGGAAGCAAGCCTCCCGCCCCTTCAAGGGCGGGAGGCTTTTTTAATTCCCACGGCGAGGAGACGAGATGTATTATCCAACGCTAGACGAGGTTCGTAAGCTAAAGCGGTACGGCAATCTGGTGCCGGTCTACTATGAGATGATGGCTGACCTGGAAACGCCGGTGTCAGCCTATCTCAAGATCGCCCGCGGTGATTACTCCTTCCTTCTGGAGAGTGTGGAGGGCGGCGAGAGGCTGGCCCGGTATAGTTTCATCGGCACTGAGCCATCACTTATCCTCAAGACCGGCGGGGAAAATCCAGTTGACCCGCTGCTCCTCATAGAGAAGGAGTTTCAGCGATTCAAACAGGTGCCCATCGCCGGGCTACCCCGGTTCCACGGTGGCATGGTCGGCTACCTGAGCTATGAGGTGGCTCGGTATTTCGAGAGATTGCCCTCTCCGGAGCGTGACCCGCTCGGCCTCCCCGAGGCGATGCTGATGCTGGCGGACACCCTCCTCGTCTTTGACCACCTCACCCACAAGATTAAGGTGGTCTCCCACGCTCATCTTGATGGCGATATTGAGAAGGCATACGCTGAGGCCACGAGCAAAATTGACCGCCTGGTGGAGAGGTTGAGGCAGCCAGTGCCGGCTGAGGTTCTGCCGGCGGCCTCGGCGCAGTCTCCGGTTCTACCCAATCTCTCCCAGGCCGAGTTTGAAGCCATGGTATCCCAAGCCAAAGAATATATTTACGCTGGCGATATCATCCAGGTGGTGCTGTCACAGCGACTGGCCAAGCGCACCCAGGCCAGCCCCTTTGCCATCTACCGGGCGCTGCGCTCGATTAACCCTTCCCCCTACATGTACTACCTGCACCTCGGTGATTGCCACATTGTGGGGGCTTCCCCTGAGCTTTTGGTCAGGGTGGAGGAGGGAATCGTCTCCAATCATCCTATCGCCGGTACCCGCCCCAGAAGTAAAGACCCCGTCCAGGACCTAGCGCTGGAGGAGGAACTCAGGCATGATGAGAAGGAGTGTGCCGAGCACATCATGCTGGTTGACCTGGGGCGCAACGACATCGGCCGCATCAGCGAGCCGGGCACGGTTGAAGTTACCCAGTTTATGGATATTGAGCGCTATTCCCACGTCATGCACCTGGTATCTCACGTTCAGGGCAAGCTGAGAAGAGGACTTACCCAGTTTGATGCCCTGCGGGCCTGCTTCCCCGCCGGCACCGTCTCCGGCGCCCCCAAGATTCGGGCCATGGAGATCATTGCTGAGCTGGAGCCGGATAAGCGAGGCCCCTACGCTGGGGCAATTGGCTACTTTGACTTCAGCGGTAACCTTGACACCGCCATCGCCATTCGCACCATCGTCATCAAGGATGGCGTTGCTTATGTTCAGGCCGGGGGCGGCATCGTCGCTGACAGCATCCCCCAAAATGAATATCAGGAAAGCCTAAATAAAGCCCAGGCGCTGCTTAGCGCCATCGAGCAGGCGGAGGCCAACCATGCTCCTGTTAATCGATAACTATGACAGCTTCACCTACAACCTCTTCCAGTACTTGAGCGAGCTGGGGGAAGAGGTAATGGTAGCTAGAAATGATAGGTTAAGCCTTGAGGAGATAACCAAGCTCTCGCCAGGGCGCATCGTCATCTCCCCCGGCCCAGGAACTCCACAGCAGGCGGGCATCTCCAACGAGGTTATCCGCCACTTCGGTCCCCGTATTCCGATACTGGGGGTGTGTCTAGGACACCAGTGCATCGGCTACAGCTATGGCGCCAGGGTTGACCGGGCTGGGGAAATCAAGCACGGCAAATCATCTCTTATCCACCATGACGGCAAGGGGGTCTTTAAAGGACTCCCCAACCCCTTCCCCGCCATCCGCTACCACTCTCTGGCGGTCATGCGCGATGGCCTGCCTCGGTGCCTTGAAGTCAGCGCCTGGACGGAGAACGGGCTGATTATGGGGCTGCGCCATCGCCAGTTCCCGGTGGAAGGGGTCCAGTTCCACCCCGAGTCCATCATGACCGAAGTGGGGAAGGACTTGCTCAAAAACTTTATACAGCGGGGGAAGAACCATGATTAAGGAAGCCATTGACAGCTTGGTTTCAGGTAAATCTCTTACCTTTGAGCAGGCGGCGGGGGTGATGGAGGAAATCATGAGCGGGGAGGCGACCCCAGCCCAGATTGGCGCTTTTGTTACCGCGCTGCGCATCAAAGGAGAGACGGTGGATGAGATTGCAGGGCTGGCCGGCGTGATGCGGGATAAAGCAATACCGGTGGCAGCAACTCCACCGATAGTGGATACCTGTGGCACCGGAGGGGACAATTGCTCAAGCATTAATATCTCCACCGCAGCGGCATTTGTCGCCGCGGGCGCTGGTCTCAAAATAGCTAAACACGGCAACCGCGCCATGACCAGCCACTGCGGCAGCGCTGATGTCCTGGAGGCTCTAGGGGTCAAAATTGACCTTGGGGCTGAGGGGGTCGCCCAGTGTCTGGAGAAAGTGGGCATCGGCTTCATGTTCGCCCCCGTCTTTCACCCGGCGATGAAGCACGCCGCTGCCCCACGCCGTGAGATTGGCATCCGCACCGTCTTCAACATCCTCGGCCCCCTGACCAACCCCGCCCGGGCTGAACACCAGGTAATCGGTGTGCCCAACAAAGAGCTGGGTGGTAAATTGGCCTCAGCCCTCCACCGCCTGGGCACTAAGCACTCCCTGGTGGTGCACAGTTTGGACGGCATGGATGAAATCTCAATCAGTGGCCCAACGCTGGTCTGGGAGGTAAATACGCAAGGGGTATCACCTGCGTATGAGGTCTCACCAGCCGATTTTGGCTTCAAACAGGCCAGACTAGATGAAATCAAGGGGGGAACTCCAGAGGAAAATGCCAGGATACTGCGGCGCATCCTGGAGGGCGAGAGAGGCCCTCAGCGGGATGTGGTGGTGATGAACGCCGCCGCCGTCTTGGTCGCCGGCAACCGAGCCCAAAATCTCAGGGAGGGAGTTCGCCTCGCCGAAGAAGCGATTGACACTGGCCGAGCCCAAGAAAAACTTGAGGGTCTGATAAAGCTCAGCCAAAGCCTAAATTAGTATTATGTTAAACGAAATCATCACCCGAAAAAGAGAAGAAGTTGAGCAGAGGAAAAAAGATATACCCATCTCTGCTTTAAAGGAACGCATCGCCCGAAGGCGAGCGCCCCTTGACTTTGCCTCTGCCCTCAAAGGAGAAGGCATTCGCCTCATCGCCGAGGTGAAGCGAGCCTCACCATCCCGAGGGGTGTTATGTCCTGATTTTGACCCGGTGGCACTGGCCAAGACCTATGCTCAAGGTGGCGCTGCCGCCATCTCCATATTAACTGAGACAAATTACTTTCAAGGCAATCTTGACCATCTGGCGCTGGTTAGAAAAACGGTGAATATTCCCCTGCTGCGGAAAGATTTTATCTTTGACCCCTACCAGGTATATGAGTCCCGCGCCTATGGGGCGGATGCATTGCTGCTCATCGTGGCTATCTTATCTCAGGAACAGCTTGCAGAGCTCCTGGCGCTGAGCCATAGCCTAGGTCTAAGCTCTTTAGTTGAAGTCCACAATGAAAGTGAGGTGGAAAGGGCGCTTGGGAGTGGGGCCAAAATCATCGGCATCAACAACCGGGACTTAAATACCTTTCAGGTTGATATCAATACCACCCGCCGCTTACGCCCCCTCATCCCTCAGGACCGAATCGTGGTCAGCGAAAGCGGCATAAATAGCCGAGAGGATATAGAGAAACTCAAGGCGTGGGGGGTTAATGCGGTGCTGGTTGGTGAGGCCCTGGTCACCGCTGGTGATATCCCAGCCAAGATGGGGGAGTTAATCTTATGACCCGTGTTAAGATCTGCGGTATCAAGGAAGAGGCTCACGCCCTGGTTGCCGCCGAAGCCGGGGCTGACTTCATCGGGCTGGTCTTTGCCCCCAGCCCACGGCAGGTGACTCTGGCCCAGGCGGAGAGGATAGCCCGGGTGGTAAAAGAGAGTCATCCAGCCACCGAGGTGGTCGGCCTCTTTGTCAACGCATCTGCCACAGAAGTCAACACCACCGCCGACCTCTGCCATCTGGACTGGGTTCAGCTGAGCGGCGATGAGCCATGGGAGTATTGCCTTGAAATCGCTAAGCCCTTAATCAAAGTGGTTCATATAAGCGAGCACAGGAATCCTCAGGAAATCGGTGACATCCTGGCTTATGGAGCTAGCATCCTGAACAAGCAAAAACATATCTATCTCATTGATTCCTTCACCAAGGGTAAATATGGGGGCACAGGAAAGGCCTTCAACTGGGAACTAGCCCGCCAGGCGGCCAAACAATTTCCAGTGATTATCGCCGGCGGTCTCACCCCAGAGAATGTGGCTCAGGCAATCAAAACGGCCTCACCCTGGGGAGTGGATGTGTCTTCCGGGGTGGAAATAAGCGGGACGAAACACCCCGCCAGAATCAGGGCTTTTATTCAGGCGGTAAGGAGGGCAGATGACGAGCAGAGATAGACCAGACCATCGCGGTTACTTCGGGCCATATGGGGGCAAGTTCGTCCCGGAGACATTGATGTCAGCCCTAAGCGAGCTGGAGGAGGCTTATAATGAGGCTCGTGGTGATGCTGACTTCCAGCGGGAGTTCCAAGAGCTATGCCGTGAATATATCGGCCGCCCTACGCCCCTCTACCACGCTCAGCAGCTCTCCGCCAAGATAGGTGGGGCCACCATCCTGCTCAAGCGTGAAGACCTGGCCCACACCGGAGCCCACAAAATCAACAATGCCGTCGGACAAGGGCTGCTGGCCAAGCGCATGGGCAAAAGGAGAATAATCGCCGAGACCGGCGCCGGCCAGCATGGGGTAGCCGTGGCGGCAGCCTGCGCCAAGCTCGGTCTCAACGCCATCATCTATATGGGAGAGGAGGATATCCAGCGCCAATCGCCTAATGTCCACCGCATGAAGCTGATGGGGGCAGAAGTGCGCCCGGTATCTTCCGGCAGTCGGACGCTCAAAGATGCCATCAACGAGGCCTTGCGCGACTGGGTGACCAATGTCCATGACACCTACTATCTCCTCGGCTCCGTGGTCGGCCCCCACCCCTACCCCATGATGGTGCGTGACTTCCAGTCAATTATTGGGGAAGAGACCAAAGAGCAGGTTCTGGCGATATACCGACGCCTGCCTAACTATCTGATCGCCTGCGTTGGCGGCGGCAGCAACGCCATTGGCCTATTTCACCCTTTCTTCAATGAAGCTCAGGTCAAGTTCATTGGCGTTGAGGCTGCCGGAAGGGGTCTTGGGACCAACCAGCATGCCGCCACATTAGCGGCGGGCAAGAGGGGGGTGCTGCATGGCACCAAGTCATACTTGCTGGCAGACGATAGCGGTCAGATACGGGAGACGCACAGCATTGCCCCTGGGCTGGACTACCCCGGAGTGGGGCCGGAGCACAGCTATTATAAGGACAGCGGCCGGGCCACCTATGTGGCGGTCACCGACGCTCAGGCGCTGGAGGGATTTGAGCTCCTGTCTCAAACTGAAGGCATCATCCCAGCCATGGAACCGGCCCACGCCATCTATTACGCAGCCAAATTAGCGGCTGATTTGTCCCGGGACCAACTCATCGTGATTAATCTTTCCGGCCGTGGTGATAAAGACCTGGACATCGTCCGCAAGCTAGCGGGAGCGGAGCCATGAGTCACATCACCCAGGTTTTCAGACCAAATTATAAAGCATTGATTGCCTACCTTACGGTGGGCTATCCTGATATCGCCACCACTGAAAAAGCGGCCATCACCCTAGCTGGTAGTGGTGTGGACATTATTGAGCTGGGCATCCCCTTCTCCGACCCCTTGGCGGATGGCGCCACCATTCAGAAGGCAAGCCACCAGGCGCTGGAGCAGGGCATCACCCCAGAGGTATGCCTGGAAGTGGCCCGAAAGCTGCATCAGAAAATAACCACACCGCTAGTGTTTATGACCTATTACAACCCGGTGCTGAACTTCGGGCTGGAGGCCTTCTGTCGGAGCTGCGTTGAGGCCGGAGCTAGCGGTCTAATCATCCCTGACCTGCCACCAGAAGAGGGAGAAGAACTGGAAGTAGCCACCCAGAAGCATCACCTTGACCTTATCTACCTGTTAGCACCCACCAGCACCGAAGAGCGCATCGCTACCGTTGCGAAAAGGTCGCGGGGCTTTATTTACCTTGTTTCCCTCACCGGCGTTACTGGCGCTAGGCAAAATTTGCCCGCTGAACTTGAGGACTTCGTCAGGCGCGTGAGGCAAAAAGCGAGCCAACCCCTTTGCGTCGGCTTTGGTGTCTCCAGCCCTGAGCAGGCAAGACGCATCGCCAGGATAGCTGACGGCGTTATCGTGGGTAGCCACCTCATCCGGCTAATTGAAGAAGATGCCACCCTCTCCTCATTGAGAAACTTCACCTTGAGTTTGAGAGAAGCTTTAGACGGATAGTTTAAATAGCGCCGCTGGATTATCCCTCAGTATTCTCCGGGCGAGGGCAATAGCCTCATCATCCCCAAGGTAGCCCTCCGTCACCTTCTCGGAGAGGACCCGGGTCACCACCTGGCGGGCCATGCGCGCATGCGCGTAGGCCATCTCCACCGTGATCGAGTCCCCCCCGAAAGCCATTATCTTGTTAGCTGGGACGGTCTCAATAAGCTCATGAAGGAGGCGCCGGCCTACCTCCGGTGAGATAATATGCACCCAGCAAAGGTCAGCATAGACGTTGGCGAAGTTTTTGGCCAGCGTCGCCCACTCCTGCACATAAGGGTATCCCCCGTGGAACAGGTCAAACTTGGCCTCGCGGTACTCGATGAAGAGGTTGATTAGATGAGTGGGGTTGGCATTGGTGATGATGTTTTCGTTGCCCTCCTGGAGGCCGGTGTGTATCTGGAGCGGCAGCCCTGCCTCGACCACTGCCTGTATCACCTGGTGCATCATGTAATCCTGGAGCGGCTTGGCCTCGAAGAATGAGGGGCCTTCGCCCAGATGCTGAGTCAGGCGGTTAAAGGCGAGCTCCGCCTCATGCCGAGATACTTTATCGTACTCGAGGGTGCGGACGTAGGCGAGGACATTTTTGATAGCCACCACGCCGCTATCAAGGTATCTCTCCAGCACCGTCTGCATCGCCTTTACTAGGCTGTCCAGAGAGTGTATCGCGGTTCCCGCCTCTGCCTCTAGGTAGCCAAGCTCCTGCCTGGAGCGCACGTCAATGAAGTGGTCCAGCGTCATTACCGGGGCAAATAGCTCCCGGTCCACCTCGGTGGATTGCACATCAATGATGGATAGAGCAATATTGGCTTTCTCCTTCATGACATAGCGGTACCAGCCAGGCCGCCTGGAGTCAGCAATCGCCTGGGAGAGCTTTAAGAAGGTATCTCGGCTTAAGTCATCAATGCCAAAGATATCCTTGATGGCTATCAGGGTCATTTTGGCATAGGCGGTATTCCGCATCGCCTCCCAGAAGGGCTCCATCGCCTGCCATCTCTCCTCAAGTGACATGTCCTCCCGCTCCGGCTCGGGGATGACCCGGCGCAGCCGGCGCCGTTTGATATAGGCCACCCGATAGTGATGCATCGGCAGGCGCGCCGCCTCCATCAGGCGCGGGGGCATCCCTGCCGATACCAGGTCGCTGGTATTATAGTGGGCAAAGAGATAGCCGAAATCCACGGCATACTGGCTGCGCTCTGCCTCAGGCATGGTATGCTCGTGAGTATCAACCAGGGGGATTTTCTCCACCTCCGCCTTTATCCTCTGGTTAAGCTCCATGGTCACTCCTTTCTCAGAATTTGCTCTTCAGTTTCTGATAGGTGCTAGCCAGGGCTTCAGGCAATACTTTGGCGCTAGCCAGCACGGGCATAAAGTTGGTATCCCCCAGCCACCGCGGCACCACATGGGTGTGAAAGTGGTCGGCTATCCCCGCCCCAGCCACCTTCCCCAGATTGATGCCGATGTTGAAGCCGTCAGGATTGAACGCCTGCCTCAGAGCCTCGAGGCTGCGGCTGAGGAGAGCAAAATGCTCGTTGCGCTCTTCATCGGTCAGCTCCTCCGGGGAGGCGATGTGCCGATAGGGCGCTATCATCAGATGTCCGGGGTTGTAAGGATAGGCGTTCAAAATGATGAAGTTCTTTCCCCCTCGATGCAAGATATAGTTTTGGGCATCCTGATTCTGTTTGGGCTTCTCACAGAGAATGCACTTGTCTCTCTTTTCCTTCCAAGCATTCTCAATATACTGTATTCGCCATGGTGCCCAGATGTGCTCCATATCACGCTCCTTTACCGGTCGCTGGTGCTATTTTAGTCGGCTCGCCATCAGGCGTCAATGAAAAAGCCTGTTGACCGCCATAGCCCGATGCCTTAAGCTACATGATGGAAATACCTTGAGGAGAAGAGAGATGACGGTTGTAGCCAAAGATGAGAGCCTAGAGATACAGAGGCTTGAGCTGGGCGCCTTCGGCACCAATGCCTATATCATCACTTGTCTTAAGAGCGGCGATAGCGTGGTAATAGACGCCCCCGCCGAGGCTGATAAAATCATCAAGAGACTGGAGGGCACTCACCCCAGGTATATCTTGCTCACCCATCGCCATATGGACCACATCGGCGCGCTCTCCGAACTGCGCTCTAGGCTGCAAATCCCCCTCGCCGCTCACCCCGCCGATGCCAGCGCTTTATCTCCAGCGCCAGAGATCCTGCTGAATGATGGGGACATTATATCCTTCGGCAAGGTAAGACTGGAGGTGATGCATACGCCGGGTCATACCCCAGGAAGCCTGTGCTTTAAGACCGGGAAATACCTCATCTCCGGAGACACTATCTTCCCCGGCGGCCCCGGCAAAACCGGAAGCCCAGCCGATTTTCAAGAGATACTTAAATCCATAACCAGCAAGATTCTGACTCTAGATGATGATACTGAAATCTACCCCGGTCATGGGGACAAAACGGTACTGAAAAAGGAGAAGGAAGAGTTTGTCATCTTCTCCTCACGCCAGCATCCTACTGACCTCTGCGGGGATGTGCTTTGGCTTTCGTCTTAAATAAAGCTTCGGTTACCAGACTATCTCCACCCGGTGGAAGGCCTCGGCCAGCTCAAAATTCTCCCCCTTGGCCTTCTCCCTGGCCCACTGCCGCATCCTCTCCTCCAGGTCAGGGAAGCGGTTATTCCCCACCTGGCTCTGATGGCAGCGCAACGCCTTCAGCTTGATATCAAAGGTATCAGTGATATCCGAACGGTGGTTTATATTCTCATTGATGGTCCACAGCCAGACCTCTTTCACCTTGTGTGGCTGCAGCCCCTCCTCCAGCAAATCCGGGTAGGAGAGATGGTCCCGGGCGTAAGGGAAAACGGCGTCCAGCACCACCTGACCGGTGATGCGGTGGTCACGGTGCCAGATGTAGCGCCGGTAAGGGTCAGCGGTGACCACAATCTCCGGCCGGTACATTCTTATCAAGCGCACAATCTCCTTCCTGAACTCAGGGGTATCTTCCAGCGCCTGGTCCTCATGGCGCAGAAAGATAACCTCCCTCACCCCGAGCACCCTGGCGGCACACCGCTGCTCCTCCTCCCTGATCCTGGCCAGCTCCTCCGGCGTGATGTTGGTGTCGTTTGTGCCTTTATTGCCATTGGTGCACACCACGTAGACCACCTCCTTGCCCTCCCTCACCCAGCGGGCCACCGTACCGGCAACGCCGAATTCAGCATCATCGGGATGAGGGGTGATGACCAGTACGTAGGCTTGTTTTGGCGTCATCATCCGTTCTCCTTATTTGGTTTGTGGGAGCACTAATTAGCATTGTATAACATCAATTTAGCTGATACAATCTAAGGTTGAGGAAATTCAAAAGATGCCCAAAACCCCCTACACCATAAGGAACTATCGCCCATCAGACTTTGATGGTTATGTCAAGTTAGCCCTGGAGGCAGAGAAGCTGAAGCCAGGGGGAGGCTGCACCGCTCCTCAGGTGCTCGCGGAGCACTTGAGGAGGCCCAATTATTCTCCAGAGCAGGATATGTTCGTCATCGAGGCAGCCGGGGAAATCGCCGGTTTTATCAACCTCACCCCTGAGCTAGCCATCAGGCGAGTCCTCATTGACTACTTCATCCATCCCCAGCACCGCCGCAGGGGTCTGGCCAAAGGACTTCTTGACCACGCCACCCAGCGGGCTAGCGAGCTGGGGGCAGAAGTGCTCCAGGCCAACGTCAGGCGAGATAACTCAAGCACCAGGAAGACGCTATCTAGGCTGGGGTTCCGGATGGTGCGGCGCTTCCTAGAACTGAGGCTAGCTATCTCTGAGTTGCCAGAGGTGGCGCATCACGCCTACTCCCTTCGCTATCTTGAGTCCGGGGAGGAAGCTTTGCTTGCTCACCTTCAGAACCGCTGCTTTGCTGATACCTGGGGATACAATCCCAATACCGCCGAGGAAATAGCCTACTCCCTCAAGCTAAGCGGCGCTTCAGCCCAAGATGTAACCCTAGTCTGTGAGCAAGGTAGGCCCGTTGGTTACTGCTGGGCCAGGATAAACTGCGGAAGCGAGCGAGGCGGTGAGGGAAAACGAGGACGCATCTTTATGCTCGGGGTTGACCCAAGTTACCGGGGAAGGGGGATAGGCAAGATAGCGCTCCTTGCCGGGCTAGCCCACCTCAAAAGCAGAGGGGTACTGACTGTTGAGCTCACGGTGGATAGTCAGAACCAGGCTGCCCTAGCGCTGTATCATTCCCTCGGCTTTGAGCTCTGGACAAGCAGCCTGTATTATGAGAAGAGGATAGCCTAACGCCTACAGGCAGCCTCACCTGCCAGTAGCCTCTGGCATTCCCTTATCACCGCCTGGGCGATGGTTGACCAGCCGAAGCCCATTACTGAGGCCCGCGCCAGCCTGGCTAGTTCGGCGGCATTATCCCGCCGGGAGAGAAGGAGGGCCATCCTCTCCGCCAGAAGATGGGGCGTATTATCTGGAACCACATAGCCGGTCTGGCCTTGGCGGATGATGTTCTCGTTGTCACCAACGTTGGTCGCCACCACCGGCGTCCCGCAGGCTAGGGACTCCAGGGTTACCAGGCCAAAGCTCTCGTAGTGAGAGGGCACCACTGAGACATCGGCGGCGCTATAAAAGCGGGGCAATTCCTCTTGTTTTACCACGCCCAGGAAAGAGACCAAATCCTGTATCCCAAGCTCTCGGCATAATTTCCGCAGCCGCTTCAGCTCATCCCGTCTATTCTCATCGCCGATGACCAGAAGTCTGGGCTTCGGCTCTCCACTAAAGTAGCTCAACGCTTGGAGCAATTTATCTACGCCTTTCAGTGGCTCAATCCGGCCGACAAACAGGATATACTTGCCACCATCTAGGCCCAGCTCCCGTCTGGCGGCCTCTTTGTCCATGGGCCGGAATAGCTCCAAGTTGACGCCACAGGGAATGACGCTGATATTTTCCGCCGGGGCGCCATAGTAGCTGATGAGGCTCTCCCTCTCCCTGGGCGTGGCCGCCACGATGCGATGGCAATTTTTAGTCAGACACTCTTCAGTCCTGAGGCGCAGCTCGGGCTCAGTCTCCCCAACGCCGAGCGCGTTCTTGACCGCGCCCAGGGTGTGGAACATCACCATGTGGGGCACCCCCCACCAGACCTGCAAATGCCTCCCCACCCAGGCCGAGAGCCAGTAGTGGCTGTAGATCAAATCATAGCGGAGGTGATGGCGCCTGCGGAAATCCTCCAAGTGTCTGGCGAAGTCAGGTAGATGGGGATAGACGGCCAGCTTGTGTATCTCCCCATCCTCCCCCGCTCTCAGGTGAATGAGCCGGGCGTTGGGCCCGAGCTCATAAATCAGCCTGTCCTTGGGATCATGGACACGAGTATAGACGTCAACCAAGTGCCCACACCTCCCCAGCTCACGGGCCAGCTCCAGAACGTAAACGCTCATCCCCCCGGTATCCCTCGTCCCCAGCCTGCCCAGCGGGCAACTGTGGGCACTGAGCATGGCGATCCTCATCTGCCCATTTCTTGCCGAATCTCTCTTCTCCATATCAGCGCAAAATTATCTCACAATGATAAAGCGGTATCTCACGGCCACCCAGCTGGTACTTGTATTTCTCTGCCCCTTTTAAGAAATCCCACTTCTTTTTGCCCCGCGCGATGCTCTCCTTGATGCCGAGGACTTTGGAGAGCAAGCCTACGCTCAAGGAATTGCACGCGGGGTCATAGCCACTATTGTAGAGATACGCTGTCCCCTGGTAATCAAAGCCCATGGTCATGGCCACCGGCATCTGGTTTAGCTCCAGGATGCCAAACCGGAGCAACTTGAGCTCAGCCATAGCCTCAGCCAGTGAGTGGAAGAAGGACTCCACCCGAGCTGTTAGGAAACGCGCTTTCTCCTCCCGGCTCAGCGAAAAGAGCCTCAAGAAGGTGTCAAGTAAACCGCGCACCTCCTGCCGGTTGACCTCGTCATAGCGGTAGGCCACCTTGCCAGCCTCCCACAGCCGCCTCAGCTTGCGCCTCACCTCATGGCGCTGCTTTTTGTCCAGCCCCTTCAGGTACTCCTCCCAGGTAGCCGGTAGATCCAGCTCCAGGCTAACTTCCTCCTCACGGCAAAGCATCTCAAGGCCCCGGCTGCGTGCCACCTCTACCAGATGGGTGATCGCGGTGGAGTCAGGCCGCAGCGCCCTTAAGTCCAAGGTAGCCACGCCTTGACGCTGCAGCTCATCAAGCAGGGTGTGGAAGAAATCCTTCTCTCTCCCTGGGGCGACGATGAAGTCCAGATAATCACAGACATCAGGGGCGCCGATGAAAGAAGCCCTTCCCTCGCTTAGCTGAAGCGGCGCAATACCGATAACCTCTGAACTATCCCTTACCACGCCCAGGTAAAGCTGAGTTTGGGGCTGGAACGCCTGCCACCAGACCTCCAACCACTGGGGCAAGACAAAAACCGAGCCCCACTTCAAGCCGAGGCTTGAGTCAGCCCAGTATGAAGTGAGGCGGTCAAAGCTCTCTTGGGTTACGGTGTAGCCCATTCAGCTAACAGTGTAGCACCTTGATATGTTTGGAATCAATCCTGACTTGGCCTAGTGCGCTCAGACATGATATAATGAATCTGGACTTAGACAAGAAGGGACTACTCTCATGGGTGATAAACCGCTTACCGACCTTAAGACCTTTATTGAAAACGTAAATAAGAAAGATAAGCTCAACGGCAAGAAAGTCCGCTTTTCCTGGTCAAGGCGGAAAGGCAAATAGCGCCGGGAACGGGCCTCATCTTAGCTTGCCCATAGTTGATTCAAAGGGGTGACCATCACGGGCAAAATCGGGTAGATAGCTTTCCGATGCCCCCATTTCCTGTACCCACCCATTTTCTATCCCCAGTTCCTCCACCAGCCCCATGACCTCAGCATACTCCTCTCGGGTGATCTCCCTGGCCAGAAGAGGTATTTTGGGAGCATGGTGGGTGGGGAAATACTGAGCCATGATGCTGACGGTGACCGTGGGTGAAATCTCATCCACCAGCCAGGTAAGTGAGTCCCGGCTTCCGGCTATCCGGTTGGGCAGTATGAGATGACGCACCACCAGTCCCCTTTGGGCGATGCCCTCAGCATCCACCACCAGGTCCCCCACCTGCCGGTGCATCTCCCGAATCGCCGCCCGCGCTCGCGCCACGTAATTCGAAACCCGGGAGAACTTCCACCCCCATTTATCAGAGGCATACCTCAAATCCGCCAGATATATGCTTATTATCCCCTCAAGCTCTTTTAAGGTGCTGACCGAATCGTAGCTGCTGGTATTGTAGACCAAAGGCAAATGGAGCCCCATCGGCACCGCCTCCAGCACCGCCCGAACCAGCTGCGAAACAAAGTGCGAGGGGGAAACGAAGTTGATATTGTGACACCCAAGCTCATCCTGAAGGTAGAGCATGCGCTCAGCTAGAATATGTGGGGAGATTTCACCAGCCTTTTGTCTTTTGAAATTCTGGCTTATCTGATGGTTCTGGCAGTAGACGCAGCGCAGGTTGCAGTTGGCAAAGAATATCGTCCCCGACCCTCTGCTCCCGGAGATGGCCGGCTCCTCGCCACGGTGGGCGCAGACCGCAGCCACGATGGGCAGATGCGCGGAGCGGCAAAACCCCAATTCCCCCTCCAGCCGGTTGACACCGCACTCCCTGGGGCAGATATCACACGAGCGTAACCTTGCCTCCAGCACTTGAGCACGGCGCTCAAGCTCGCCCGACCGGTAAAGCGCCAGATATTCAGGTTCCATAGCTCCCATCACTGCCAACCTCAACTCTTTGAAGACCGGCCCTTGTGCCTTACCTCCAAGATCAATTTATTCAGGCCTACGACCTCCACATTCTCTCCGGCGGCTATGTCCCCGTCAACTGACTTTGCTCGCCAGTATTCGCCCTCAATGCGGACCACCCCTTTGGGCGCTAGCGGCTCTATCACCTTTCCTTCCAGACCGATCATCCCCTCACGCCCGGTTACTTGTCTTGCCCGGAAGCTGGGGATAACCGCCCGGTGGATGATGAAGATGAGCACACCAAGCAGCAGCGCCAAAACAATCGCCACCGAGAGCGGGATTGGCACATGAAAGAACCACAGGGCCAGTAGCAGCAAAGCTACCACCGCCGCCTCATCCAAGAGCAATACCAGAACTTTGAGCCAGTCTCTGGCCGTGGTCTTCACCTTCTGTCCTGCTACTTTATGTCAAATTTCCCACTAGCTCAGAGCTCAAGCCGCCACTCGCACCAGTAGTCTGCGGGATGGGCATCAGGCGGGCAAACCGAGCAGCTCAGCTTGATTTTGGGCTGAATCACCTCAATATAGGAGTTGAGGAAAGCCAGCCCCACCGCCTTGCAGGGAAACTCACCCCTGCCGTCCCTTATCCTGGCTTTCTGCGGCGGGCAATCGGTGAAGCGCAGCACCGCCCGACTATCGGTGAGCTCGACGGCCTCAGGCTTGAAAATGGCTAGCAGTGGGTCAAGCTCAATTACTTTGATCAGCTTACGAATTGGGCTAGTCTCATCAATGGGAAAGTATTTCTGCNCCCGCCTCGCCTGAACTAGACAAAGCCTCCGCCAGACTTCCACGTCTATTTCCAGAGCTGCGTCCAGCCCAAACTTCTCCTCAACTAAAGTAAACCACAGCCCATCCAGCGTATAGGCGCTCCGCGAGCACAGCTCAACCAGCTTGTCTGGAGAAATCTGCCAATGTTCCAGACCGGCCATACCTTACCTCTCCATCAGCATAATTTTGGCGCAAGCTTCTCCAGCGCCGCCTTGATTCGGCTCAGGCATTTTTCTCTGCCCAGCACCGCCATGGTCTGAAATAACGGAGGTGCTGCGGTGCGCCCAGTGACCGCCACCCTGAGCACGCCAAAGAGCTGTCCCGTCTTCAGACCCAGCTCCTCAGCCAGGGAACGGAGCACCGCCTCCAGAGGTTCTTCATCAAACCTCTCAAGTTCACTCAGGCGCTGCTGGGCTGATTTGAGCGCTTCAATGGTTGACTCCTGAGTCATGCCCTTGCCAATCAATAAGCTGGCATCATACTCAAGCTCGGTGGTAAAGAAGAACTCGGCTAGCTCAGGAACCTCGGCCAAGGTACGGGCCCGCTCCTGGATGAGGGGCATAATCCGCCGGACATAATCAATGGATAAGGGCCGCTCTACCTCAGGCGGCAATCCCCTCTCCAAGAACGGTAAGGCCCGCTGGGTGAAATCCTCCAAGCTCAAGCTGCGGATATACACCCCGTTCATCCAGCTGAGCTTCTCTGAGTTAAAGATGGCGGCGGTTTTGCTTACTCGCTCCAGCGAGAAGTTCCTCACCAGCTCCTCTCTGGAGATAATCTCGGTTTTATCATCCAGAGACCAGCCGAGCAGGGCGAGGAAGTTGACCATGGCCTCAGGGAGATAGCCTTGCTCCTGGTACTCGGTGATGGACACCGCCCCATGGCGCTTGCTCAGCTTGGTGCGGTCAGGGCCCAGTATCATCGGCAGATGCGCCAGCAGCGGCATCTCATAGCCCAGAGCTTGGTAGAGAAGTTTGTGGCGGGGAACGCTGGGCAACCACTCTTCAGCCCGCAGCACGTGGCTTATCTCCATTAGATGGTCATCAACCACGTTGGCCAGATGATAGGTGGGATAGCCGTCTGACTTAAGCAGGACAAAGTCATCAATGGTGCTGTTCTCCACCACTACCTCACCCCAGATAAGGTCATTGAATTTGGTCTGCCCCTCAAGCGGCGTCTTAAAACGGACCACTGGCGTAATGCCCTCCGCTTCCTTTTGGGCGCGCTCGGCGGCGCTCAAATTGCGGCAGCGCCGGTCATAGCCCGGCGGCTGTTTGCGTCTCGCCTGCTCCTTTCGCATCTCCTCCAGACGCTGCGGAGAGCAATAGCAATAGTAGGCATCCCCCTGCGCCACCAGACGCTGGGCAGCTTCACGGTATAGCTCCAGCCGCTGTGACTGGAAATAAGGGCCGTAATCACCCCCCACCTCCGGCCCTTCATCCCAGTCCAGCCCCAGCCAGCGCAGGCCATCAAGGATAGCCTCCAGCGCTCCCTCCACCCTGCGGGCAACATCAGTATCCTCAATGCGAACGATGAAGGTGCCTCCGCTGTGGCGGGCAAAAAGCCAGTTAAACAAAGCCGTCCGGATATTGCCCACATGGGGGTAGCCGGTGGGACTGGGGGCAAAACGAACTCTAACTGATTTGCTCATCTAACCCTCTTTCCACTGAATTTAAGCACCCGTGCTGGACTTAAAACCCCATCCATCTTCTGATTGCCTTGGCGTTATCAGATGAGGTCAGCTTTTCCAGGAGGGCAAAGGCCACGTCGGTGGCGGTGGCCGGTGAGGTTGAGGTGATGATGCCGCCATCCTGAACCAGCTGCGCATCTATGACCTCAGCCCCCATGGCCGCCAGCTCCTTCCGCCGCCTGCCCTCCAGTAGATGATAGGTGGTGGCACAGCGGTCTTTCAAGATGCCACTCTTCCCCAAGGCAAGAGCGCCGACGCAGACCGAGGCAACTAGTTTGTCCAGCTCGGTAAACTGGCGAATAATATTCAAAAACTCCGGCGAGTAAGCATCCTCGTAAAACCCAGCTTTCTCGAACCCTCCCGGAATGGCGAGGGCGTCAAACTCCTCAACTTTAACCTCAGCTAGCTGAAGCTCGGGCACGACTTCAAGAGCAAAGGTGCATTTGAGCTTTTCATGGAGCCCGGCGGTGATAACCTCGATTGGTTCAGAGCCAAAAACGTTGGCCCAGCCGAGGACATCGCTAAACGCAGCCGCCTCAAAAGCCTCAAAACCATTGGCCAAAAGCAATAAAACCCTTTTCATGTTTTTGCGCTCCTTCTCGCCTATTCTACCACCCTCACCACTCCAGGCGCTAGCTTATCTCCTCCAGCGCCCGCGCCAGGTCCGCAGGGAGCTCAGAGGTGAACTCAACGTACTGGCCGGTGGATGGTAGCTTAAAGCCCAGACGGCAGGCGTGCAGGAACTGCCGGGATAGGTGTGGTGAGCGCACCCCGTAAACCGGGTCTCCCACCACCGGATAGCCGATGGCGGCAAGGTGAACCCGTATCTGGTGAGTGCGCCCTGTCTCGGGGATGACCTCAAGCAGCGTATGGTCATCCACATACCTTATCACCTGATATTGGGTGCGGGCCTCCCTTCCCTCTGTGACCACCGCCATGCGCTTTCGGTGGCGCGGGTCACGCCCGATCGCCGCCTCAATGATACCTCGCTCCGGGGTTAGCTGCCCCCTCACCAGTACCAGGTAAGCTTTGACGATGCTACGAGCCCGGAACTGGCTGATAAGGTCAGCTTGAGCCGCCCTGTTCTTGGCCACCAGCATCAAGCCTGAGGTATCCTTGTCCAGCCGATGCACAATCCCCGGCCTTAGGGAACTGCCGAGCTCAGCTAGGTGCGGACAGTGGGCCAGAATGGCGTTAACCAGGGTATGGTCAGGATGTCCCGGAGCAGGATGAACCGTCAGCCCCGCGGGCTTATCCACCACCAGAAGGTCATCATCTTCATAGATAATATTCAGTGGGAGCGCCTGAGGAGATAGAGGGCTGGGGGGAGCCGGAGGTATGATGATATCCACTCTATCACCCATTGCCAGCTTGAGGCTTGGCTTGGCCGGCTGGCCATTCACCGTAATATGGCCATCAGCGATGAGCCTCTGGGCATGGGTTCGGCTAAGCTCCGGGCATTTCTCACTGACAAACTTATCCAGCCTGATTCCCGGCTTATCCGCCATCAAACTATGCGCTTTGTCCATATCATCGCTTCTCTGGTCGAGACAGCCAGAGGAGAGAGATGGCGAAGATAATCGCCCCCACCGTTACCGCCGAGTCGGCAACGTTAAATGCTGGCCAGTAACCGAAATCGATGAAGTCGGTAACATAGCCAAAGCGGAGCCGGTCAATCAAATTGCCCATGGTGCCACCCAGCATCAGACCGAGGGCTGACTTGCTCAGCATGCTGTCAAGCCACGGGAAATAACGGTAGCCAACCAAGGCGTAGACCAGGATGACCGTGATGGCGATGATGGCCACAATGGTGAGCACAAACGATTGGCCTTGAAATAAGCCAAAGGCAGCCCCCGTATTGTGGCTATGGGTTATCTGAAAGAATCCCAGCTGAAATAGAGACTGCCCCTCAGGCAGATTATCCCGTATCCATTCCTTGCTGAGCTGGTCGGCAACTATAATGAGCAATCCGATAAGGAGAAAAGCCACACCCCGCCATTTAGCCTGGAGGTGATTTAGCCTTCGCATTCTTTGCCTGCTGAGCCTTGCATTGCATACATAAGCTTGCTTGGGGGAGGGCTTCCAAGCGGGCTGGGTCTATCTGCTGACCACAATTATCGCATCGGCCATAGGTGCCCTCCTCAAATTTATGTAAGGCATGCTCTACGTCAGCCAGCTGCTCGTTGATGCGCTTCTCCAAGACCAGCCGCTTCTCCAGCTCAAGGGCCTCGGTAGCCTCCTCCTCCCTCTTGCCAAAGGGACTGCCTTCCCGTCTTTCATCCCTGGGACTAGCGTTGGCTTTCAGCTGCTCCAGCTCGTCAACCAGGCGCTTGCGCTCCTCCTCCAAACGCGACCGCAGTATCTTGAAATCAGTAGTCATTTTCCCCTCCCCTGCTCTCAAAGTTTGAGATGGGTTATAATTTTCCTCTCCGGCATATGTTAATTTTGATTAATAACATTATACTCAACTTGCGCAAATCAAGAAAGCAATGAAAGACGGGATGGTCTAGTCCAGCATCACCCGTAACTGGCGAATGGTACTGATCGATTGCCCGCGCCAGTGATTATTGGCAAAGATAAAGGTCTTCTCCGCGATACTATCCAGCTTCCGAATTCGGGGAAGCCACTCGGCAAGCTCCTCTGCAGTATAGCTATAATCGTAGCGCTCGTATGCCCGCTCGTGCTGCCACCACTTGGCACTGTTGCGCCCGTGAAAGCGGATATAGGCTATCCGGCTGGTCACCTCGGCCAGCGGCGGGATCAGATTGGGTAGAGGCGGCTCATCAACGCAGCAGAAGCCCAGCTCATGCTGACGAAGCCAATCAAACACCTCTTTCCTCAGCCAGCGGGCATTGCGGAACTCAATCACCGCCGGCAGTTTGCCCAACCGCTCTTTAAACAGCCCCAGATACTCCCAGTTACGACGGTTAAACTCAAAGCTATAGGGAAATTGCGCTAGCACGCAGCCCAGCTTCCCAGCGTCAATGAGAGCTTCCACCACTTCGTTGAAGGCCTCAAAAACCGGGGTATTATCCTCCCGCTGATGCGTCATGGCCTGGTTTGCCTTGACGGAGAAGAGAAAACCCTCCCCCGTCTTCTCGGCCATAGCCTTCAAGCTAGATGGCTTGGGCAAAGCGTAATAGGTTGAGTTTATCTCGCAGGTGTTGAACTCACGGGCATAGTAGCTCAACCATTCCCGCTTGGGCAGACCGGGAGGATAGAAATTGCCCACCCAATCATCATAGCTAAACCCCGAGGTACCAAGGTATAGCATGTCTCTAGTGTAACCCATTTATCCCCTTTGGTCAATGTTTGCTACTGGTTTCTCAAGATGCAAACTCCTCAAAAAGCTGTGAAATAAAGGGGGGTAGTCAAGAGAAAAACGGGGAGGGTTTGGTGCAGTTGATAGACCTGGTTCCGTCTTGACACTCCACCCCATCAGGAATTATACTAAAAGTGCAGAGACGACGCGGGGTGGAGCAGTGGTAGCTCGTCGGGCTCATAACCCGAAGGTCGTTGGTTCGAATCCAACCCCCGCTACCAAACAAGACTCGCCGCCAGTCTTAAATCCATTTAAGCTGGCTTTTTTATTTTGGTATACTTTCAACCAGTAAGCTACCGACTTAACGAGGCTGGTTACCAGAACTATGCAGACTAGCGAACAGTTAACACCAGAATCAATATACGAATTAGTTGCCCATGTCGGCTTTAAAAAGTACTTTCATTTGGGGGTATGAAGGCTACTGAAGAGTTAATAGCGTTATGCCATATAGACAAAGATAAGCATATCCTAGATGTTGGTTGTGCTTCTGGTAAGACTGCTTGTTACATAGCTAGGAAATATGGGAGTCAGGTTGTAGGCATAGACCTTTCGAGTAGAATGATCGTCAGAGCCAATGAGCAGGCAAAGAAAGAAGGCGTAGTTGAGCTTGTTAAGTTTCAAACAGCGGATGCACAAGAGCTCCCCTTTGAAGACAACTGTTTTTGATGTGGTGATTGGTGAGTTCATAACCGGACTATTGAACGATAAGAGAAGAGCGGTAGATGGTTATCTGCGAGTTACAAAACCAGGGGGCTATATAGGTTTGAATGAAGCGACCTGGGTAAAGTCACCGCCACCAAGGGAACTGGTGGAATACTTGGCTAACACTTTCGGTGTTAAGGGAGAAATTCTAACCGCTGATGGGTGGCAGAACCTGTTAAAAAATGCTGGATTCGGAGAGTTGATAGTCAGAGAATATAAAATCGATGCTCTGAGCAATAAGTGGGACGATTTCAAGGATTTTCTGGGAGTCTGGCATAGAGCTTTATACATGTATATTCGAAGTTCAGCTTTCAGGAGGTTTGTCAATGAAGCCTTTTCTATCCCTAAGAACCTAGTTGAATACTTCGGGTATGGTATATATGTCGGCAGGAGATAGGTTCTGCTCCTCCTTATCAAGAAAGCAGAAGGGAAGCAATTATGCTTCCCTTTCTTCATTAGAGACCCCCGTTCCGCGGTGTGGGGTCTGTGGGATATGCCATCAGGATAATCCCTCCTTATTCCAATAGACCACGGTTGCGAAGCCGTTCTTTCTCCCAGGTCTTGTAATCCTCAGGAGGCGTTATTATCTCTTCATCAGGCTTTAACTCGAGCTTCACCGCTTCAGTTGGGCAACCGGTAACACAGAGACCACAGCCAATGCACTTTTCTAGGTCAATCACCGAGACGTCGCCATCTAATGAGCAAGCCCCTACTTGACAGCGCTCCTCGCATATGCCACAACCGTTGCATTCCTCCGCATCAACGACGGCATAGTAATTCGCTCTGGCGACAGAGCTCTCAATGCCGAACTGCGTAATTCCTCTTAGAATAGCACAGCAGCACCCACAGCAGTTGCACACGTAATGAACACCCTTGACCACATTACTTACAGTGTGAACCAGACCTATTTCTTCTGTTTGGTCAAGTACCCGCAGAGCCTCTTCCTGCGTTATATCATATGGCCCCGGGGTTCTTTCCTTGGTTGAGAAGTTCAAGCAAGCCCTCACTGGGAAATCACATTCCCGGTTTCCTACTAAGTCCAGCTGTTTTCGACAGATGCACTCACGCAATTCGAACGACTTAGCCTGTAATATCAATTGCTTTACATCGTCGTAAGGTAATATTATTTCCCTTTTGATAGCCTGCTGCGCTGGAACAACCCGATGCAAAGCCGGCTTGTATCGCATTATTCCCTCAAGACCCCCCTCATTCCAATACTGTTCAACTAAGTGACTGAATTCATGATCCATGACTTCCCATTGTGATTCATAAATCCCCACGATAAATGGCGCCAACCGGAACTTCCATATCCCTTCCCTCTCAGAGCCCCATATAATACCTCTACTACGCATTGCATTGAGTCTTTCTTCCACTTCCTCCGCTGGTAAACCTGCTTTTGCTGCTATGACATCGAGTGCTTCACTGGTACCAGTCAGGTAACTGGCTAATCGGGCCTCTTCTGGTGAGAATATCTTTCCGAGGATTTGCAACTCAACACGCGATTTGGTCGGCGGGAAGCCTCCAGGTAGGCGGTCTAGAGCTCTTGCCAAACTCTCATAGGCATCAATGTTCATGTCCCGAGTTCCTCTTTATTGTTGATATTAAAATCGTAGCTATGTTAGGGTCATTATAAGCTGGCTGTCAAGCCTTATGACTTTCCTCGGATTCTCAGCGTAGCGCTCCGCCCAACAGGAAAATTCATGAAAGTTCGTCCACGAGGTTTATTATGGTTATTAGGAAGTCTGGCCACCCTGTTTCGCGACGTGGGGCCCCTGAGGCAATAATTCAAGCAATTGTTACTTTCCTCATAATTGATGACCAGAGGTAGCAAAGTATAAAATGGTGAGAAAAATACACAAAGAAGGAGAGGATAATTCTTTGAGCAATCGGAAGCTAATATCAGCATTGATGATGTCAGTTTTGAGTCTACTTCTGGTGGTGACCAGTTGTGCTCCATCTCCTCCGCCAGCACCTGCACCTCCGTCTCCTTCACCGTCACCTGCTCCCGCGCCTGCCCCTACTCCTGCTCCTGTGCCACTTTCGCCTGCTCCGGCACCACCGGCTCCCGCTCCCAGTCCACCCGCACCTGCTCCCACTCCCTTGCCACCTTCCCCAACGCCTGCAGAAGAAGCTGACTGGTGGCTCAAACCAAATTTCTTCGTGCTGGGTGCTGTCACTGATGCCATCGCTGAGGGAGCACAAGTAGTCTTAGACGACCACCCGGCCAGTCAAGAAATAGAGAATGCGGCGCGGATTGCTCGGCAGGCTGGGATTAAATACGGCATATTCATCTCCCTTCATGATATCGAGTGGCTGGAAAGGGAGAAATTTGAACCGCTTCTTAAGGATGCCATGGCGATAGGGTTCGACGGTAACCCCATCATCGGATGGGCTGGAGCTTTCTACGATACCAATCACCCCCTCTGGCAGCAGTTCCTCGTGGATAAAATAAAGGAGGCTGTGGACGCGGGTGCTGAGATCATCTGCACTGATGACCATGAGGGAAACGCGTGGTTCTCCAACCGGGGAGATTACGAGGAAATTGGCGTGTTCGGCGAGTACTCAATGCAGGGATTCCGTGATTATCTGGCATCAAAGTACTCTCAGGATGAACTTGCGGAATTCGGCATTGATGACCTTGCCACCTTTGATTACGCCGCCTATCTCAAGGAGAAAGGATACACCAAGGAGGGTATTCACGAGCAGATTCTCCGTAAGCTTTTCTGGGACGGGTTTAACCCGATAAACGTCCTCCTTTTCGAGGATTTCCAGGCTTTCCAGAACCAGAGCATGGTCAACTTCCAGAAGCGATTGATCGTGGAAATTAAGGAATACGGGAGGCGCACCCAGAATAAAGAGATTATCTTCACCGCTTATCCCTGGGACCTCTTCCTTCCTGAAAATTATGCCCTGTTCTCACTCTATGATCTGTTTTCCCCGGAACTCCACCACGC
>MTNR01000031.1 GCA_002011495.1 Dehalococcoides sp. JdFR-56 | reverse complement strand
GACGGGGTGGAGGCAGAGCCACCGGCGCGGATAGTGGATGAGTGCGCCCAGATAATCCAGGAAAAGGGGTATGACCTCGTCATCGGCATCGGCGGCGGCAGTTCCCTGGATACGGCCAAGGGGGCCGCCATCGTGGCGGTGAACGGAGGAAAGGTGCTTGACTATGCCGGCATGGATAAGGTGCCCCGCCGCGGGCTGCCCAAGATTCTGATCACCACCACCGCCGGGACGGGAAGCGAGACCACCCGGGTGGCCGTGGTCACCGATGAGGCGGATAAACTCAAGAAGGCGGTATACAGTGATTTCAATCTGGCCGAGGTGGCCATCGTGGACCCCAAGCTGATGGTCTCCATGCCACCGGTGGTGACCGCGGATACCGGCATGGACGCGCTGGTGCACGCCATAGAGGCCTACGTCTCGGTGAGCGCCACCCCCTTCTCCGATATCCTGGCCATTGAGGCCATCCGGCTCATCGCGGAAAACCTACCGGCAGCCTATGCCAAGGGTGATAATCTGGAAGCCAGGTTTAACATGGCCCTGGCCGCCACCTTGGCAGGGATGGCTTTCACCAGCGCTGGTCTAGGCATCGTCCACGCCGTGTCCAACCCGCTGGGGATGACGTATCACCTAACCCACGGCCGGTCCAACGCCGTGATGCTCCCCTACGTGGTAGACTACAACAAGATAGGCAGCTTGAGCCGCTACGCCCGCATCGCCCAAGCGATGGGGGAGAATGTGGCGGGGCTCTCCAACTATGAGGCCGCGGAAAGGCTGGTGAGCAGTCTATTTAGAATGCTGGAACTCCTCGGCATCCCGAGCAAGCTGAGCACCTACGGGGTCACCAAGGAAGATATCCCCAAATTCACCGCCGGCGCCATGACCATGACCCGGCTCTTCGTCTGGAACCCGAGGAACTTGACCGAAGAGGATATCAAGGCCATCTACCGGCAGGCCCTGTAAAAAGGGCCTAGGTTATTGGCCGTCCGGCCTTTGGAGAAATGGCCCGCAGGTCTAGGTATAGCATCAAGATGGTGAGCCCAGCGCGCCCAAGATAATAGCCGTATCCCGAAGTATTACCATCAGCACCCCCCTAACTCAATGGGCTGCTTATATATCCACGCAAGTCTTATAGTTCCATCCAGCCTGATGTCAATACCTTATCATTTGAGGCCAAGAGCCTACCGCCCATGACCTACCCCACATATTTGGCAGCTGGTTTCCACCTTCGCAGGGCATGGTAGGCGACCACGGCCACCCCAAAGCCAATGGCCATATTAGTCGCCAGCGAGAGCCCCGCCGTCAGGGCCATGATGAGCAGTTCATCCTTCCTAATATCTCGGGCAAATTTGGTCAGCTCAATGCCTACCAGAAGCAGCATCGCTCCGATGATACTCTGGGGAAACAGGGAGAAAAGGGTGGCGATGGAGGTGGCCAGGAAAAGCCCCAAGCTGATTTCCATTAGCCCCTCGATGATGTTTGTCCCGCCGGTTCTGGCACCGAAGTAGTACTGACCGGCCAGTCCCCCCGCCCCATGGCACATGGGCATCCCGCCAAAGAAGGGGGCGATGACATTCATTATCCCCATATTCAGGGCAAGCTTCCTCTCCGGAACGGGTTTATCGGGGAAATACTGCGAAATCAGGGCGCTGGTGGCGATGACGGCATTGGTGGCAGTGAGCGCTACTTGGGCAAAGCCGGCAAGCACCAGGCCCTTCCATATTTCACCGGGGCTAAAAAGGGTTAATGGTGGCAAGGTAAAACCCAGGTCAACCGCCCGCACTAGCTCACCACGGAAACCAACCACGGCCACCCCCAGCACCATGAGGACGATGGCCGCCGGTGCGTATCTATTCTGCCGCAGCACAATCACGATGATGACCGAGATAACGCCCAGTAGCCAGCCGGTGGCCACCATCTTGAATCCCTCGATGGCTAGCAGCACGCCCAGGGCAACCTGAACACCCCGCACCACGCTCCTCGGCGTCACGGCAGCGATCTGCTGAATCAACCCGGTGAAGGAGAGTATCAGCCAGATGACCCCGGTGCCGAAACCGGTGGCGTAAATCAGTGAAGGTGGCCACTTCTGCGTGATGGCCACCACCGCCAGCACCTTCTTGGGTTCGATGGGCATGGGCAGGTGGTAGATAATCCCGGTAACTATGTTGGCCAGCCCCATCAACACCAATAGGCCAGCCGGGTTTAGGCCGTTCACGGCAAAATAGCCGATAGCCAAGGGGAAGAGGGTACCGAAGTCACCCGTGGAACCAGCCAGTTCACGGAGG
Organism: Dehalococcoides sp. JdFR-56; assembly: GCA_002011495.1. Lineage (GTDB taxonomy): Bacteria > Chloroflexota > Dehalococcoidia > Dehalococcoidales > RBG-16-60-22 > JdFR-56. The sequence continues at coordinate 31,940 of MTNR01000031.1, read as the reverse complement.
TTAAACTCAAAGTCCTTAATACGCATGCCAGGCTCAGCATGAGGGTGGTCAGGCTTATTATACAATAAGCCTGGCCTCTATCCGAGGGGAGGAGTAATTTGGGCGGAGGAGGAATTGAAGGCGCCTTCAAACTCCTCCTCCCGCTTTTTCCTTCCTACTTCTTCACCGGAAGGCAGCCGCAGCCACACTGGGTGCGGGGGGTTGTGGTCTTGGGCTCTTGCTTGCCCTTGTCCGCCATGGTAATTTTCCTCCTTTCCGATATGCTGGCCTTTCCCCGGGCCCAGGGAAAGGCTTACCTCAAACCATCCACCTCTCCGCCAATACACTGACAGGAAGCGGAGGCCGCGCTCACCTGCTCCCCAGGGGCTTTAGCTTTCACCCTGCTTGATAGCTCGCGGTGATACTGGCGCAGGCTGTCCCTAAAGCTAACCAAATCATCTATCCTCTGGTCAACCTCACCAAGCTTGGCTTCCACTAGCCAGAGCAGACGCTCCTCCATCTCGCCACAGCGCCCATCAATGGCATATCCCACGATCTCCTTGACCTCCGCCAGAGATAGCCCGAGAAGCCTTGCCCGCCTAACCAGCCGCAGGCGCTCCACCTCATAGCTGGAATAAAGCCTGTAACCAGACTCGCTTCTGCGGGGCGCCGGGAGCAACCCCACCTCCTCATAGTACCTGATTGTCTTCGAGTTGAGCTGGAGCATTCTTGCCAGCTCGCCGATGGTCAGTCCCGCTTTCATGGCCCACCTCCCTATCTACAAGCTAGCATATACCTTCCAGCAACTGGAATGTCAAGCCCTCTGGATGAGGTAGCTCAGTTAAGGTGCACGCCTACTATCCATATCCCCAAGCAAAATAGGGTATTTCTATCCCATTTCTACTCAACTGCAAGAGGAAAAACACTGATAATTCCGCATTGAAAAATTCCACCACTTCGGATATTTATAGGTTACTTAAAATTTTATTTATTAAAAAAGTTTTTCACTGAGAGAAAAAACTGAGGCGATGCAAAGATTAGAAAAAGCTCTTGACCTCTTGGAGGTTTTCTTGAAGCAGGAAGGTGAGATCGGGGTATCGGAGCTGGCACGTTTAAGCGGGCTGAATGTTAGCACCACCTACCGCATTGCTTCAACCTTTGTCAAGAGGGGTTATCTCAGCCGGAGGCAACCGAGGGGGAAATATTCCATTGGCCTGAAACTCGTGGAATTCGGCAGCGCGGTCAAGAGGACGATCAAGGTGAGGGACATGGCGCTTCCTGTTCTGGAGAGGCTAAATGAAATCGCTGGTGAATCGGTCAATCTCGCCGTTCTGGATTCAAACGAGGCGGTTTATATTGAGCACATTGAATCCCACTACGACCTGCGCATGTTCACCGAGGTCGGAAATAGAGTGCCCCTGTACTGCACGGGGGTGGGGAAGGTTCTGCTCGCCTACCGTGGAGAGGAGGAGGTGGAGCAGTACCTAAATGGTCATAATCTTACCTCTTATACCAAGAACACCATAACGGACATTGCTAAATTGAGGAGCGAGCTAGCTGCGGTTAGGCGAGAGGGAATAGCCGTGGATGATGAAGAGAAGGAGCTGGGGGTGAAGTGTGTGGCCACGCCGGTGAAGGACCGGAACGGGAATGTGGTGGCGGCCCTCAGCGTTTCCGGGCCCTCAGCTCGCCTAACCAGCGGGAAGGTGAGGAAATTAAAATCGCTGGTTAAGGATTTTGGCCTGGAAATCTCCCGGAAAATGGGATACGGAGGTAACTGAAGAGTACGGCGTGGCGGGCTCTGCCAGGGAAGAGTCTGGTGCAGAACGGTGCTGGCGTCCCTCCCATGAGCAACCTGACGCGAAATTGGGCAAGTGGCATCCCGCCGCCAAAACATTTCACCATGCTAGCTACGCTATAGAATAACCACGGTGAGTAACCTTTAGCGGGCCTCTCCAAGCTGGGAAGCAACGCCCAAAAATATGGATAGAGGAGGTGATGGTTTTCAACGGAAAACATTTTCAAGAGCTGGGTTCTAAATTCTGAAGGAGGTAAATCGGTGAAAAGGAAAATATGGTTGATTCCGCTGGCATTGTTAGTAGCCGGGAGCTTGATTGTCAGCTGTGCGGCACCGGCGCCGGCTCCGGCTCCAGCACCAGCTCCAGCTCCAGCCCCAGCTCCAGCTCCAACCCCAGCCCCGGCTCCAGCGCCGGCTCCGGCTCCAGCACCAGCTCCAGCTCCAACCCCAGCCCCGGCTCCAGCACCAGCCCCAGCCCAACCAGCTGAGGTTTACACCATCAGGGTCCAGGAAGCCTACGCCGCCGGTCTTGCTGGCTACCGAATCTTTGAAAGGTGGGCAGGAACGATAAAGGAGATGAGCGGGGGGCGTCTTGACATTGAAACTTACCCTGCGGAGGGCATAGTCGGTACCTTTGACATGTTTGACGCCGTCCAGACCGGTACCCTTGACGGTTTCATCAGCTGGCCCCAGTACTGGCCAGGCAAGCACGCCCTAGCCGTCTACCTCAGCTCCTACCCCTATGGTCTTGACGAGGCCTGGATGTGGGAGGTCTGGTTCTACAACATGGGCGGCATTGACCTAGCTCGGGAGGATTACGCCCGGTTTGGCATGTACTATGTGGCGCCGATACAGACCGGCCCCAACTATGCCCACTCCACAAAGCCCCTCTCCAAGATGGAAGACTGGAAGGGGTTGAAATGCCGATACCCCGGTGGTATGATTGCTGAAATCTACGAAAAAGCCGGGGCCTCGGTGATCATTCTGCCCGGCAGCGAGATCTACACGGCGATGGCCACGGGCGTCATTGACCTGGGCGAGTACGTTGGGCATGCCATGAACCGAGAGCTTGGCCTGCACGAGGTGGGCAAGTATATCATCGGCCCGGGACAGATGCATCAGCCGGTGGACTTGCAGGCCTTCGTCATGAATCAGAATAGCTGGAACAAGCTGCCCGAAGACCTCCAGAGGCTGCTTGAGGTCGGCTCAAGGGACCTCTCCTGGAGCCTGCACACCAATATCATGGGCTCTGACCTAGTTGCCCTCAAGTGGATGGTCGAGGAATACGGCAACGTCTACATGGAGCTACCCGCTGAGGAGCGCGCTAAATTCAGAAAGATCTCGGTGGAGCTCTGGAACAAGTGGGCGAAGGACGATATTTCTCAGAGGGCGGTAAGGTCCCAAATCATGCTCATGAACGCGATAGGCCTGCTTGACTTCCCCGGCATCAAGGATGAGGTCGAGAAGTACTTCCCCGGCTTACTCGCGGAACCACTGTCGGGTAAGATTGTGGAGGACTTCTGGACCAGAACCCCGGTGGAATAGAGCATCGCAAGGATGGAACGGGGAAGGCAGAGGAAGCAGGCCAATCCTCTGCCTTCCCCAGGCAAAGTGTGGTAGATAGAATTTGACGGAGAGTTCAATCACCTGGAAAGGGAGAGGAAATGACCAGGGCGGAGATAACTGGCTGGATAATAGGCGGGATACTCTTCTTTGGTTATCTATTGATGATAGGGATACATTATCTTTTCCTGCGCAAGACTTTTTGAAGCCGCAAGGAGGCTACTTTGTGGAATAAGCTAAAGCCTTTATTGTCCGTGATTGACTCCATCAGCGTATGTACCGGAAAGTTTTACAGTTTTCTGATAGTGGCCTTATTCGGCATCATGACGGTTGAGGTGGTGAGGAGGTACGTATTTAACGCCCCGATAATGGGCGTTCAGGATGTGACCGCCGCCTATTTCGGGGCCTACTACGTGATGGCAGGCGCCTATACCCTATGGGCCAAAGGGCATGTCAGCGTGGATGTTATCTATGTGCTCTTCCCGCGGCGGGGACGGGCTATTCTAGACCTGCTCACCTTCCCCTTTTTCCTCCTCTTTGCCGGCGCCTTGGTTTACACCGGATGGAAGTTCGGCATGCTGGCCACCTGGGTGGAAGGGGTCGGCTGGAACCTGGAGGTGGACCAGTCTCACCTGCGCCTGCCTCTCTACCCGGCAAAGTGGACGATAGCCATAGGCTCGTTTTTGCTACTGCTTCAGGGGTTGGCTAAATTCGTCCGTGACCTCAAGCTTGCCATCACCGGGGAGGAGCTGTCATGAGCATTGAGCTTGTCACCTTACTTATGTTCGGCTCCCTTATGGTGCTCTTACTTGCCGGGTTGCCGGTCGCTTTCGCCACCGGCAGTCTGGCAGTATTATTTATCAGCCTGCTGTGGGACCCGGCGGCTTTAAATACCATTGCCCTGCGGGTCTGGCAGCAGATGTATCAGTATCTTCTCTTCGCCATCCCCCTGTTTATCTTCCTGGCGAGCATGCTCCAGAAGTCTGGTATCATTGAGGACATGTATGAAACCATCAGGGAGTGGACCGGGCCACTGCGCGGGGGGCTGGCAGTGGCCACCGTGATCGCCAGCACGCTCCTCGCGGCCATCGTGGGCATCATCGGGGCAGCGGTGGTGACCATGGGGCTCATTGCGCTCCCGGCGATGCTGGAGCACAAATACGATAAGAACTTGGCCATGGGCTCGGTCATGGCAGGGGGAACCCTGGGAATCCTCATCCCGCCCAGCATATTGTTCATCCTCTACGCCCTAGTCGCTGGACAATCGGCGGGGAAGCTGTTTGCCGGGGGTATCCTGCCTGGACTTGTCCTCTCCGGGCTGTACTGCACCTATATCCTGATAAGGTGCTACCTCAACCCCAGAATGGGGCCAGGTCTTTCCAAGGAGGAGAGGGCCCAGATTACCTGGAAGATAAAGCTGTTTCACCTGGGGAGAATCGCCTTTCCCCTCGCTCTGGTGCTGGTGGTTCTGGGGTCAATCTTCCTCGGCATAGCCAGCATCACCGAGGCGGCTGGCATCGGTGCCATGGGCGCCGTGGTGGCGGCGGCGCTCAGGGGCAAGCTCACCTGGGCAAATCTCAAGGACTCCTGCTACCAGACGGTGAGGGTCACCGCCATGGTCCTATGGACCATCTTCGGCGCCCTGTCCTTTGTTACCTTCTACATAGCGATAGGCGGGGACAGGTTTGTCACTGGGCTAGTGCTCGACCTGGAGCTGGGTAAATGGGGCACTCTCTGGCTGATAATGATTGTCCTCATCGTGCTGGGGATGTTTCTGGACTGGGTTGGCATCATGTACCTGGCGGTGCCCATCTTCCTTCCCGTGGTCAAAGAGCTGGGATTTGACCTACTCTGGTTCGGGGTGGTTTATAATGTTAATATGCAGATGTCCTTCTTGAGTCCACCTTTCGGTTACGCCCTGTTTTATCTCAAAGGGGTAGCTCCACCGGAGATAACGATGTGGGAGATCATCAAGTCTGCCCTGCCCTTCCTGGTACTGCAGTTCACCGGGCTGGTTATCGTGGTCTTCTACCCTCCGCTGGCAACCACTTTGCCCAATCTCATATTTGCCCCGGGTAAATTCGGAATCTAACCAGCAAGACGGGAGAACAAGAGATGAGCAGAATGCAAGCCGCAGAAGCAATGGTCAAGATACTGGAGGATGAGGGGGTGGAGGTTATCTTTGGCATCCCAGGAGCGGCGATACTACCCTTCTACAGCGCTTTGAGAAAGTCAAAGATAAAGCATCACCTTGCCCGTCACGAGGAAGGCGCCTCCCATGCTGCGGATGGCTATGCCAGAGCCAGCGGCAAAGTGAGTGTCTGTGTGGGAACTTCAGGCCCGGCCGGGACAAACATGGTAACCGGACTTTATGCCGCCCAGGTGGACTCCATCCCCATAATTGCCATCACCGGGCAGAATGTGACCGCTCAGTTAGGTAAGGAAGCTTTCCAGGCGGTAGATATCGCCGAGATTGTCAAGCCAATAACCAAGAAAAGCTATTGTGTCAAGGAGGCAAGCCAGCTTCCCGCCATCACCAGGGAGGCTTTCCGCATCGCCAGGGAGGGGCGCCCAGGCCCGGTGCTCATCGACCTCCCCCTTGATGTCCAGAAGCGTGAGATCGAGTACGACCCTGATACTGACGCGCCCCTGGAGGTGGCCAAACCAGCGCCGGATAACCGCAAAATCAAAAGGGCCCTGGAAATGCTACTAGAAGCGGAAAGGCCGCTCATGCTCCTGGGAGGAGGGGTGATAATTGCCGACGCCTGTGATGAGTTCATTGAGCTGGCAGAGTATTTAGCCTTGCCCGTGGTGACCACGCTGATGGGCAAGGGTGGCATTGCCGTGGACCACCCGCTATATGCTGGCCAGGTGGGCACCTCCTGCAATACTCCCTACGGCAATAAATTCTTCCTGGAATCAGATTTGGTTTTGGGCGTTGGCTGCCGGTTTTCCGACCGGCATACCGGCGCCCTGGACGTCTACACCAAGGGCAGAAAGTTCATTCATATTGATATTGAGCCCACGCAAATCGGCCGCATCATCCCCACTGACCTGGGCATTGTCGCTGATGCCAAACTCGCCCTGCGGGCGCTCCTGGCGATGGCCAGAGAGATGACCCCGCCGCGGCAGCCTGATGAGCGCGTCGCCGCCATACCTGAGAAGCGCCTCCAGTATCAGCGCCGGCTGGATTTTGACCAGATTCCCATCAAGCCGCAGCGGGTATTCAAAGAGATAAATGAGTTCTTTGATGAAGACACGGTGTTCACCACCTGCATTGGTCTAAATCAAATCTGGTCATCACAATTTCAGAGGATATTCAAGCCCCGCCACTATCTTCTGCCCGGCGGGGCTGGCCCCCTCGGCTGGGACCTGCCCGCCGCCATCGGTGCCAAGATTGCCCGACCGGAGAAAACGGTGGTTGACATTGTTGGCGACTACGGTCTGGGCTTCTGCGGTGAAGAAATGGCCATGGCGGTAATGTACCGGGTGCCCATCATAGTTATCATCATCAACAATGGTTATCTCAGCCTCATTCGCCAGCAGGAGAAATACATCTATGACATGAATTTTGAGGTCACCACCTGGTATGACGGAACCATGGTGGACTTTGTCAAGTTTGCCGAGGCTTACGGCGCCTATGGTCAGCGGGTGGAGGAACCAGAGGAGATAAAGCCAGCCCTGCGCAGAGCCTTGGAAGCAAACTGGCCCTCGATTGTTGAGATTATCGTGGAAAGAGAAACCGATGCTTCCATGGGGGTGGCCCTGGATAAAGTGGTAGAGTACGAACCGCTGCCCATGCTGGAGACGGCTACAACAAAAGCTTAAGAACCATCGCCCGGATTGTGGCCCCATAAAAATAAAGGGTCGGATTTTCTCCGACCCTTTATAATTTATTAAGTTCAATTAGCCGATGGATGCATTGAGGTAGACTCCGAAACTAATGGAGCGGGTGATGGGATTCGAACCCACGACGTCTTGCTTGGGAAGCAAGCACTCTACCGCTGAGTTACACCCGCTCAGGATATTATTTTAGCCCAAAAATCAAGGGCTGTAAAGAGCCCGAGGTTCTCCCGTGGTTCGTAATGTATTATAATAGGGGCAGCCCGAAAGGGCTTATAGCTTTATCAGCCAAGAGGAGGCAAAGCCAGTGAAAATCACTAGAGTCGAAGCCATGGTTCTCACCTGCCCCCTGGAGAAGCCGATTATGGACGCTACTTACACCCTCCCCCATCGTAGCGCGGTTCTGGTGAGAGTGGACACCGATGAAGGGCTCTCCGGACTCGGTGAGGCGGCCTACTTTGGTGGGCCACCAATGATAACTAAAATAATCATTGAGAAGGAACTGCAGGAATACCTCATCGGCGAGGACCCGCTCAATATCGAGAGGCTCTGGGAGAAGATGTATCAGCGCTCAATAAAGCACGGGCGCAAAGGCGCCATCATCGCCAGCATGAGTGGTATTGACATTGCTCTCTGGGATATCAAAGCCAAAGCCGCCGGCATGCCGCTTTACCAGCTCCTGGGAGGCTGCCATGAGCGGATTCGAGCCTACGCCAGCGCCGGATTCTACGCTGAGGGCAAAGGGATAAAAGAACTGGCCGAGGAGATGGCCTCCTATGTCAAGGAAGGATTTACCGCGGTGAAGATGAAAATCGGGCGGCTCGGCCAATCTGAAGATGTCGCCAGAGTCAGGGCGGTGAGGGAGGCGATCGGAGATAACGTTGACCTGCTCGTGGACGGGAATAATGCCTATACCGCCTACCAGGCGATAAAAATCGCCCGCAGGATGGAGGAGTACAACATTTTCTGGTTTGAAGAGCCGGTGCCGGCGGAGGATATTGAAGGCAGTGCCGCGGTGGCCGCTGCCATTGATACCCCGGTGGCCGCCGGGGAGAACGAATTTACCCGCTACGGCTTCCGAGACCTCTTCCTGAGTAGAGCGGTTGACATCGCCCAACCTGACGTTACCTGGTGCGGGGGCATCACCGAGGCCAAGAAGATCGCGGCCATGGCCAGCGCCTGGAACATCATCTGTGTCCCCCATTCCTTCTCTTCGGCAATTGCCCTGGTGGCCAATCTGCACTTCAGCGCCTCAATACCCAACAGCCTGTTTCAGGAATTTGACCGAAACTACAACCCCTTGAGAGAGGACCTGCTCACGGAGCCAGTAAAAATCAATAAAGATGGCTACATTGACCTATGGGACAAGCCCGGGCTGGGCGTGGAACTTGACCAAGCAGTGGTGAAGAGATACCGGGCCGATTAACTCCATTCCCCGGCCTCGGGCCAGACCCGGGCCAGCTCCCTGGCCAGGAGACGGTGTTGCGGAGAGCTTAACCCCGGGTCGGTCTGAAAGAGCTTGATGGCCTCACTGCGGGCAAGCTCAAGCAAGGGGATATCGGAGAGCTTGGCCATGCGCAGGTCAGGTAGCCCACTCTGCCGGGTGCCGAAGAACTCCCCAGGACCCCGTAGCTTCAGGTCCTCCTCCGCCAGAATGAAACCGTCCTGAACATTCTCTATGATGTCAAGCCTCTCTCTACCCACCTGAGATGGGTTCTCGGCGAGCAGCATGCAGTAGCTCTGCTCCTGGCCCCGCCCCACCCGGCCACGGAACTGGTGCAGCTGGGAAAGACCAAAGCGGTCGGCACTCTCAATGAGCATCACCGTGGCGTTGGGCACATCAATGCCCACCTCAACCACCGGCGTGGAGACCAGAATGTCCAGCTCCCCAGAGCGAAAGCGCTGCATCACCTTGTCCTTTTCCTCTCCTGAGAGCCGCCCGTGGAGTAAGCCCAATCTCAAATCGGGGAAGACCTCTTGAGAGAGGCGCTCATATTCCACCACCGCCGCCTGGGCATTGACCGCCTCCGATTCCTCAATCAGAGGGCAGATGATGAAAGCCTGGCGGCCGCTGGCCACCTGCTTACGCAGGAAGGCGTAGGCGCTCTCCCGCTGCCAGGGTTTGAGCCACTTGGTCTTCACCACCTGCCTCCCCGGAGGCAGCTCATCAATGACTGATAGGTCCAGGTCACCATAAAGAGTGAGGGCCAGGGTGCGGGGGATGGGTGTGGCCGTCATCACCAGCATGTGCGGCTTAAATCCCTTCTGCCGCAGCGCCGAGCGCTGGGCGACCCCAAAGCGGTGCTGCTCGTCCACCACCGCCAGCCCCATGTGGCGGAACTCCACCCCCTTTTGAATCAGGGCGTGCGTGCCGATGACGATATCTATGTCCCCCTCCAGAATGCGCTGCTGAAGCTCCTGCTTGCGGGCCTGGTTTATCTCCCCGATGAGCAGCGCCACGGTGAGCGGGCGGGACAAAATCCCGGCGTAGCGGCGCAGATAAGGCTCTTCCTCCTCTTGATAACCGGCCCGGGACAGAAGCTCACAGACCGTATTGAAATGCTGCTCGGCCAGAATCTCGGTAGGCGCCATAAACGCCCCCTGACAGCCGTTGGCCACGGCCATGAGCAGGGCGGCGGTGGCCACTACCGTTTTGCCGCTGCCCACCTCCCCCTGCAACAATCGGCACATCGGCTGGGGCTTCTCCAAATCAGCCATTATCTCCCCAAGCACCCGCTGCTGCGCCGCGGTCAGCTGGAAAGGTAGAGAAGTGATAAACCTCTCTAGAAGCGCATGATCAATGGTGAAGGCGCTCGCTGGCTGGCTCTCCTGCCAGTCATGCTTGCGGCTCATCACCCCTAACTGAAGCAAGAAAAGCTCATCAAAGGCCAAACGCACCCTTGCCTTGTCCTTGGCAGCTTCATCCTCGGGATAATGAGCTTGGCTGATGGCCTGGGGCAGCTCCAGAAGGTTACACCGCTTTCGTAACTCTGGCGGCAAAAAGTCTTCCACCTGCCAGGCCCACTGGTCAACCACCTCCTTCATCAGCCTCCTCACCTGGCGGGGGCGCAGGCCCTGGGTCAGGGAATACACTGGCACCAACCGCCCGGTGTGAACCAAATCCCCATCCTCAACGAACTCCCATTCCGGAGACTCAAAGACATGGCGCCCTTTAAATAAGCTCACCCGCCCGCTGAGCACTATCCGGGCATTGGTCGGCAGCTTTTTGGCGAGATAAGGCTGATTGAACCAGACTACCCTGACGTTGCCGGTCTCATCCCCCACAATCGCCTCGGTGCCCTCTCGGTAGCCTAGCCTAGTTACCTGAGCCTGCCACACATTGGCGATTATGGTCTGCTCCTCCCCCTCCTCAAGCTGCGAGATGGACTTCACTTGGCTATAGTCAAGGTGGCGGTGGGGGAAGAAGTAGAGCAGGTCCCGAACTGTCCTCACCCCAAGCCGAGCGAACTTGGCCGCTAGAGCCGAGCTGATACCCTTGACCACGGTGACGGGGGAATCAAGGCTGGCCCCTGGCGGGGAAAGTGACCTGACCACCGCTGGAGTCTTAACTCTGGTTAGGGACTTGCGCACCTTCTCCGGCGGTTCAGCTTCGGCGCCACTTCCGCTCTCCATCTCCGCTAGGAGACTGAGCACACGGTCTGCCCATTCCTTGCGCTGCGGCTGGCTGAGGGAGGCGTAATCAGTGCCAAGCAGCTGGCGAAAACGCTTAAGCAGCCGGGGACTAGCCACCGCTTCCAGCGCTTGGCCAGCCCAGTTGCGCAGGAACTTATCCAGACCACCGATTACCGCGGAATCGGTATAACCCTTCTTCTGCTCCAGCTCAAGGATTTTGCGCAGAGGTTCAAAACCAACCAACAAGCCATCCCTCCGCTCCGGGATGCTATCTATCCCCACCGCTCCACCAGTGGTAAGCCAGCATCATCAGGCCGCTTTCCCGAAGCAAGCGTTGGTGGAATTGAATTACGGTGATGCCGAGCTCTTGGGCCACCTCAGATGGCAGGCTAGCGCTGATAGTGGTCACAGCCCCAAGCGGCATCAGGATGTCGGCGCCTCCAGGACGGATACTGAGAGGACATGAGGTCCGGTGTGCGTCCCCAGCACTGGGCTCACCGTGGAGCGGTAAATCCGCTCCTTGGGGAAAAGGGAACCAAGGCGCTCCACCAGCTCATCCGCCTCCTGGGGAGTGGTGGCATGCTCCACCGCCAGCTCCTCAATATTGGAAAAGCCGGCGACGAAGTTGTAGAGATAATCTATCCCGGCGGCTCTGGAGCGCACCCGGGTCAGCGGAACTACCTCCCCGTCCTTCACCGTGAGTATCGGCTTCACCGATAGCATGGCACCCAATAGCGCCTGGGCCTTGCCGATACGCCCTCCCTTGGCCAGGTATTTGAGGGTGTCAAAGGACATGATGGCGTGCGAGCGCTCCTTCGCTTGGCGCGCGAAATCGGCCAGCTCGTCCAGGTTCGCTCCGCCCTTGGCCACCTTGGCGGTGCTGATGACGATCAGCCCCAGCCCCATGGCCACCGTTTGCGAGTCAATCACCTCAATCCGGCATTTCCCCTCCATCATACCCCTGGCCTGCAACGCCGACTCATAGGTACCGCTGAGCTTGCTGGAGACGGTGATCACCAGGATTTCATCAGTTTCCCCGGCCAGTTTCTTGTAGACCTCGAGGAAATCACCCGATGGGGGCTGCGTGGTCGTGGGGAAGTCAGTGCCATGAACCAAGCGGTGGTAAAACTGCTCGGTGGTTATCTCCACCCGGTCCCGGAAAACCTCCCCACCAAAGCGCACATAGAGGGGCACCACGGTGATGCCCAGCTCCTGTGCCAGGTCATCGGTGATGTCAGACAGGCTGTCAGTAACGATTTTAACCGCCATGGCCAGGCCCTCCCTTTCACTCAATGGAAACGATGTAACTATAGTGGGGCTGGCCGCCCCGAACCACCTCTATCTCCAGCTGTGGGTACCGCTCCCGAATGCTGTCTGCCACCTCCTCTGCCTCCGCGGGTTTGGTATCAGCCCCGTAGTAGATGGTGACCACTTCAACCTTGCCCAAGTCCAGCTTGGCCAGCACCTGATTTAGGACATCAATGCAGCTCTCCCCCGCCGCCACCAGCTCGCCATCCAGAAAGCCGATGGGCTGCTTCTTCTTGATCTCCAGCCCACCAATCTTGGTGGCGCGCACCGCCCGGCAGATCTCAACCGACTTCACCGCGCTCATCGCCTTGCGCATGAGCTGAACGTTGGTGGGTAGGTCAGCCTCATAATCAAAAGCCAGGATGGCGGCCACCCCCTGGGGGATGGTGGTGGTGGGTACCACCTCAATGGTCTTCTTGGTCAGAGATTGCACCTGATTAGCCGCGGCCACGATGTTCTTGTTATTGGGCAGGAGAATAACCTTGTCTGAGGGCACTGACTCCACCGCCTGAAGCAGCTCCTTGGTGCTCGGGTTCATCGTCTGCCCGCCGGGAACGATGGCGGTCGCCCCGAGACTAGTGAAAACATCAGTGAGCCCGTCCCCGGAAGCCACCGCCACGATGGCCGTGTCCATGGCCGGGACTCGGTCCCGCTGCATCTCCAGAAAATCCTGGTGCTGCTCATCCATATTCCGAATGGATACCTGATGCAGCGTGCCTAAACTAGTGGCATAAGAGATGACCTCGCCGGGGTCAAGGGTGTGAATGTGGATCCTGACCGCGCAGTCATCACCGACCACGATGAGTGACTCCCCCTTCTTCTCCAGCTTGCTCCTGATCTTATCGGTGTTGAGCTTCTCACCTTTGAGCAGGAACTCGGTGCAGTAGCCGTAGGGCACTTCATCAGCGGCGATCATCTGCGGCAATTTGGTGGCGTGCATGTCGGTGACGATTATCTGGGGCTTACGGAACCGCATCTGCTCCATCTCCCCACGGAGATAGCGCAGGGCACCATCCAGAATGACGTAGAGACCCTGCCCCCCAGCATCGACCACCCCGGCCTCCCGCAGCACCTGAAGAAGCTGAGGGGTTCTGGCCACCGATTCCCCGGCGGCCTTCACCGCCGCCTCCATGACCGAAATCAGGTCACCGGCATCGCTGGACACCTGCGCCTTCACCGCGGCGGCGACATCCTTAATCACGGTGAGCATGGTCCCCTCCACGGGGGTGCTGATTCCCTTATAGGCCATGGCGGATGATTGCTCCAGAGCATTGGCCAGGTCAACCGCGGTGAAGGTTTCCTTCTTCTCCAGACCCTGTGCCAGGCCGCGCAGAATCTGCGCTAAAATCACGCCACTATTGCCCCGCGCCCCCATCAGCGCCCCTTTGGCCATGGCCTGAGCCACCGCCGAGGCGCTGTGGTCAGGGGCCCGATAGGCCTCCTCCAGGGTGGAACGCATGGTGAGCAGCATATTGGTCCCAGTGTCACCATCAGGTACCGGAAAGACATTGAGGGCATCGATATCGGCTGAGCTTTTCTCCAGCCAGCTGGTGGCCGCGTTGAACATCTCCCTCAAGTCCTGGCCGCCGAGAGAGCCCACCTTCTTCATCTGGGCACCGTCCTTGCCAAGCCCAACTTGACTGTGCTACTATTAAATGAATGTATTTAATCTTACAATAAGCTGGCCTAACAGTCAAAGGGGGAAGATATCTTGAAGTGCGATTTATGCGGCAAATCACCTCAGTTCGGTCATAACGTCAGCCACTCCAAACGCCGCACCAACCGGCGATGGATACCCAATATTCACCCGACGACGGTAAACATAGATGGTCAGCCCAAAAGGCTCAATCTGTGCACCAGATGTCTGCGCACCCAGCACAAAGTGGCCAAAACGCTCTAGCCTCCCCTGCCCGAGCTTCAACTACCCCATCCATTCCCTCTAAGAAGCAGCCGGAACGGCTCGCTTGGGAGCTTCACTCCACCCTAGAGAGAACACCGCTTACCTTCATAGCCGATAGAAAGCCATAATAGCGCTGCTGGAAAAAGGAGAAAAGGCCGATGGAACGGAGAAAAAAGATCGGCATCCTGACCGGGGGAGGCGATTGCCCTGGCCTCAACGCTGCCATCAGGGCCTGCGCCAAGACAGCCATGCAACGGGGCTACCACGTCATCGGCATCAGAAACGGGTGGAAGGGCTTCCTGGATAATGAGATCAAGATACTGGATGGCAATAATACCTCCGGGATCATTGACCGGGGCGGGACAATCCTGGGAACCTCAAGGGTGAGCCCCTTCCATGTGGAGAACGGCCCCCAGCAGGTTCTTGATGGGTTTGAGAAACTGGGGCTGGAGGCGCTGGTGGTCCTGGGAGGAGAGGGCACTTTGAGCTGCACCAGCCGCCTGTACCAGATGGGCCTGCCAGTGGTGGGGATACCCAAGACCATTGACAATGACGTTAGGGAAACCGATTACACTATAGGCTTTCAGACCGCGGTACAGATCGCCACCGAGGCGCTGGACCGGCTCCGCTCCACGGCGGAGAGCCATCACCGGGTGATGCTCCTTGAGGTGATGGGGCGCCGGGCAGGCTGGATCGCCACCTACGCCGGCATGGCCAATGGGGCGGATGCCATTTTGATCCCGGAGATTCCCCTGACCGAGGAGAGGGTGGAAGAGCTGTGCCAGATGCTGAAGGAGAGGAACCGCAGGGGCACCACCTTCAGCGTTATCGTCGTCGCCGAGGGCACCGAGCTGGAAGGGAAAATGAGAAGAAAGCGCGGCTCAAGCCTAGCCAAGCAGGAGGAGACCTATCCCCTGGGAGGGATAGGCAACATCCTGGGGGAGATTATTGAGCGGGGAACCGGCCTTGAGACCAGGGTCTCCTCCCTGGGCTATGTCCAGCGGGGTGGCACCCCGGTAGCCTATGACCGCAGTTTAGCCACCGCCTTCGGCGTCAAAGCCATTGACCTCATCCAGGAAAAGAGATTCGGGGAGATGACCGCCCTCAAGGGGAACCGGATCACCAGCGTCCCCTTGGAAAAGGTGGCCGGGGGCATAAAGACGGTGAACCTGCATGTCTATCAGATTGCGTCAATATTCTTCGGTTAGGAGATAAGAGATGAATGCCAAAGTAGAGGAAATGAAGGAGAGGATCGTGCCCCAGGGCCGGGCTATGATACTAGCCTATGACCAGGGCTTTGAACATGGACCAAGGGATTTCCAGGAAAACGAGGAGAGCAGCAGCCTGGAATATATCCTGGACATCGCCAGAAGAGGAGGGTTTACCGGGATAGTGCTCCATGCTGGGCTGGCGGAAAAGTATGACCGCCAGATTCGGGAGGCAAAGGTGCCGCTTATCCTGAAACTGAACGGGAAATCGGAGCTCTACACCGGGGATGACCCCTACTCCCCGCAGCTTTATTCCGTGGACGATGCGCTGGCGCTGGGGGCCACCGCCGTGGGCTACACCGTGTACTCCGGCTCAAAATACGAGTCCCAGATGAACCGAGAGTTTGCCGCCATAATCAGAGAGGCCCACAATAAGGGGCTGCCGGTGATCGGGTGGATGTACCCCCGGGGCAAATCCCTATCTGATAGGGAGACAGCCTCAAAAACCCTGAAGATGGCCTTAAAGGAGCAGGAGAAAACAGATTTAGCCATTGATGAAACCCCGTCCATCGTGGCCTATGCCGCCAGAATAGGGCTGGAGCTGGGCGCTGATATGGTAAAAGTGAAATACACCGGCTCCCTAGAGAGCTTCCGGCGAGTGGTGCAGTATGCCTCCCCCACCCAGGTGGTCATGTCTGGCGGCCCGAAGACCAGCACCGATGAGGAATTCCTCTCCCGGGTAAAGGACGTTCTGGCCGCCGGGGCGGTGGGGGTAGCGGTGGGGAGAAATGTCTGGCAGCGTAAAGACCCCCTCATCATCAGCGAGAAGCTGCGCCAGGTGATCTTCGGCACTTAAAAAGCACCTTTCAAGGGCGGGCGTGGCTTATCCTCTTCGCCCGGACCAGCGCCCGCGCCACCTGCTTGGGGGCGGTGCCCCCAACCACATCCCTCGCCGCCAGAGAGGACTCCAGGGTGATGGAGCGAACGTCCTCACTAAACAAGGGGGAGAACTCGCGATACTCGGTGATGCTGAGCTCATGTAGAGGCTTGCCCTTCCCTGCCGCGTAGCTCACTAATCTGGCCACGATGTCATGCGCGGTGCGGAAGGCCTCCCCTTTCCGCACTAGATAATCAGCTAGGTCCGTGGCCAGAAGATAGCCCCGCTCCGCCGCCCGCCTGGCGTTCTCCCTTTTGACCTTCAGGGTGGCCACCATGCCCGCGAACACCTCCAGGGTTGCCAGCAGCGTATCCACGGTGTCAAAGAAGCCCTCTTTATCCTCCTGCAAATCACGGTTATAGGCTAGAGGCAGGGCTTTCATGGTAGCAAGTAGGGCCATAAGCCGACCATAGACGCGCCCGGTCCTACCCCGGGCCAGCTCAGCCACGTCCGGGTTCCTCTTCTGGGGCATAATGCTGCTGGCGGTGGCATAAGCCTCATCAAGCTCAACAAAGTCAAACTCCGCGGAAGACCAGAGGATTATCTCCTCGGCGAGACGGGAGAGGTGCATCATGCAGAGGCTGGCCGCCGCCTCATACTCTAGGACAAAGTCCCGGTCGGAGACGGCATCAAGGCTGTTCTGGCTCGCCCGGCCAAAACCAAGCTCACGCGCCAGGAACTCACGGTCAACGCCGTAGCCGACACCAGCCAGAGCCCCGCTGCCCAGAGGCAGGACATCGGTGCGCTTGAGGCAATCCTTGAAGCGCTCAATATCCCGCTGGAGCATCTGGAAATAGGCCAAAAGATGATGCGCCAGCAAGACCGGCTGCGCCGGCTGCAGGTGCGTGTACCCCGGGATAACCACGTCCTTGTTGGCTTCAGCCAGGCTGACCAGGGCACGCTGGAGCTCCCGCAGCTTGAGCAAGGTTTGGTTGATGGCTTCCTTGGCAAAGAGGCGTAAATCCAGCGCCACCTGGTCGTTGCGGGAACGGGCGGTGTGGAGCTTGCCACCCACCTCCCCCACCTTCTCCATAAGGCGGGCCTCGATCGCCATATGGATGTCCTCCAGCTCCGTCCGGAAATCAAATCTGCCCTGCTCGATTTCCTCCTGAATGGACTCAAGCCCCTGAACGATAACCTCGGCGTCTTTCTCGGAGATGATGCCTTGTTTTGCCAGCATCCTGGCGTGGGCGATGCTGCCCGCGATATCATAGCGGTAGAGACGCCAGTCAGAGGGGAGGGAACTGGTATAGCGCGCCACCAGTCTGTCCATCGCCTTCTGGAAGCGACCCCTGATGTGGCTCATGCTAGCCTTCTTCCAGGCCACCGGTGCCCTGCACCTGGGCCTGAATTTTTGCGGGCAGTCCCCAGATGTGAATGAAGCCAGCCGAGGCGCTATGGTCAAAGACGCCACCCTTATCATAGGTGGCCAGGCCATAGCTATACAGGGAGAAGGGTGATTTCCGCCCCACCACCATGGAGCTCCCCTTATACAGCTTGAGCCTCACTTGGTCATTGCCCTTCCCAGTGCATCCATGCGCCACAGCGCTGGCCCCCTCGGCCCGCGCCGTCTCCACCAAGAGCTCGGCGATGAGGGGGCGGGAAAGGGCAGAAATTAGCGGGTACTGCCCCTCATAGATGGCGTCAGCCTGCAGCGCCGGGAAGACAAAGCGCCTGACGAACTCCTCCTTGGCCTCCCGGACCACCACCTTGACCGCCCCGGCATCAAGCGCCTTCTGGCGGATGGCGCTAAAATCAGGCTCGTTGCCAACATCCACGGTGAGCGTCACCACCTCCATGCCATACCTCTCCTTCAGCCACCCGATGGCAACCGAAGTATCCAGCCCACCGCTGTAAGCTAGTATCACCTTGCCTGACACAAGTGCGCCTCCTTGGCTCAGTATCTCTCCCGGCCAGAACCAAAGTTCTTCTCCAGAAAGTCGGTGATCTGAGAGTAAACCCCAGGGTAATGCCAGCGGTAGTCATGCCCCGGAGCCCTCATGTAGCGCAGTATCCGCCCCGGGTCCTCCTCATCGGAGGATAGGCCAAACAGCGCCTTCAGGCTCGCCCAGAGCATCTTGGGAATGTCCCCCCGGCTGAAGCTGTCAGGGACGATGCCGTTATTGTTCACCACCAGTGTCCGCTCCAGCGCCCTATTCTTGTGCCAGAAAGGGGTGCCCGTCTGAATGCTATAAACCCTCGGGTTATCCCGCAGCATACGCATGACGCTGTCTGAAAAGATGGTGCCGTTACTCTCTCCCGCCACGATGACCTTGAGGTCGGGAATGTGACTAGTGAGAAATTCCACCTGGCGGGCCAGATTCCTCGCCTTTGAGGGGTAGGCCCTTACCACCTCAGCAAGCTCATCAACAACGCTGCGCAGGCTCTGAGTTGTCCGCCGGTAGTTCAGCAGGAGCGGGCGGTAACCCAGGCTCTCCAGTTCAGATTTGATGCCGCTCAGGATGCTCCGCCACCCCGGCGAGCTCTCCGGCAGGTTCCACCCCCAGCCGCCGGAGTTGAAGATGACCACAAAGTCCTTATCCCTAGCCTCAACATAGGTGGCGAGCAACTGACTGACAAAATCATTGTACTTATCCTGGTAGTCACCAAATAGCTCCCGCGCCAGCGCGGTGGCATCCTCAACCACTGACTCAGGCACCGTGGAGAGGTCAGGCACCACCCGGGAGACTTCCCCCTCACCAACGATATCGGTCAGGCCAACATCGGCATAGGAGAGGGCGAACAGCGTCGTCCCCAGGAGGAGCACCACGGTGAGGACGAGCAGTATGCCCAGCTTGCGCAGGTTAATCATCATCTTCGGCATCACCATGCTAAAACGGCCTTCAGCCTGAACTTGGGTGTGTTTCTCCCCCTCTGAGGAAGGAGGGACAAGCGAAGGTGGCGAGGCAGGTGTTCAAGCCAATTATACAATACTAGCCAGCGCTTTGTCCAAAATGTCCACCGCCTCATCAACCTCGCCCCGGCCGATGATCAGGGGGGGCATGAAGCGCAGGGCATTGGGCTTCACCCGGTTGACCAAGAAGCCCCGCTCTAGACAAGCCTTAAGCACCTCAGCGCCGATATCCCGGTCAAACTCCATAGCCAGCAGCAGCCCACGCCCCCGCACCTCGGTGATAAACCGGTATTTGGTCTTTAGTTCTTCCAGCCTATCCTTGAAATACTGCCCCACCCGCCTCACGTTGCCCACCACGTCATTATCCAGGACAAACTTGAGCGTGGCGTAAGCGGCGGCGCAGGCCAGAGGATTGCCACCAAAGGTGGAGCCGTGCTCCCCAGGGGAAAAGACATTAGCCCTCTCTTTAGCCAGAATCGCCCCGATGGGCACGCCACTGCCCAGGCCCTTGGCCAACGTCATCACGTCAGGCTCAACGCCGTACTGCTCGTAGCCGAAGAGCGTGCCCAGCCTGCCCCCACCGGTTTGGATCTCATCCAAGATGAGCAATATCCCTTTCTGGTCACACCACTCTCTTACCTGCTTTAAGTAGTCATTATCCGGCAGGTTGACTCCTCCCTCCCCCTGCACCGGCTCCAGCATCACGGCACAGGTCTTATCCGTGGTCGCCGCCTTTATCGCGGCCACGTCATTATAGGCCACGTTGACAAATCCAGCCGGCAGAGGGTGATACGGTTGCTGATGCTTGGCTTGACCGGTGGCCGCCACCATGGCCAGGGTGCGCCCGTGGAAGGAGCCGGTGGCGGTGATGACCTCATAGGCCCCGTTCAGGTGGCGCTGCCCGTAGCGCCGGGCCAGCTTCACCGCACCCTCGTTGGCTTCGGCACCGCTGTTGCTAAAAAAGACCTTATCCAGGCAACTGTGATTTATTAAGAGCTCGGCCACCTGAATCTGGGGGATGGTGTAGAACTGGTTTGACACCTGAATCAGGGTGCGTGCCTGCTCCGCCAGCGCCTCAGCCACCGCCGGGTGACAGTGCCCCAGGCTGTTGACCGCCCAGCCGGCAACAAAGTCAAGATACCTGCGCCCCTCATCATCCCACACCCATGCCCCCTCGCCCCTCACCAGCGTCACCGGGGTGCGCTCCACAGTGTGCATGAAATACCTGCGCTCCAGTTCCTGCCAGTTGCTCATCTTATTCACCTTTTCATTTATATATACTGGTGCCACCGCCACGCCCCTCAATCTCCGCAAGCAGGGCGTGGGGCTGTCTACCGTCTATGATGGAGGTGGCGGCCGCTGCTTCCAGCGCCCGCAGGCAGCCTTTAATCTTGGGAATCATCCCCCCGGAGGCAACCCCTGAAGCTACCAGCGCCTCAGCCTCACCCGACGACAAGCGGGGCAGCAACTTGCCCGACTGGTCACAGACGCCGGCGACATCGGTCAAAAAGACAAGTTTCTCCGCGCCAATGGCCGCTGCGATCTCGCCCGCCGCCAGGTCAGCATTGATATTGAGGAGCTGCGGGGCATCAGGGGGCCGATCAAAAGCGTAAAGGCCCACCGTGGAGACCACCGGCACATAGCCTGCCCCCAGCAGGGTCTCCAGTAGCGCGGTGTTCACCTTCTCCACGGCTCCCACATAGCCTAGCTCAGCCTTCTCCACCCGGCACTGCAATAGCGCTCCATCCGCCCCGCTCAAGCCTATGGCCCTTCCCCCCAGGTTACTCAGCGCGGCCACGATCTCCTTATTGACCAGCCCGGCGAGCACCGCGGCCGCCACCTCCAGCGTGGGCCTATCGGTCACCCGTTCGCCATGGACAAACTGGGTGCTTATCCCGTGCCGAGAAAGCCACTGCGTGATCAGCTTGCCGCCACCATGAACGATGACCAGCGCTCTTCCTTGCTGCTGGAGATGCACCACATCCTCAAGGGTGGTATCATGGCTACCCAGGGTAGCCCCACCTATTTTAACCACGATAATTCTGTCCAATTGAGTCCCTCAACGCAGGCGATCAAGTTGTGTAGCAGCTGTTAATGGTTACGTATTCCTCAGATAGATCACAGCCCCAGGCGGTGGCGCTGGCACTCCCCAGATTCAGATTGAGCACGATGGATACCTCACCCTTATCCAATAACCTCATCGCCTCCTCCCGAACAAAAGGCTGCGGGCGTCCCGCCTTTACCAGACAGATACCATCCAGGTAGAGGTCAATCTTCTTTTCCACCACTTCCACCCCGCTCCGCCCGGCCGCGGCCACAATCCTCCCCCAATTGGGGTCATTACCGTGTATCGCTGATTTCACCAGAGGCGAGCTCGTCACTGTCCGGGCAACCCTTTTGGCCTCAGCCAGCGTGGGGGCCCCCTCCACGGTGACCTCAATCAGCTTGGTGGCCCCCTCACCATCACGGGCTATCGCCTTGGCCAAATGGATGCAGAGCTGGCTTAAGGCCTCTTGAAAGACCTCAGCTTGTCGCGTGCCGGATGAGATGGTCTCACCCCCGGCCTGCCCGTTGGCCAGCAAAAGCAGCGTATCGTTGGTGCTGGTATCGCCATCGACTGATACCATATTGAAGGAGATATCAGCTGCCTGGCGCAGGGAGAACTTGAGAAAATCTATATCCACCTTGGCATCGGTGGCCAGAAAGCAGAGAAAGGTGGCTAGCTCAGGGTGAATCATCCCGGCCCCCTTGGCCACCCCACCGATGATGAACCCGCCCTCATGGCTGCTTACCGCCGCCTCCTTGGGCACGGTATCCGTGGTCATGATGGCTCTGGCCAGCTCATGCCCCCCGTCCGGAGAGAGCTTTATCTGTCGCATGCCATCCCTCAGGCGCTCCATGGGCAGCGGTTGCCCAATCACCCCAGTGCTGGCCACCAGCACCTCCTCTGGCGAGACCCCAACCACTTCCGCCGCCAGCTGCGCCATCTCCACAGCGTCAGATAAGCCCTGCTCACCGGTGAAGGCGTTGGCGCAGCCGCTGTTTGCCACCACCACCCTGGCCCGGCCCGCCGCCAGGCGCTGCTGGCACAGAAGCACGGGGGCTGCCTTAACCCGGTTGGTCGTCAATAAACCCGCCACGGCGCAGGGCACTTCAGAGGCGAGGATGCCCAAATCCGGGCCTTTCTTTTTGATGCCGGCATAGGTGGCGCCGGCCCTAAATCCCTTGGGCGAGGTAACCGTGCCCGAGGGAATGAACTCTACCCCAGCTTCCATCACCCAAACTATAGCACACCGAGCACAGCCAAGACAATCCTAGGCTATTTGACATTTTCAGGCCAAGAGTGATACACTTAACTCCGCTATGAAGATTGTACGCTATATTGTGGACGGAAAAACTGAATACGGAATTCTGGACGGGGAGCGGGTGCAGAGCCTGGCTGGTGACCCCTTCCAAAAGCTGGAGAAGCTTGAGCGCTATCATAAACTGGGCGATGTCAAGCTGCTGGCGCCATGTGTCCCATCCAAGATCGTGGCTATCGGGCTCAATTACCACAGCCACGCCAAAGAGGTGGGCCAGCCTGTTCCCAAAGAGCCGATGATGTTCTTCAAGCCATCAACCTCGGTGATAGGCCCTGAGGACAAAATCGTCAACCCGGGGTGCCAGCGCCTTGACTACGAAGCCGAGCTGGGCGTGGTCATTGGGAAACGGGCCTCAAAAGTAGCCAAAGCCGAGGCCCTCAACTACGTTCTGGGCTATACCTGCTTCAATGATGTTACCGCCCGTGACTGGCAGGCTCAGGATTCCCAATGGTCACGCGCCAAGGGCTCGGACACCTTTGCCCCCATTGGCCCCTGCATTGAGACCGAGCTTGATGCTGGCAATGTGTTGGTGGAAGCTTATCTCAACGGGGAGCGCAAGCAGCAGGCCAATACCAGCGACCTCATCTTCTCAGTTCCAGAGCTGGTGAGCTATATCTCCCAGGTGATAACGCTGCTGCCGGGTGATGTCATCGCCACCGGGACGCCAGCTGGCATCGGCCCGATGAAATCGGGCGACGTCATCGAGATAAAGGTGGCCGGCATCGGCACCCTGCGCAATCACATCGCTTAAGCTAGCCACAGCCCGAAGTACGAGGATGCAGTCAAGGACAGTCTATTTTGAGCGGCCGGGCAGCGAGAATACTGACGAGGTGCTCCGCATTGCTCGGCAGCGAGCCGAGGAGCTGGGCATCAGGACAGTGGTGGTGGCATCAACGCAGGGTGACACTGCGGTAAGAGCAGTGAAGGCGCTTCAGGGTTTAAGAGTGGTCATTGTCACCCACAGCACCGGCTTCCGCGAACCAAATAGCCAGGAATTCACCGAGGAGAACCGCCAAATCGTGTTAAGTCAAGGCGCCGTCATCTTCACTGCCACCCACATTTTTGCCGGCATCAGCCGGGCGGTGCGCAACAAATTCCACACTTACGTTATCGGCGACATAGTGGCCAACACCCTGCGCGTCCTCGGCGATGGGCTAAAGGTGGCCTGCGAGGTCGCCATGATGGCGGCTGATGGGGGGCTGGTGGGCACCGATGAGGAGATTATCGCCATCGGGGGCACCGGCAGGGGCGCGGATACCGCGGTGGTGCTCACCCCGGTCAACTCGCAAAACTTCTTTGACCTGAGAGTCAAAGAGATTCTGTGCAAACCTCGTTTCTAGAAAGCATAAAGGAAAAGGAGGAAAAAGAGCATGGGAGAGCTCGGAGCCCATTATGCCGTGGGCAAATTCGGCAGATTTATTCCGGTGAGACTACGAACCCACACTGACATCACCAATGGCCTGAAAACGGTCTGCGAGGAAAATGGCATTAAGTACGGGGCGGTGGTCTTTGGCATCGGCAGCATCCGCCAGCTCACCTACCAGGTGCTTGCCCCCAAGCCGGAGACCAAGCTCGGCGCCGGCTATACTGACCCCCAGGTACTCCCTGGCCCAATAGAGGTGGTCAGCATGCATGGGGTCATCTTCCAGTCAGAGGATGGCCAGACGCTGCTTCACCTGCACGGTACCTTCTCCGATAAAGAGGGCAAAGTCTACGGCGGGCACATTGTGGCCGGCGGGAACCCAGTGCTGGCCACGCTGGACGCGGTAATCGCTGAAGTAACTGACGCCGAGATAATCCGGCAGATGGATGAGGACGTGGGCATGCCGGTGGTCACCCCACAGGGCTTCTTCGCCAAAATGAAGTAGGTAAACTATGGTAACCTCACCCCCTTGGCCCCCCTCTCCTTTTATCAAAGGAGAGGGGGGCCTTTGTTTGGGGGGATTAGCCCAGGAACTTGGTCAGCGTCTGGGAAAACTCCAGAACCTTATCCCGGTAGACGCTGTGCCCACCATCCTCAAAGACCTTTACCTGACAATTAGGGATTAACTGCGCCGCGGCGTAAGCTTGCTTTACCGGCAGGATGGGGTCTTTGGCTCCCCAGACCACCAGCGTGGGCACCATGATCTCCGAAAGCTCACTCAATAATACCGTGGTCTGCTCGCTGAGCGTGGTTATCTTTCTGCCCAATGAGAAGCTGAACTTGGAGAGCGGTATAACAAGCTCAACGGTGGCAAATAACCTAGCCGCCACCCACCTAAC
Organism: Dehalococcoides sp. JdFR-56; assembly: GCA_002011495.1. Classification (GTDB taxonomy): domain Bacteria; phylum Chloroflexota; class Dehalococcoidia; order Dehalococcoidales; family RBG-16-60-22; genus JdFR-56. The sequence continues at coordinate 7,293 of MTNR01000031.1, read as the reverse complement.
CCCCTTCAGCACCGCCATCATCGCCTTCCCCAGAGCCCGGCAGGGCACACAATGAGAGAGAAACCTGACCCACAGGGCGATCTCTCTCCCCAGGCACAGGCTGCTCACCAGCACCAGCTTGGTTACCTTGTCCGGGAATCTGAGGGCGTAGCTCAGCGCCACGCCACCACCGAGGGAATGACCCATGAGATAGAAATTCTTGAGCCCCAGGGCGTGGGAGAATTTGTCCACAAAGTCAACCAGCTCCGGGATATAATAATCACCGTCCAGCGGCGGGCTGTGCCCGAAGCCGGGCAAATCCGGAACATACACCGTGTAACGCTGCGAAAGCTCTTCCATATTTCTCACCCATGCCCTGGCACCGGTACTGCCCCCATGGATGACTATCAGCGGGTCACCCTGCCCGCCCGTGAGGTAGTGGATATCAAGTTCCCCCACCTTTATCCGTTGGCTCCGTATCCTCTTGGTCATCCTGCCTTCCTTAAATAACAAATTCTCAGTGTTCTGGAGAGATTAAACCATCCTCCTATCTCAAAAGAGATAAAAATCCCCTAAAAATGGCATAAAAAAACATCCCGCCTGACATTATCCCCAGGGGGATGTCATCAAGCTTAGCCTATCATATTTTAGCACTAATGCCCCAAGCCTACAAATCAGGGCCGGATTTCTATCCTTCCCTCGCCCTCTTCTGCAACTCATAGAGCTTGTTCAGCGCCTCCAGCGGCGTCATTGAGTCTATGTCCAGCTTCTCCAGCTCCTCTAGTAGCGGGGGTTTGGGGGCAAAGAAGGATAGCTGCTGCGCCGCCTCCCGCGGGCGTCTGCGGGGCAAGGGCTTGGCCATCCGGCTATCTCCCTCAAGCTCCTTTAACACCTCCTGGGCACGGTGCACCACTGACTTGGGCAGGCCCGCCAGCTGCGCCACATGGATGCCATAGCTCTTGTCCACGCCGCCGGGCACAATCTTATAGAGGAAGGTGACCTCCCCACCCTCCTCCCTCACCGCCACGTTGAAATTCTTCACCCGGGGCAGGTAACTGGCCAGTTCCACCATCTCATGGTAATGGGTGGCAAAGAGGGTCTTGGCCCCGAGCCGAGGATAGTTGTGGATGTACTCGGCGACGGCGCGGGCGATGGAAAGCCCATCATAGGTGCTGGTGCCCCGCCCGATCTCGTCAAGGATGATGAGCGAGCGGGGGGTGGCATTATTCAGGATATTGGCCGTCTCAATCATCTCCACCATGAAGGTGGATCGCCCGGCGGCGATGTCCTCCCCGGCGCCGATGCGGGTAAAGATGCGGTCAACGATGCCAATGGTGGCCGCCTCGGCAGGGACGAAGCTGCCGATCTGCGCCAGCAGCACAATCAGGGCCACCTGCCGCAGGTAGGTGGACTTCCCGGACATATTGGGGCCAGTGAGCACAATGAGCTGAGCATCATCGTTGGAAAGATAGGTATCGTTGGGCACAAAGCCGCTATCAAGCAGCGTTCGCTCCACCACGGGATGGCGTCCCTGCTTGATTACAATCTCACTGCCCGTGTTAAGCTCGGGGCGGACGTAATGATAGCGCACCGCCACCTCGGCTAAACTGGAGAAAACATCAAGCTGAGCTATGGTCCTCGCCACCGCCAAGACGGCTTCGCTGGCGGCGGCCACCTGACGGCAGACCTGCTGAAAGAGCGCCGTCTCTAGTTCTGTGGTTCGCTCCCGGGCGTTCAGAATCAGCGATTCATACTCTTTTAGCTCCGGGGTGAAGAAACGCTCCCCACCGACCAGCGTCTGCTTGCGGATGTAATCCTGAGGCACCTGGCCAAGATTTGCCTTGGACACCTCAATATAATAGCCAAAGACCTGGTTAAAGCCTATCTTCAGCGATTTAATCCCGGTCCTCTCCCGCTCTTTACGCTCCAGATTAGCCAGATACTGTTTGGCATTCCTCGTGGCCAGACGGAGGTTGTCCAGCTCCTGAGAAAAGCCCTGCCTGATGACCTCCCCCTCACCCATGGTGGAGGAGGGCTCATCCACCAGCGCCTGGGAAATCAAATAAACCACCTCCGGCTGGGGTTTGAGCTCATCCCTTAGCCAGGCTATCTGGTCACCCGTGCCGCTTTCCAGTATCTCCTTGAGCCTGGGGATGACCTCAAGGCTGCGCCGCAGGGTAACCAGCTCCCGGGGGATGGCGATACCGCTCCTTATCCGGTTGATCAGCCGCTCCAGGTCAGCCACCTCCCCCAGCAGGGAAATCACTTGACTGCGCGCTAGAGTATTACGGCAGAACCAGTCAATAATATCCTGCCGCCTGGTGAGCTCCGTTATGTCAAGTAAAGGCTGCCCTAGCCACCTTTTGAGCAGCCTCCCCCCGATGGCTGTTCTGGTCAGGTCAATAACGGAGAGAAGCGAGCCTGCCACCGCCCCAGTGCGGCTGGTCTGGAAGAGCTCTAAGTTTCTCTGGGTCTGCACATCCAGCGCCATGAATGAATCGGTGGCGTAGGTGGAAAGATGGGTTATCTGCCCCAGGCCTCCTTTTTGCGTTTCCTGAAGGTAATGGATGACCGCGCCGGCGGCGCTTATCGCCAGGGGAAGATGGGCACAGCCATAGCCATCAAGGGCAGCCACACCAAAGTGCTGAAGCAGAGTTTGCTGCGCTATCTCCAGCTCAAACCAGTAATCATCAAGGCGGGTTACCGGGGCCTCTAATGCCAGGGCGGATAGTTCAGCGCCATGAGCGGCGATAATCTCTGATGGTTTGAGCCGCTCCAGCTCAGTGACTAGCCTCTCCAGCGGTAGTTCAGTGGTGGCAAATTCGCTGGTGGTGATGTCAACGTAGGCTAGCCCCGCCCTCCCTTCACCCAGCACCAGACTGACCAGGTAATTATTCCGCTTGCTATCAAGGAGGCTGGGCTCAACCACCGTGCCCGGCGTTACCAGGCGAACCACCTCACGCTCAACCAGCCCCTTGGTCTGGCCGGGTTTGGTTACCTGCTCGCAGATGGCCACTTTGTAGCCGCGATTGATTAACTTAGCCAGGTAGTTATCCAGAGCGTGGTACGGGATGCCCGCCAGCGGCACCTTGTTCCCCTTCCCCATCTCCCTGGAGGTGAGCACGATCTCCAGCTCCCGTGAGGTTATCTTGGCATCCTCATCAAAGGTCTCGTAGAAATCCCCCAGGCGGAAGAGGACAATGGCATCGGGGTACTTCCGCTTGATCCTGAGGTACTGCTGCCGGATGGGGGTGGCACGCTCTCTCATCTTGAGTCTATTCTACGGAATTTGAGGCCAAAAGAAAAGGAAGCAGCCATCGCCACTTCCTTATAATTTGCCGCTGACTTTAAGCGCCCTCAGCTCTTATCCCGCACCTCAACCTTAACCGACCTAAGCTGCGGCACCTGCTTTAGCGCCACCAGGAGCCCGAAGGCGCCGATGAAGGTAGCCAGCCCCCTTTCCAGCGCCGGCATTGGCCGCAGCCAAACTAGCGCCAGAACGGCGCTACCGGCCACAGCGAAGAGCACCATCAGCAATAGGCTCAAAGATTTATCTCCCCTCATTTCGGCCTCCCGCTTAAAAATCGTCTTCATTATATAAAACGAAAAGAAGTCCCTTTAGTTAGCACCATGCTCAAGGGAATTTGGGCTAGTTTGACAAAAATAAGCTCGGCGGCCTAAAGTATCGTTACTGATTCGTAGGCAAGTCAAAGGAGGAGAAGATGCTGCTCAAGGATAAAGTGGCCATCGTCACCGGAGGCGGGAGAGGTCTGGGCAAGGCCATCGCCCTGACCCTGGCCAGAGAGGGCGCTGATGTCTCCATCTGGGGGAGAACTCCGGCCACCATAGAAGAGACCGCCCGGGAGATAAGGGCGCTGGGAAGACAGGCCCTGGCGATAAAGACAGACGTCTCCAATAGCGCCCAGGTCAACCAAGCGGCCGAGCAGGTGCTCAGCACCTGGGGGAAAATAGATATTCTGGTGAATAACGCCGCAATATTGCCCCAGACGCTTAGTGCCGCTGACCCATCCGAGGTAGACCATATCCTCAACTTAACCGACGAGCGGTGGGCGGAGGAGATTGCGGTTGACCTCACCGGGGTGTTCTACTGCATACGCGCCGTCCTCAAGCCCATGATCCAGCAGCGTTCAGGGAAAATCATCAGCATCGGCTCCCTCGCCGGCCTCAATGGTGGCTATTTCGCTACCCCTTCCTATTCCGCGGCCAAAGCGGGCGTCATGGGCATGAGCATGCTCATCGCCAGGTGGGTGGCTAAGTACGGGATCAACGTCAATGTGGTCAACCCGGGCCCGGTAAAGACAGAAGGGGCCACTTTTAGCCCCGCCCAGCTGGAGGCCATGGGCAGGATGATCCCCTTCCGTCGCGGAGGCGTGGAGACGGAGGTGCTGGGCACCCCCCAGGACATCGCCAATGCCGTGCTCTTCCTCGCCTCAGACCTATCCGCTTACATCACTGGCAGCTGGATCAACGTCTTCGGTGGGCAGAGGATGGGGTAAAAATAAAGGGGGGCTTTAGAGCCCCCCTTAATATCCCTAGCAATTTAAAGCCTACTCGCCCTTAAGGTATTTATCTATATCCGCGGCGGCGCGTTTACCTGCCCCCATGGCAGAAATCACCGTGGCGGCGCCGGTAACAATGTCACCACCCGCCCAGACCTTATCTTTCTTGGTCTTGCCGGTAACTTCATCAGCCACCACCGTGCCCCGCTTGGTGGTCTCCAGACCAGGGGTGGTCTGCGCAATGAGCGGGTTGGGGGTGGTGCCCAGCGCCACGATGACCACATCAACCTCAATGGTGAACTCGCTGCCCTCCTTGACGATGGGGCGGCGGCGGCCGCTCTCATCAGGCTCGCCCAGCTCCATCTCATAACACTCCATAGCCACCACATTGCCCTTATCGTCACCCAGAAATTGCTTGGGGTTGGTGAGCAGGCGGAACTCAATGCCTTCCTCCTTGGCATTCTCCACCTCCTCACGCCGGGCGGGCATCTCCGCCTCAGAGCGCCGGTAAATAATATAGACTTTCTCGGCGCCAAGCCTGAGGGCGCACCGAGCGGAGTCCATGGCCACATTGCCCCCGCCAATGACCGCCACCCTTCGGCCAATCCTGACCGGGGTATCATACTCAGGGAACTTGTACGCCTTCATCAGGTTGACCCGGGTCAAAAACTCATTGGCGGAATAAATGCCGCAGAGGTTCTCCCCAGGGCAGCCCAGGAACATGGGAAGCCCGGCGCCGGTGCCCAGGAAGACGGCGTCATAGCCGTTACTAAGCAGCTCATCAATGGTCATCAGCTTGCCCACCACCGCGTCCAACTGGATTTCCACTCCCAGCGAGGCGACGTAATTGACCTCATTCTGCACGATCTCCTTAGGTAACCTGAATTCAGGGATGCCGTACATCAGCACCCCACCGGCCACGTGCAGCGCCTCAAAGATGGTAACGCCATGCCCCATCTTGGCCAGGTCCGCCGCCGCGGTGAGCCCGGCTGGCCCCGAGCCCACCACCGCCACTTTCTTCCCGCTGGGCGGCGCTGGGGTTGCTGGCAGCGCCCCCATATGCTCCCGCTCCCAGTCAGCCACGTAGCGCTCAAGTCTGCCGATGGCGATCTGGCCACCTTTCTTGGCCAGCGTGCAGACCACCTCGCACTGCGTCTCCTGGGGGCAGACCCGCCCGCAGATGCCAGGCAGTGAGTTCTTATTCTTCAGTATCTTGACCGCCTCCTCCATCCTCCCCTCCCGCAGGGCCAGGATAAATTCAGGGATATCCACCTGCACCGGGCAGCCCGCCTTGCAGGGGTGTTTGGGGCACTGGATGCAGCGCTCGGCCTCCTCCAGAGCCTGCTCCCAGCTATAGCCTAAGGCCACCTCGTTATAGTTCTTCGCCCTTTGTTCGGGCGTCTGCTTGGGCATCTCCACTCGGTTCAGATTCAGTTGCGCCATCGCTACTCATTACCTCCTAAGTACGCTCACCACACTGATGCTGCCACAGCTCGAGAGAGCGCTTTTCCTCGTCAAGATAGGTTCGCTGGCGGGCAAGGAGCAAGTCCCAGTCCACCTGATGGCCATCAAAGTCAGGGCCGTCAACGCAGGTGAACCTGGTGACGCCGCCAACGGATACCCGGCAGCAGCCGCACATGCCGGTGCCATCAACCATTATCGGGTTCAAACTCACGATGGTCTTCACGCCGAAGGGCTCGGTGGTCTTGGCGCAGAACTTCATCATGATAGCCGGCCCGATGGCGATCACCCGGTCAATCTTCTCATCACCCTCCAGAAGCTCCTTCAAGGGCTCCGTCACCACCCCCTTGCGGCCGTAGGAACCATCATCCGTGGTCACGATCAGCCGGTCGCTGACGCTGCGCAGCTCCTCCTCCCAGAAGAGCAGGCTTTTGCTGCGTGCGCCCAGGATGGAGATGACCTTGTTGCCCTGGCTCCTCAAGGCTCGGGCGATGGGCACCACCGGGGCCACGCCAACGCCGCCGGCCACACAGCAGACGGTGCCGAATTTCTCAATGTGGGTGGGTAGGCCCAGCGGCCCGACGAAATCGGCAATAGCATCGCCGGCGCGCAGCGTGGCCAGACGCCGGGTGGTGGTCCCCACCTCCATGAAAACGACGCTAACGCTGGCCTCATCCCAGTCAGCCACCGTCAGCGGAATGCGCTCACCTCGCTCATCAATCCTGACGACGACGAACTGCCCGGGCTGAGCTTTTTTGGCCACCGCCGGCGCCTCAATCTTGAAGAGATGGATATTGGGCACAAGGTTCTCCCTCAGCAGTATCTTGTACATCTATACACCCTCCATGCCTTTGTGGACAACAAAAAAGCTATCTTTGGAGAGCGGTCCAAAGATAGCCAATATTATCCCTAGTTTTACGCTCAATAATGCTGCGTTTCACGCCGTATTTAACTTTATCACTAAATAAGCGACAATGCAAGCCTTTTGTTGTAAGTTAACTTTCTACCTCACCCCCTTGAGTTCCCCCCTTTGAAGGAGAGGAGGAAGAAATTAAAAAAGAGGGGCTAACACCCCTCTTAAACGCCCCACTCGGAGGTGGGAAGAAACCTATGGGATAAAGCGCCGACGCCCCAAGGGCGGGTGGGTGGGAAAGAATGCGCAGCAGCAGAGGTTCAAAATAAAAAAAATCTACGGCAGCCTAAAGCCACCGTAGATTCTCTTAATCCAAACTAGACTAATACCAACTCTGAAGCAGGTCAAGCCCTCGGCCATTAGTACCGCTCAGCTCAACGCATTGCTGCGCTTACACCTGCGGCCTATCAAACAGGTAGT
>MTNR01000021.1 GCA_002011495.1 Dehalococcoides sp. JdFR-56 | reverse complement strand
AATGGCAACTACGGGTACGGCGCCAGACGCCAGATGTTCCCCGCAGTATGCGCCGAGTGTGGTCAAGACACTGAAGTGCCCTTTGAACCTCGCGGGGATAGACCGGTGTACTGCAGTGATTGCTACCGCAAAGTCAGACCGGGTAGATAAACCGGTTTAAAGAGCGTGGACAGGCACCGGCTGGAGAGTCCCGCCGTGCCTGTCCCTAGAAATATGTTGGTGGGTTATGTCGTTAGAAGTTTCGATACGTGAGGGTGAATCACAGGACTCGCTACTGCGGCGCTTTCAGCGGATGGTGCAGACGAGCGGCATCATGCGTGAGGTGAAGGCTCGCCGTTATTTTCTATCCAAGGGAGAGTCATCCCGGCTCAAGGCAAGAAAGAGCGCCCGCAGAAGACAAAGGCGAACGAGCAATTGATTCGCCCTTAGTCAAACTCAATGGGAGGAATACTCAAATGAAAATATACGTGGGCAACCTATCTTATGATGTCACCGAGGAGGAATTGCGCCAGGAGTTCCTCGCTTTCGGAGAAGTTGAGTCGGTGGATATCATCATGGACAAGTTCAGTGGACGGTCAAAAGGATTCGGATTTGTGGAGATGCCATCAGTGTCCGAGGGTCAGGCGGCTATCACCGGACTCAATGGGAAAACCTTAAAGGACCGGGTGCTGAATGTCAATGCGGCCCGGCCTCGCGATGATAGAGGGGGGTCATACCGGGGGCGGAGAGGCGGTGATTCTTACGGAGGAAGGCAGCGACGGTTCTAGGGGCACCCCTTGGCCATGAGATAAGCCTGCCAAAAGAAAAACCAAGGAGGTAGGAATAATGCTGGAAGTTACTGAACGCGCCAAACAGGAGCTGAAGAGGATACTGAGCGCCAACACCAACGAGCCTTCAGCCTGCCTGCGGCTCACCGCCAATGAGCAAGGTCAGCTTGGACTATCCATAGACGTGGAGAGGGACGGAGACCAAGCGATAGAACACGAGGATGCCAAAGTGCTGCTGGTGGAAAAGGAGCTGGCTGATGCCCTTCAGGGAATCACCATCGATGCCGAAGATACCCCAGAGGGCACTAAACTGGTCGTCTCCAGCGAGGCCTAGGGCCGCCATAGGTCTTCCCCACAAAGTGAGCTCCTGTTAGCGGAGCAGCCGAAGCCCGTTAGCGATAACTATCAGCATGCCGGATTCGTTGATGAGCAGTCCGGGCACCAGGTCAACGAACCCGGACAGGGCGGCTGGCACCAGGAAGGCGACGATCACCAGCGCTGAGGCTATGTTCTGCTTGATGTTGGCCATTGACCTGCGGCTGAGCTTGAGGGCATAGGGTATTCTGGAGAGGTCGTCAGACATGAGGGCTAGGTCTGCGGTCTCTATGGCCACATCAGTCCCCGCCGCCCCCATGGCAATGCCCACATCAGCAGTAGCCATGGCCGGGGCATCGTTGACCCCATCACCCACCATGGCCACCCTTCCATACTTGGCCTTAAGCCCCTTTACCAGCTCCACCTTGTCATCAGGTAGCAATTGAGCATAGTATTCATCCACGCCTGCCTGCCGGGCAATGGCGCGGGCCGTTCCCTCACTATCCCCGGTCAGCATCACCACGTGCTTTATCCCAGCCTGTTTCAGCGCCCCGATCGCCTCGGCAGCCTCAGGGCGAAGCTGGTCAGCCACGGCGATAACCCCCAGAGCGCTCCTCTCGTTGCCCAAGAGCACCGCCGTCTTGCCCTCGCTCTCCAGGCGACTGAGCTCCTTCTCGGCACCAGCCAGCGGCACGGACAAGCTCTCAAACAGCCGCCGGCTGCCGATGTAATAGAGACTGCCATTTACCCTGGCCCTAGCCCCCAAGCCGGTGATGGCCTCAAATTCGGCCACCTCAGGCAGGGAATTCCCCTCCTCCTTCGCCCGCCTCACGATAGCATCGGCCAGAGGGTGCTCGGAACGTGATTCAATCGCCGCGGCCAGGGAGAGAACCTCCTCGCGCGAGGAGTTGAAGGTGACCACATCGGTCACCTGAGGTCGACCAATGGTCAGCGTTCCCGTCTTATCAAAGAGCACCGCCTTGAGGCCAGAGGCCGCCTCAAGGTAAGCCCCACCCTTGATCAGGATACCCCTTCTGGCCGCGTTGGTGATGGCGGCCACCACCGCCACCGGCACAGAAAGCACTAGACCGCAAGAGCAGGAGACCACCAGCACCACCAGCCCACGGTAGAACCACGGGGTGAAGGGTTGCCCAAAAGCTGAAGGCACCACTGCGGTGAGAAAGGCCAGCCCGAACATGGCCGGGGTATAGTACCGGCCGAAGGTCTCAGCGAAGCGCTGGTAGCTTGACTTCCTGGCCTCAGCCTCCTCCACCGAGTGGATCACCTTGGCCAAGGTGGTATCCTGGGAGAGCTTGGTCACCCGCACCTCGAGCGAGCCCCGCTGATTTATGGTGGCGGCGAAGACCTCATCACCCTCATTCTTGCTTACGGGGATTGACTCCCCGGTAACCGGGGCCTGGTCCACGGTGGATGCGCCAGCCACCACCACGCCGTCAAGCGGCACCTTCTCCCCAGGGCGGACGATGATGATATCCCCCACCTTCACCTGCTCCACCGGCAGCACCACCTCCTCGCCATCCCTTTTTACCAGCGCCTCTCTGGGGACAACGGCCATCAGCGCCCTTAAAGACCCCCTGGCCTTGTCCACGGCATAGCTCTCCAGCACCGAGCCCAGCGAGTAGATGACCACCAAAAGAGCTGCCTCATGCCAGAGGCCGAGGGCGATGGCCCCCAGGGCGGCGGCTATCAGCAGCGTGTAGATATTCAACTTTAATCCCCGCAGCCCAGCGAGGCCCATTCTGGCCGGGTAATAGCCGCCAGTAACGATGGCTGCGCCAAAGGCGACCTGGTCAGCCCAGTGAGGCAGCCCCAGCCAGCCCAAAATGAAACCAGTCAAGGTGAAAACACCAGAGATGAAGAGAAGGACAATGCGCCTTTCCTGCCACCAGGGTGTTACCTGGCGCTTGGCCCGCTCCAGGCGCGCCTTCATCCCTGTCTCGGCGATGGCCCTGACGATATCCTGGGGGGAAACAAGCGCCGGCTCATAGACTAGATTCAGGCTCTGGTTCACCAGATTCACTTGGTAGCCACGGACCCCCTCCATGCCCTTTAGCTTCTTGTCAATGACCTCCACCTCATCAGCGCAGTCCATCCCCTCCACATACAGGGTCACCCGGGCCACTGCCTCATCATCCTCAATGCCATATCCCAGCTTTTTAACCTGCTGGGCGATAGCGCTCATATCCAAGCCTTCAGACTCAGGGGTTACCACCAGGGTGGAGCTTCCCAGATATACCTTGGCCGACTTAACCCCCCTAACCCGGCTGACCGCTTCCTCAATCTGGACGGCGCAGTCAGCACAGTCCATGCCGGTAACTCTTAAAACCTTCTTTTCAGCCAATAGCGCCCTCCTCCGATATCTTTCGCGCCCGGATCATCTGAATGGCGCCCGCGGAGATAAGCTCACGCCTCTCTATAACAAACCCGGCCTGTTTTACCTCCACCGTCAAACTCTCCTCCAGCAGCATCTTATAGGTGAAATCCTCCTCCAAAAGCCTCACCAAAGCCTTAATGATAAACCGGGCGACCCCACCTCGGGGTAGATGGTAGTCAAGGACAAAAAGATAGCCCCCGGGTTTCAAAGTCCGGTGAATCTCTCTTAAGGTATTCTGTCTAGCACTCTCCGGCATTTCATGCAGGCCAAAGGAAATAAACGCGCTATGGAAGATGCTGGACGGGAAAGGCAGGCTCTCGCTGTTGGCGCTCTGAAAGCGGGTTACCGACGACTTCACCTTCTTCTGGGCTACCCTTATCATGCCAAGAGAAAGGTCTACTCCTATCACCTTGCCGTCACCACCAACCCTCTCGGCGATGACTGAAGCCAGCGTCCCCGTGCCCGAACAAACATCCAGCATCTGCTCCCCTCTTTTCGGAGCGGCGAAATCCACAAACTTCCGCCGCAACCTTCCCTCCCCACCAAAAGGGAGCAAAACCAGCTTCACCAAGGGGTCATACCACCGGGCAAACTTGTCCCAGGCTTCTTGCCGGTAGTAGGCTGGCGCTTTTAACCCTTTGCTCTCAGTGGCATTACCCTGCCCCATAGCCAAAAACCACCTGTTTTTGTTTTATTGATTGCGCAGTAGCTAAATCAATTAGCCAAAATAAAAACTAGCCGTGCCGGGCATGCTCCAGGCAAACGTTCAGCAGCGTCTGGATGTGGTCATCGTTCAGGGAATAGTACATCATCCGCCCATCCTTGCGCTGCTTCACCAGCCGCAGGGTGCGCAGGATTCGGAGGTGCTGGGAAACCGCCGATTCCGATATGCCCACCACGGAGGCGATATCACAGACGCAGAGCTCCTGCCCGATCAGGCTGTAAATAATCTTGGTCCGGTTGGAGTCAGCCAGAGCGGCAAATGTCTCCGCCAGTGAGGTATATACGGCATCGTCAAGGAGCTTCTTCTTGGTCGCCGCCACCCTTTCTTGGTCCACAGCGTGGGCCTCACACCGGTCCATGGCCATCTCCGCAGGCTCCTTTCATTAACATCTGCGTAATTGCTAAACCATTATCATGATAACATCGCCCTGTCACCATGTCAAGACCTCTAAAAAGTGGTAGCGGAGAGCGGCTATACTTTTCTTGCCTCAATCAGCTTGAAGATGCCCGCGGCCAGGTCAGTGACCTGCTCCACCTTTAGCCCGCTTTTAGCTACATTCTCCACAGTGCGCCGGTTGATGTTTGGGCCGATGAGGCTGGCCACCAGCGGATTAGCCAAATTCATGAGCCAAGCTAACAGGCGGTTGGCGCTGAGCACGTGCTCAAGCAGAAGCACCCTGCCCCCTGGCCGGCACACCCGCCTGACTTCCTTTAGTCCGCGCACCGGGTCAGGGACCGAGCAGAAGACAAAGGTGCCCACCACTGTGTCAAAGCTGTCATCATCAAAATCAAGCTGCTGCACGTCCATCTGCTCCAGCCGCACCTTCACCTTCTGCTTCTCTGCCTTGGCTCTGGCACGTTTTAGCATCTTCTCGCTGAAGTCTATGGCGGTTATCTCGGCATCTTGGGGATAGTAAGGGAAGTTCTTCCCCGTGCCCACGCCCACCTCAAGGATGCGGCTGCCATCCACCTTGCCCCAGAGCATCTCCCGCCAGCGGGAGTAGCGGGACCGCTCCACCAGCCCCTCCATGAAGTCGTAAAGAGGGGCGATGCGGTTGTACCGTCTCTGGGCCGCTTGGGTGGCTCTGACCTCTTCCTCTGTCATCGCTGGGTTAGGTCCTTCTCTATTTGGGCAAGCTCTTCTCTGGAGATTTCACCCCTGGCGTAGCGCTCCCTGGCGATGTCTAGCGGACTATGCCTCACCATCGCTGAGCTGGAGGACTCGGTTAGCCTCTTTATCCCCCAGACTATCAGCGCGATGAGGCCACCCCAGAACAGCACCACCCAGATACCGCCGAGCCATGCCCACCAGCCCGTGCCTACACCACAATACCACATTGGTCACTCCTTCGCATGAAAATCTTTTAATTATAATATATTAACCAAGCATTTCCCAAGCTGTATGTGACTTAGGTCATACACAAATGGCATCCCCGAGCTTAAAATGACGATAAGCAACCACGTAAGAGAGGTAACATGATGAAAAAGCTAGCCTTCATGGCACCGCTGGCCATACTGCTGGGGGCAGGGCTGCTGGCAATCACCGCCTGCGCTTCCCCTGAGACTGCGTCGAGCTACCGCCCACCGGCGGGCCCCGGCGGTATGATGGGACCCGGCAGCATGATGGGGCCCGGGGGTATGATGCATCCGTGGGGCAGCAGTCGCGGTGGCATGATGGAACGAGAAGGCCAATACCAGAACCAAGAGCAGCGGATAAGCATAGACCAGGCGCTTGAGATAGTTGATGACTACCTGCGGGAGCGCCATGACCCTGACCTTGAAGTCACAGAGATCATGGAGTTTTCCTACAACTTCTACGTTGAATTCGCAGAGAAGAGCACCGGACTTCACGCCTTTGAGGCCCTGATAGACCCCTACACCGGAGACCTCTATCCTGAACCAGGCCCCAACATGATGTGGAATACCAAGTACGGGATGATGTCAGGCATGATGTGGGGCACCCCCGGCGCTGCCGGCGAGATGACCGTGGATGAAGCGCAGGCCAGAGAATACGCCCAGGAATTCATCAATGGCTATCTCCCCGGGGCAGAGGTGGCCGAGGAAGCTGACCGCTTCTACGGCTACTACACGCTCCACGTCCTGAAAGATGGAAAGATATACGGAATGCTCAGCGTCAATGGCTACACCGGACAGGTATGGTACCACTCCTGGCACGGTAAGTTCTTAGGCATGAAGGAACTGAGCGAACATTGAGAGCCAGATGCCAGTTGAGGCTCTCGTCCGCACCACTACGTCTTATCAGGGGAACCTTGCTCCAGAAAATCCTGGTAGAAACTGGTATATTTGAAGGCGTCATCGGGCGAGATAACCACCGCCAGACCCTTGTTTGATTCGGCGTAGCGCAAGGCAGCGTGAAGTATCGCCCCGGTGCTCGGGCCGGCCGGGATTCCGTCCTTTCTGGCCAACTCAGCCGCGGTAGTATACGCCTCCTCGTCGGTTACTTCCACCACCCCATCAATCACCGAGCGGTCCAGAATCTTGGGTATGTATTCCTCGCTCAGGCCGGTAATCCTCTTCATGCCCGGCAATTTATGGTCCGAGGAGGAGGGCTCCACCGCGATGACCTTGATTTCTGGACTTTGCTCCTTGAGGTATCTGCCCACGCCGGTTATCGTCCCGCAGGTGCCAAACCCGGCAAAAAAATGGGTGATTTTGCCCCTCGTCTGCCGCCATATCTCGGGCCCGGTGCCCTGATAATGGGCCTGCACATTGAGCTCGTTCTCATACTGATTCGGGCTGATATAGCGGTCCTTGGTCGCTGGGCTCTTGATCAGGGCGCTGACCACGCCCCTGGCCCCCTCGGAGGGGAACCTGGGGCAGAGGGCATCATCAGCCTCCCACACCTTCCTCGCCCCCAGAAATTTCAGCATCACCTTCTTTTCCTCGGGAATCCTCTCCGGGACCGCCACCTCCACCGGTATCCCCAGGCTATTGGCCACGCAGAGCAAGGCAATCCCGGTATTGCCTGATGACGGCTCAACCAGCGTCCTATCTCCCACGGCCAGAGATTTGAGCATCTCATAGACAATCCTGTCCTTGATCGAGCCGAAGGGGTTGTATCTCTCCAGCTTGAGATAGATGGGAAAACTCCTGTTGCGGCTGATTCTATTCAGCCTGACCAGTGGCGTCGGGTTCTCTGGGCTGGCTCTTAGCTGCGTTATGTCAGAATACACCCTCAATCTATGGTCACAAAACTGCTCCTGCGCCATCTCCCGCTCCTGCCGGGTATCTCATATCATGTAGTCCTCTCTGACCTTCCTCCGGCCAAAACCGATTTTATTCCACAGCCTCTCATGACTGAAATAAACGCCTATCTTCAGCAGCGCGTCCATCAGGCCTATTTCCAGCGAGAGTATCTCCTCTCTGGTAAAAAAATAGACTACCAGAAAAGTAACCATGGTGGCCACAATCCGCCAGCTCACCGCCTTTATGATGCTTCTCCAGCGAGTTTCCATGCCAAATCGCCCTCAAAATCCGCTCCGCTCGCCTTATACCGCAAAGGTTATCTGGCAAGCGCCCAGCCTACTTCAGCCGCTGCGTGTGGATACCGCACTCGCCGCCGCACTTGCTGGTGCCTTGCCACCTCCCGTCTCGCTCCAGCTCCCCTCCCGGGTGAGAGCAGGGCTCGCAGCCCAGGGAGCGGTAATCCCGGCGGTACCAGGGATGCGGCTCAATCCCCCGGGTGGCCATATACTTCCAAATATCGGTTTCGGTGAAGGTCAGAATCGGGTTTACCTTGATCAGCCCACCCTTCCGCTCCACCTCCTGGTAGTCCTCCCTGGTCCTGCCTTCAGTATTTCTCAGCCCGCAGATCCAAGCCTCCAAGTCACTCACCGCCACCTTGGTGGGCTCTACCTTGAGCAGCCGGCAGCATTCGTCCGGGTTTATGGCATAAATCTCCTTGCCGGTCTGGGCCTTAACCTGCGCTGCCTTCTGGTGGAACTCCTCAGTGGGCAGTAACACCACCTCCAGAGACCCGTCCTGGAGAATTTCAGGAATGCTGTCCGCCACCATATACACCGTGACGCCGAGGTTCATCACCTGGTTCATTTTTCTGAGATACTCAAAGGTCTCCCTCGGCTTGTATGGCGTCATTATCGAGAAGACCTTTATCTCAGGAGCCACCTCTCTGGCCAGATGAACCGTAACCATGCTGTCCTTGCCAAAAGAGCAGGCCACGGCTATCTTGGGGTAGCTCCTCACCGCCTCCTCAATCAACTCCTTGGCGTGCGCGACTTTCTCCTCCATCTCTTCACCTCTCTTTTCTGTTGAGATTAGCTATTTCTGCCCCTTGTCTCTTCTCATCCCCCAGATGAAAGTTGACTAAGGTTACCAACTTAGTATACAATTACCCTTGACAGGTTGTCAAGCCCCATAGGACAATTTTTTCCCAATATCCAAGGTGAACCTAGGCTAAAGCAATAATTGGCCAGGTGAAAGCTTGGGCTGATGGGTGTCAGGCTCTACTCCCCGCCCCTTCGCATCTGGCCCACCTTCTTGCGGTAGGCCCGGATGATGTCATGCCGCCGCAGCACCCCAATCAGGCGCCGCCGGTCATCCCGGCCGACCACGGGGATACGCCCGTACTCCTCCTCCGCCGCGACCAGCACCCTGTCCAGAGACTGGTCTGGGTAGGCGACAAATGGTGACTTGGTGGCGATGTCGCCAACGGTAAGCTCGCCATCGCTCCTGCCCAAGGAGCGCTCGACGTCTGACGCCGTGACCACGCCCACCAGCTCCCCCTCCTCATTGACCACGGGGAACCCGTGATGACCGGTCTTCTGGAACAGCTTCACCAGCTCTTTCACCGGCATCCCTGGGGGGACGGTGGGAAAGTCACGCGTCATCACCTCGTGCACCTTGATGGTGCGCATGACATCAACCACCTCCTCCTGCTCAACATCCACCCCCCGGCGCAGCAATTTGAGCGTGTAGATTGTCTCGCGCTTCAAGGCCCGAGCCAGCACCGTGCTGATGACCACTGAGGTCATCAGGGGCAGAATGATGCCGTAGTTGCCGGTCATCTCAAACATGATGAGTATGGCGCTGAACGGAGCCCGTGCCGCGCCGGCAAACACGGCGGCCATGCCCGCCACGCCGTAGGCCCCCACGGGGGCGGTGATGGTCGGGAAAAGCTCGTTGAGCAGCGTGCCCAGCGCCGTCCCCAGCATCGCCCCGATGAACAGGCTGGGGGCGAATATACCGCCACTGCCGCCACTGCCTATGGTGAGCGAGGTGGCCAGTATCTTGAGAAGGGATAGTATCAGCAGCATCCCCAGCGTCAGCTGCCCGCCGAGGGCGAGGTCAATACCCTCGTAGCCCACCCCGAAAAGATGAGGGCTATACAGCCCGATAAGGCCTATGGCCAGCCCTCCCAGCGCCGGCTTGAAGTACTCGGGCAGCTTGAGATAGTCAAACAAATCCTCGCAGCGGTAAAGGGCGCGGATGAAAGCCACAGCAGCCAGGGCAGCCAAGATACCGAGCAGGGCATAGAAGAGGAATTCCCAGGCGCTGACGATGCTAAACTGGGGGACGGTGAAGGCACGGCGGTTGCCTAAAAACAGCTGGGCCAGGAAATCGGCGGCCACGGAGCTGATAACCACATAGGCGAACCGGCGGGTGACCACCCTGCCCAGAATCACCTCAAGGGCGAAGATGACCCCAGCAATAGGGGCATTGAAGGTGGCGGATATACCCCCCGCCGCGCCACAGGCAACCAGCGTTTTCAGGTGCTCGTCAGACAGCCGGAACCACTGGCCTATCGCCGAACCAGCCGAGGCCCCGATCTGCACGATGGGGCCCTCACGGCCCACCGAACCCCCGGACCCGATGCACAGCGAGGAAGCGAGCGCCTTCACCGCCGATACGCGCGGGCGTATTCGGCCGCCTTTGAGCGCCACGGCCTCCATCACCTCAGGGACGCCATGACCTTTGACCTCACGCGCCAGAAAATAGATAAGCGGGCCCACCAGCAGGCCACCGGCCGCGGGTATCAGGATCACATAATAGTCACCAAGAAAAGCGAGGGCCTTAGCCCCCCCGCCAAAGAACAGAGACTGGAAGCTGTTTATGAGCCAGCGGAATAAAACAGCTCCGAGTCCAGCGATAACCCCGACCACGATGGCCAGGAACAGCCCGGTGACCGTCTCCGAGGACCTCAGCCAAGAGGCCGCCTGAACCAGCTTGGTCCGGAGAAACTTCATCACTGTCTCTTCTGAGTCTGAGTCCTGGGTCGTCTCCTAAACACCTCCCATGCCTGGCCAGTGCCAAGGCGCTAGAGAAAATCACGGGAAAGCCAATTACGGCGCCAGAGGTAAACCTCGGCTGGCAAAGGCACTGCCAGGAATGCTCAAAAGACAAGCCTGCCATACTCATTCTAACACCAAGGCCTTTGCCCATCAAGGTCAGCGCCGCCCGAGCTTACCGCAGGGCTTGACAACCGCCGCGACCAAATTGTAAACTAAGATGACAATATTAGTCACCAATTAACTGCCGATGAAGCTCTCCACCAAAGGCCGATACGGAACCAGGGTGCTCCTGGACCTAGCCCTCTACCAGGGCAAGACACCGGTATCCCTTAAGGACATCGCCCAGAGACAGGAGATTCCGCTGGCGTATCTCAAACGGCTCATCGGCCCCCTGATAACTGGGGGGCTGATGCGGAGCGTGCGGGGGGTGGGCGGTGGAGTGCTCCTGGCCAAACCTCCTGCGGAGATAACGCTGGCGGAGATAATTGAGCTTCTGGAGGGGAATGCCGCCCTGGTAGAATGCATCAACAACCCTGAGGTCTGTGAACGGTCGGAATGGTGTGCCGCCCGCGATATCTGGAGTGAGCTGGACCGGGCCGCCAATGGCATCCTCAAGTCAACCACCTTGCAGGACCTGGTTGACCGCCAGCGGAAGAAAGAGCAATCCGCCAAGGTGATGTACTACATATAAGGGCCTTGCCTCTTCTCCCTCTCATGTCAGCCACGGCGGCAGGAACTTCTAGCTATCCGCCTCCACCAGGCCCTTGCGCACGGCGTACTTGATGAGTTCGGCGGAGTTATGTACCCCCAGCTTCTCCATGATTTTGGCCCGGTGCCCCAGAACTGTCTTCAAGCTGATAAAGAGGCTGGAGGCGATCTCCCGGCTGGTGTGCCCCTCGGCAATCAGCTTCAATATCTCCCTCTCCCTGGCCGTCAGCCGGTCATAGGGTTCAGCCTCACCCTGCCGGCGGTAGTGGTCAACCAAGGCCTTGGCGGCATACGGCGAGAGGTAGGAATCCCCACGGTGCACCGCCCGTATGGCGGAAAGCAGGTCTGAGCCCACCGCCCTCTTGGGCACGTAACCCCTCGCCCCCGCCTTGATGCTGGACAGCACGTACTCTCGCTTATCATGCTGGGTTAAGACCAGCACCTTCACCATCGGGTTTTTCCTGGTGATGCGGCGGGTAGCCTCCAGCCCATCCAAGCCTGGCATGGCTATATCCATGATGATCACATTGGGCATGAGCTCCTCTGTCTTCTTGACCGCCTCCCTCCCCTCCTCAGCCTCCCCCACAATCTCAATATCCTCCTGCAAAGCGAGCAGCGCCCTAATGCCATCCCGCATCATGGCGTGGTCATCCACCACCAGCACCTTTATCTTGTCCACAGCGACCTCCTAACCCGTCGGTATCTCAATATTGATTTCGGTGCCACTGCCGGGGCGCGAGGAGATGCTCAAACTACCCCGGATCAGCTCTATCCTCTCCTTCATCCCCAGCAGCCCCAGCCCTCGTGGCCTTTCCTTGGAGCTTATCGCCTCCTTGACATCAAAACCAACGCCGTCATCCTTAATGCCAACCCGAACCTTCCCCCTCTTGAAGTGCAGCGTTATCTGGGCGTTCTTGGCCTGCGCGTGACGGCTGATGTTGTAAACCGCCTCCTGGATAACCCGAAACAGGGTGGTCTCCAGCTGGGGCGGCAGCCTCCTCTCCCGCCCCGAGGTCTTGAAATCAACCGCAACCCCAGCATCCCCCAGAATATTATCCACCAGCCACCGTGTTGCCGCCACCAGCCCCAGGTCATCAAGCAGCGTGGGGCGGAGCTCGTAGATCAGCCGGTGTATCTCATCAAGGATGCTGATGGACAGCCTCTGGGCTTTCTCCAGCAAAGCTTTGGCCTTATCCACGTTGGTGGGCAGGGTATTTGAGGCAGCCTGAAGGCTGGCGGTGAGGCTGGCCAGAACCTGACTTGTCTCGTCGTGCAGCTCGCGGGCGATCCGCTTGCGCTCCCCCTCCTGGATGGAGAATATCTCGCTCAATAGCTCCCCGCGAACCTTCTCCTTGTTCTGCACCTCCTGGTGCAATCTGGCGTTTTCAATCGCCGTGGCAATCTGCACGGCAATGCCCTCGAGAAGCCTCACATCCTCAGCCGAAAATTGGCGCGTCTCACGGCTGGCGATATTGAGCACGCCCAGCACTTTGTCCTTGAAGCGAATGGGGACGCTGGCAAATGCCCGCAGTCCTTCGACACTGATGAGATCAGGGTGAGCTGCCCGAGGGTCGGTGGAGATGTCAGCCAGGATAATCGGCTCGCCACTTTGCGCCACCCTGCCGGCAATGCCCTCGCCCAGGCGGCAGGATACCCGCCGCACGTACTCCTCAGAGAGCCCCCGATACACGCGGTAACGCAGCACCTCCCTCTCCTCATCCCAGAGGAGTATGCCACCAACGTCTCGCCGCATTATCTCCAAGGTCTTGTCTAGGGCGCTGCCGAGCGCGGTATCCAGGTTGGAGAGGTCAGGCAGCGAGGTCAGAATCTCAGACACCGAAAGCAGCGAGGCCAGCTCCTTGGTCTTCTGCTCCAGCGCTCCGTAAGACGTCTGCAGCTTGAGCCGCATCTCGTCAAAGGTCTGGGCCAAAACGCCGACTTCATCCTTCCCTGAGATGGCGATGGGGCTACTCAAATCCCCCTCGGCTATCCTTCGGGAGGCCGCGGTCAACCCCCAGATGCGGCTGGCCACATCCCGTGTGGTTACCAGCACGAAGAGAAAGATGATGACCATTGACCCCGCCCCGAAGAGCAGCAGGCTCTGGCGCAGCTCGCGGATGGGCGCCAGCGCCTCCTCTTCCGACTGCCGGATGACAACCCCCCACTGGGCCTGGGAGAGCGGCACGAAGGCCAATACATCCCTTCTCTCCACCCTCTGCCCCGGTATATGGCAGGAGTGACACAGCCCCCGCGTTGGCTTCCCTGTGGCAATCAGGGCGGCAAAGCGCCCGCTGTGGTCGCTCTTGGTAAAGGCACCTAGCTTCGGCCCGGGCTCGGTGCGGGCGAGCACAATCCCGTTCTGGTCCACGATCTCAACGTAGCCCGTCTCACCCAATCTTATCGGCCGGATGAAACCGCCGATGCTTGACCGGGAGATATCTATGGCCACCACCAGCACCCCCCTGCCCGGCTCTCCCCCCTCTCCGGTGGGGCTGGCGAGGAAGATAACTGGGGTATCGCTCACCGGTGCCGAGACCAGCCCGGATATGCCAGGCTCACCACTGCTTAATGCCTGGCTGATGGTGGGATAGAAGGAGATATCCGTCCCCAGGATAGCCGCCTCTCCTGATTTGCTCCAGGTAATCCGCCCCCGGCCATCGAGCAGATAAATATCATGAATATAGAAGGAGAGGAAAAAGAAGGCGTCCTCAAGGGCGGCTATCTGCGCTCCGAAGCTGCTGGCTTGGCCGTCCTGCACCGCCTGCGCGCAGCGTACCAGCTCGGCGAGAGCACGCCCCAGGGCATCATCGATGTAGTCCGCCATGAGACGGGCGGTGGTTAGTCTATCCTGCAGCATGGTTTCGGTTGCCTGGTCCACTGCCCGCATCCCTAGAAAACTGAACAGTCCAGCACCCAAGAGCAGTGCCAGCACGGTGAGGATGATGATCCTCTTCCTCAGTGTGAGGTCGCTCAGCAATTTCATCAGAGCTTCCTTTGAGACGGCTTACCTCTGTCCGGGGCCACGTCGGGAGAGCTCTCCTCAGCAAGACAAACCTCGCCGACTAGCTTATTTCTTCTCCCTCAGCAACTCAATTTCCCGCTGCCGCTTTCTCCTGCGCCGGAACAAGAGAGCCACGTAGCCGAAAATCACGGCATAAACGATGATATACGCGGCGACCAGATAGCCTACATTTTCCATTTTACCTTCTCCTCAGCGGGTGCTATCTCAGAGTCCTTTCATCTTCTTAATTTCAATCTCATCATTTCTCAAGCTGATCCTCTGCCTCAAGATGAAAGAATACAGCACAGTGAAGGCAGCCAGGCTCACCAGCAAGGTGAGCAGCATGGGCGGAGCCAGCCCGCCTTTGAAGATCACCGCTCCGGGGTGCATCCCCCGCCACAGAGTGGTGGCCAAGGCAATGATGGGGATATCAATGAAGCCGACAATGCCCACGATAGCGGCAAAGGTGGCGCCACGGGATTCCTCAGCGGTGAAAGAGCGCACCATGAAGTAGGCAAGGTAGATCAGCCACAAAACCAGCGTGGCGGTCAAACGAGGCTCCCAGGTCCACCACACCCCCCAGACTGGCTTCGCCCAGATGGAGCCGCTTACCAGCGCCAGGGTGGTGAAGACGAGCCCCACCTCGGCTGCGGAGTAAGCCAGGATATCCCACTTGGGGGCCTTCGTCTTCAGGTAAAGGATGCTGCCGACGAAGACGGTGAGAAAGGAGAGCAGGGCCAGCCAGCCCATGGGCACCATAAGGTAGAAGATCTTCTGCACTATGCCCATGGTTTGTTCAATAGGCGCATAGCCGAAGATGAGGTACAGCGCCACCACCAAGAGCGCCAGACTCAGCCAGAACAAAATACTTCTCTTCATAATTTGTTCTCCTTTGCGCTTCTACTCCTCGATGACGAAGGGGAAGACAAGATATGACACCACCAAGAAAATGACGTCAAAAGCAGCGATTATCCCAAGCCAGGAGGTCAATCTGCTCCAGGGCTCGCCCGCCAGGGCAAGCCTGGAGGCCTCCACCGCGCCGATGATCACCGGCACCACCACAGGGAGGAAAAGCACCGGCAGCACCAGCTCCCGCGCCTTGGTATTGACCGCCAGCGCAGCAAAAAGGGTGCCCACGGAGACAAAGCCTATGGTGGCCAGAAGGGCGATGGTGACCATCTGGAGGGAGAGAACCGGCAGATTGAAGAGAAAGGTGAAGATGGGCAGCGCTATCATCTCTATAACCAGCATAAAGAGCAAACTGCCCAGCATCTTGCCCACATAGATAACCTCCCGACCCACCGGGCAGAGCATCAGCCCCTCAAGGCAGCCCTGCTCCTTCTCCGGGACGAAGGAGCGGTTAAGGCTCAAGACCCCGGCAAAGGCGAAGGTCGCCCACAGGATGCCCGGGGCAACCAGTTTCATTATCTCGCGATTAGCGGCGAAGGCGAAATTGAAGATGACGATGACGAGGAGGGTGAACACGAGCACGGAGGAGATTATCTCCTTGGTGCGTATCTCGGAGAGAGTGTCCTTCCAGGTGATGGTGATGACTTTGCCCCAGAATCTCATGTCCCCACCCCGGTGTAATGCTGGTAGGTCCGCTTCAAATCGGCAAGGTCCAGGTCCTGCCTTGCTCCCTGGTAGGCGATCTTCCCCTGCGCCAGTATCAGCAGACGGTCGCACAGCTCCAGCCCACGCTCCAGATTATGCGTGGTGAGGATGATGGTAGGTTTCCCATCCTCCCCGGCCTGCAGCACTTCCCAGAGGCGGGTGGTTGCCTGCTGGTCCAGCCCCGTTTCCGGTTCATCCAGCAGCATGATGGCCGGCCGGTGCAACAGGGCACGGGCGATGGATATCCGCTGCTGCATACCTCGGGAGAGGGTGCTCACCCGGTCATAGAGGCGGGAGGTCATCCCCACCATATCAACCACTTCCTTGATCCTCTCGGCACGCCTGGGGACGTCATACATCCGGCCGTAGAAATCAAGGTTTTCATAGGCGGTGAGGTTGCCATAGAGGAAGGTCTGATGGGTGACCACGCCGATGCGGCGCCGGACCTCTTCAGCGTCGTCCTTGATATTCAGGCCATCAATGAGGACCCGGCCAGAGGAGATACCTATGATGGTGGCCAGCACCTTGATCAGGGTGGTTTTCCCGGCTCCATTGGCGCCGAAGATGACCACAGTCTCACCCCACCCCACGTCAAGGTCCACCCCCCTCAGGGCCAGGTGGTTGCCGAAGGACTTGGTGAGCTCGTGGGCTTCAATCGCCCGAGCCCGGGACGCAGAACCACGCGTCTTCATGAGCCAGAGCCGCTCTTCTCCTTCTGCACTAGGAAGAGTAACTGTGATTTTTTCTCCGCCCGCAGCCGGCGGTAGCTCTTAGCGTCAATTTTGCCATCCTCAAAGTCATCATCCAGCTGGCTGAGCTCCAGAAGCAATCTCTGCTTCTGCTGGCTCAAGTCATCTTCAATCACCGCTGGCTGGAGATGTCTGCGCCGCGATACATAATAGGCAAGGCCGAAACCACCGGTCAACACCACCAGCGCCAGAACCACCCAGAGAATGGCCGATTGGGTACTGGCCGGGCGCAGATTGGAAAACCGCGCCACCAAAACATCACCCGCAGCCAGGTCATTGCCGCTAAGATGCTTAAACCAGATATCACTGATAAACAGTGGCTCCGCCACGGCCAGCTGGTCGCTGGCCACCTCCACGTTCTCCCCCTGAACCAGAAGGTCATAGTTACCCGTCGGGTAGTACACCCGGCGGGAGAAGGTATATTCCTTGGAACTATCGCTGATGCGGTAGGAATAGACCAGCTCCCTCTTTCCAGGTAGAAGTGGCATGGTGTCAACGAAGCCATCCTCGCTGCCGTAGACGCAGCACTCCATCAGGCCACGCCTTACCTGCAGCTCAACTGCTTTATCGGGGAGGGAAAAGCGCAGCGTCTCCCTGACCCCATCGGTGATTTCTCTGGCGCCGATGTAAGTCCGGTCAGAGTCATTGGCCACCAGAGCATACTCCTCCACCCGCAGGCCATCTGGCTCAACATAGATAACGGTGTGGGCCATCTCCACCTTGACCGCCTCGTCGCTGGTGGTGGCGTCATAGACAGTGACCTCAGCGTATTTGGTGGTCTCGCCATCACCAAAGCTGAGCGCCCCGGTGGAGTACTCCGCCTGCTGGAAGGTGAGCACCACCTGATAGCTGTAGTCGGGCTCGGTAGCCAGCCCCTCAAAGCTAAAGCGGCCCGAGGCATCGGTGAGGGCGGTGGCAGTGTCCACCTGGGTCCCACCTTGGTAGACCTGCAAGGTAACCTCCAGGTTGGCCACGCTGCTGCCACCGGCGGTGCCATTGACCACCTGCCCCTCAATAACGCCCCCTCCGGGCTCTGCCGCCAGCGCGGCTGGAGATGGGCTCAAGATGATAAGCACCAGCACCAGCCAGACCAAACGCTTAATCACCTGATTCCCCCCGTTTTAGTCTCGTCCCGCAGTGGGAGCAGAAACGGTCACCCTCCTCATACCTTGCCCCACACTGGGGGCAGAACCGTTTCCTCCCCCGGCGCAGCTCCATAACCTGCCTTTCAATCTCCGCCTCAATATCCTGACTCTTCTCCAGAGCATCAATGCTTTTGAGAATGGAGATGCCCTTTTGCTTGTACTTCGCCTCAAGCTCCCGATAGTCCTCATCGCTCAAGATACCGGATTGATAGTCAAACTCCAGCTCCTTGAGCATGGAATAGGTGGCATCCCGCCGGAACTGCAGCTCCTGCAGCCGCTCATCCTGCGCAGTACCCTGGGGGCGCTGTCGGGACTTGAGCAGCGGGTAAACGATGAAGGCAAAGGTGAGCATGGTGAGCAAGATAGCGATGAAAATGGTCACCGGAAACTCCTCTCGGCGAACTTTTTCAGCTCCTCTTCCAGCTGCTGCCGGTATTTCTCCTCCTCTTCCTCACTCTCAGGCGCGCCCACAATCTGAGCTTGCCTGCCCCGTTTTGTCCATTTCTTTATGGCCAGGTAGATCACCCCAGCTCCGGCCAGTATCACGGCAAACGGGGTTATCCAGGCCATCAGGTTAAAGCCCCGCTTGGGGGGAGATGCCAGCACCTGCTCCCCATATTGGGCCACAAAGAACTGGATAATCTCCTCCTCTGACCATCCCTGGCTGATTTTATCCCTTATCAGGGCGGTCATCGCCTCCCGGGAGCCGCACTCACTATGCGTACAGTTGGCCAGAACCAAGGTGCAGCCGCACTGGCAGATAAGCTTTTTAGAGATGCCCATCACCGTCTGCGCGCTAGCTCGAGAGGGTATGAGAGCAAGCAGGGCGATGAGCAGGATGACGACGAGCTTCTCCCTAAATCCCATATTCACTCCCCCCTTTTACCAGCCGACTGTGGAACTGGCTGCCTGCGCCACTCAGGCCAGAAAGCAATAAGCCCTCCCAAAACCAGGACGACTCCCCCAATCCAGATCCAGTTAACCAGCGGGTTGACCAGCACCTTAAAGGCGGTGGTGCCATCTTCATCCCAGCCAACCAGGATGACATACAGGTCCTCAACGAGGGTGCTGCGAATGGCCACCTCGGTCACCGGCTGCTCAAAGCTGCGGTGAAAGTATTTCTCCGGCAGCAACCTGCCGAGCAATTTCCCTTGATTGGAGACCAGAAGGGTGGCGGTAACCACCGCCTTGCTCTCGGTCTCGTAAAAGTCCATATTCTCATAGGTGAGGGTGTAGTCCTCAATGCTCATTGACTCACCCTGGGTAAGGGTGGCCTCCTTCTCCACTCCGTAGAGGGATGAGCCGATGATTCCCACGGCCATGATGATGACGCCGATGTGAACAATGTAGCCGCCATAGCGGGGCCGATTGGTCATGATCAAGCCCCAGAACGCCTTCAGATAGTTCTCGCTCCTCATCCGGTGGCGAGCCCGCGTCCCTCGCCACCATTCGTAGAGGATGGTAAAGAGCACGAAGCCACACAGGGGGAGGGCGACAAGGGCAAGCCATTGCCTTATCCCCAGGATGAAGAGAACTATCCCCAAAATCAGCGCCGTCGCCAGCGGCCAGAGGAAATGTTGTACCAGATTCCTGAGGGAGGCTCGCCGCCAGCCAATGAGAGTGCAAATCCCGGCGAGGAGAATGATGGCCAGGAAAATAGGCACATTCACCTGGTTATAGAAGGGCGGGCCGACGCTAACCTTGACCCCACGCACCGCCTCTGATATCACCGGGAAGAACGTTCCCAGAAAGATGGTGAAGGCAGCACCGACCAGGAGCAAATTATTGAGCAGGAAGGTGCTCTCCCTGGAGACAAGTGACTCCATCTCCGCTTCGCTTTTCAGCTCTTCACTGCGGTAATAGAGCAAGCCCAGCGAACTGACGATGGTAATACCGATAAAGGCCAGGAACGAGGCACCCAATAAAGGGGACTCGGCAAAGGTATGAACCGAAGCAAGAACACCGCTCCGGGTGAGGAAAGTGCCAAGTATTGCCAGGACGAAGGTCAGTATTATCAGCACCATATTCCAAACCTTGAGTATCCCCCGCCGCCTCTGCATCATGATAGAGTGAAGAAAGGCGGTGGCCACCAGCCAAGGCATCAGGCCAGCGTTCTCCACTGGGTCCCAGGCCCAGTAGCCTCCCCAGCCAAGCTCAACGTATGCCCACCAGGCGCCCAAAAGGTTGCCCAGGCCAAGGGAGAGCCAAGCCAGCAGCGTCCATCGCCTGACCACTATCAGCCAGGCGTCGCCGAGCCTCCTGGAGAGCAGGGCCGCCATGGCAAAGGCGAAAGGAACGGTAAAGCCAACATAGCCGGCGAGGAGAAGGGGGGGATGGAAAAACATGCCGGGATTTTCCAGCATCGGGTTAAGCCCCATGCCATCGGCCGGGACCTGGGGAAGCTTCTGGAAAGGATTGGCTATGGTAAGCAGCAGAAGAATGAAGAAAGTCTGGGTTACCCCGATAATTGCGGCGGCATAGGGCACCAGCTCCTTGCCCACCTCTCGTTTCTGGAGTATCACCGCCGCGCCCAGAACGGAAAGAAGCCATGCCCAGAAGAGCAATGAACCATCATTGCCCGCCCATAAAGCGCTCAGGCGGTAGGTTAAAGCCAGATCCCGGCTGGTGTACTGGTAAACGTACTCTATCTGGAAGTCATGGCTAACTAGAGCATAGACCAGCGAGGCCACTGATATGGTAAGCAGCCCGCATGACGCCAGTAAACCATTCCTAGCACTGCTGAGCAGGGCGGGATGTTTTCCCCTCCAGCCAAGGATAAAGGCACCCGCCGCATAAACCGAGACCACCAGCGCCAGAAACTGTGCAATATAGCCTATATCTGCCATAGAATTGCTTTCCTAAATTGTGTCCTACTCTTGGGGCACATATCTGGAGGGACACTTCGGCATGAGGGTGTGGGCCTGAAAGACCCCATCTGAGTCAAGTTGACCCTCAACCACCACCTCAACACCCACCTTGAAGGTGTCAGGGACAACCCCTTGATAGACCACCGGCAAGCTCTGCTCCCCCTCCATATCGGTAATGATGAACCGGAGAACCGTCCCCTGAGACTCCCGCTCCACCGAGCCGGGAGCAACCTCCCCACGCACCCGCACATTCTCGCCATAGACTGAATCTCCCCGCGTCAGAAGTTCGCTCACCTCATAATAATAGGTGGCCGAACTCTGAAAACCGGTATAGATCAGATAGCCCAGGGCGAGGAAAACAACAAGACCACCCACTAGGAATTTTTTCTTCCTCAACATCGCTCACTCTTCAATTTGAGATTCCCACCACACCAGAGAGCCACCGAGCTTGCCCAGTCCCCCTCATTTAGGCTGGCGTATGGCAGGTAGTGCACTGTTCGTTGGTGCGCCCAGCGTGGTCCTCGGGGATCACGCCGGCACCACCAATCCCAGCCTCGTGACACATAAGACAATTGTCACGCCCTTCCAGAGTATGCGGCACGGCAGGTGGCCCTGCTGCTGGCGCTGGTGACGGGGTAGGAGTTGGTGTTGGTGTCGGCGTTGGCGTCGGTGTTGGGGTCGGGGTTGGCGTCGGCGTTGGGCTTGGCGCCGGTGCCGGAGCTGGGCTTGGTGCCGGGGCTGGACTTGGCGCTGGCGCCGGAGCTGCCTCCTCACCACCACAAGCTGCGAGCAAGGGCACTATAACCAGCAGCGCCGCTACCAGTAACAGTGTAATTTTGCTCCTCAACTCTGGCCTCCTTAAAACAAAATATTTTAAGCACAGGGAGAGGGGAAGCTAAGGGATTTTCCTAGCTTCCCCTCTTAAAGGAGCTTACCGCTCCCCTATTTCCTCCTGCCAAAGAGCACTGCGGATGAGACTGCCTTTTTGCCTTCCGCCATCACCCTATTTAATTTTACCGTATCTAGCTGATACGCGTCTATCTCTGGTGATAGCCGATGGCCTCGCTCTTCAGCTCTGCATCCGTCTTCACCGTGGCGGTTCCGCCACTGCGATGGCAGGACTTGCAGGCGAAGTCCAGCGTGATCTGAGAGATGGCTTTCTTGCCATCCTCCGAGAACTGCGCCGTGGCCTCGGGGTCAATAGCGAAGAGGTGAGACCGGATGTCCCCAGTATAAGCTTCGGCATCACCCCAGGCACTCTTGACGATGCGAGGCATATGGCAGTCAATGCAATCCACCGATGCCTTCATCGCCGCCGACTTCTGGTATCTGGCCTCCTGGAAGTGGCAGCTCTCACACTCGATGCGCACGGTGGCCTCGCCAGTCTTGCGCGCCTGGATGACACCCTGGTGCGGGTCATGGCAGTCAACGCAGCTCAGAGCCAGATGCTTGGACTGGAGAAGCTCCTCATACTGCTCATGATGCTTGATAAACCCGCCCTTGGCGTCAATGGTCTCCACCGCGCCCCGGGAGTGACATTCACCACACATCGCCGAGCTGCGGTCTATCTTCATGGCCACGCCATAGGGGTCGTTCACGTGATTACCACCCGGACCATGGCAGGCTTCGCACTGAATCCCCGGCTCAGCCCAGGTGCCAACGATGCCGGGCAAACCATCCTGATGCCCGTCTGGTTTGTAGCCGGTGGTATGACAGCGTCCGCAGTTATACGGCTTCTCTTTTTCACCAGCATGATACCCCACCCAGCCAGCCTCCTTGCCTACCACCGGATTGGCGAAGTTATACTGCGTGGTGGCACTCTCGTCAGCGCCGGTGATAATGTAGCCCTGCTTGTCAATGAAGCGAGCCTTCCATCCATAGCCACCGATAACGTAGGTGATATCATCCCAGGTATAGCCTTCGGGTGGATTCGGTACCTCGGAGAAAGGATACTTCGGCGGTTGGCCATTTATCACCGGGTTCAGCTTGTAAGCATGCCCGGATTTGCCAACCTCCTCCGCTTCCTCAGTATGGCAAGCAGCACAGACCTTAGAGGTGACATATTCGGCGCTAATCTCAGCCGCCGAGCCTGCCGGACCTGCTGGGCCTGCGGGACCTGCCGGACCTTGTGGACCAGGTGGGCCTTGCGGGCCTGCCGGACCTTGTGGGCCTGCCGGGCCTGCGGGACCTGCCGGACCCTGAGGACCAGGTGGACCTTGGCAAGCAGCGAGCAGCGCTACCAATATTATTATTGGCAACGCCACCCAGATGAGCTTTCTTCTCATACCATCCCTCCTTTCTTTTTCTTATCGCCTGTGCCTACATAACCTAAAGGGTAGACTAACATATCTTTACCCTATCAGCTACGGGTATTTATACCCATTTTGTCCGAGAAAAATGCCCTATTTTTGCTGGAGCTCGAAGTAATGGCATAGCTGACAATCGGCATCAATGACCTCGCCCTCCTGGTCATCGGCGGCTGCCACCAGCTTGCCATGGCAGCGAAAACACCCCGGAGATTCCTGGTGCCCCAGGTTATCAATGTAGGTTTTCCAGGTTACCTTCATCTTGGGGAAGGTGGTGAGCCGGGCGATCTCCTTGAGCTCCTCTATCGCCTTATCAATGGCCTCCCTCCTCTCCTGGTAAACCTGCGGATAGGAAGTGCGGTAGAATTCTTCAAGCGCCTCCACCTTGGTGAAGGCCTGCTCTAAGCTTGGATTGGGCGGGTCCAGGGCTTCCAGCCCCAGTTTCTTGATGTAGGGGAGAGTTTTGTCTATCTTACCCTGGGCAAGCGCCATGTCAATGAGCTCCTCCGGCGAGCGGAAGATATGCGTCGCCCGGTTGTGGCAGTCCACGCAGTCCATCAGGCGTTTCTTCTCGGCGAGGCGCTGCGGGGTGACCTCCGCCACCTTATCCGGGTCAACGTATTCTATGAGGCCACCAGCCTCATCCTCAACGCCGACCCAAGCTATTTCCTGCCGCTTCTTATCAATGGGGAGATACCAGACCTTGGCCGCGATATGCCAGTGAATATCCTGGGCGACCTCAGACTCCCCACCACCAACCCGGAGGATGCGGGTATCAACCTTCTCGGTATTGGTCTCATCGGCGGCGTAGGTGGTATGGACGCGAACCAGGTCACCGGCAAACCTCTCCGGCCGATGGCACTGCTCACAGGTCTCACGGGCTGGGCGGAGATTCTCCACCGGGGTGGGAATGGGGCGGTCATAGTTGCCGGCGATGGTGGTGAAGATGAGCGGTATGCCGCTGATTTTGGACTTGACCAGATAGTCAGCCCCCGAGCCAACATGGCATTCCGTGCAGGCCACCCGGGAGTGAGGTGATGCCTGATAGGCGGTGTATTCCGGGTACATCACCTCATGGCACAGCCGCCCGCAGAAAGAGGTGGAATCCATAAACTCAATCAGCTGATAGCCACCGATGACCAGCAGTATGATGCCGATGGCCCCAGCGAACATAAGAAAAAGCAATTTCTCGCGATGTCTCCGGTAGTTCATCTGCATTCCAGCTTTGCTCCTTAACTACTCATAGCTCTTGAGGATGGCCAGGACGAAGATAATCCCTCCGCTGATAAACAGAATGGGCACCATGGAAAAGTTGATCACACCGAAGAGGGGATATCTCTCCGGCAGGTCGGAGAAAACGTTGAACATAACCAGGGCCACAATGAGCACGAAGTTGATACCAGCGGCCCTCGTCAGCCAGTCATCAAATATCTCGCGAAGGTACCTCATTCCGCCTCCTTTCTCTCATCGGTTCCCGTTAGTCTCTCATACTCAAGGGGGTGCTCCCGGCGGTATCGCTCCCGGCTCACCTTGCCGGTGAAAATGGAGGTGTTCAAGGGAAATACCCCGGGGGCAAAATGGTTGAAGAAAATATGCACCATGAAAATCCAGATCAGGGCCAGCATCGCCTCATCGCTGTGGGCTACCAGGGCAGCCGGGACCACCCACCCGGGGAGAAACTTGGTGGCCCAGACCGGATACATCATGATGAAGCCTGAGATTCCCATCACCGGCATCCCCCAGAAAATCGCCCAGTAGTCAAACTTCTCCCTCCAGTGGAAGCGGTCAACCAGGGGCCTTTCCTTCCTCAATCCCAGAAAATACCCCAGCTCCTGGAAGAAGACGATGAAGTCCCGCCAGCTGGGAAGCATCTTCACCGGGAAAGGCTTTTTCAAGATGAGGACGGAATACAGGATATAGAGGGCGTGGTAAAGGGCGACGGCGCCCATCATCCAGGCGGCAAAGTGGTGCGTGGCGCGCAGGGTCTCAATACCTCCCCAGACACCCGCCCACCACTGGCTGACCGCCCAGTCAGGGAACTTCAAAGGCAGCCCGGTAACCGCCAGCAGGATGAAGCTCACCATCAGTCCAGCATGCTGGATTATCTGGTGGATGTCAAAACGGGTGATGACCTCCTCCTGAGCGCCTTCTGCCGAGATAATCCTAGCTACTGTGGCCATGCTATTCCTCCCTCCATCGGTTGATGGCAAACCGAACCACGGCAGTGACGACCACGAAGGCGCCAGCCACCACCACCACCGTCAGCAGGATGGTGAAGAACACCTCCGTGTAATGGGCCGCCGGAATATTCTCTGGCGATGCCTCTTTATGGCCAAGGAAGCCGCGGGCAAACTCCACCCCAGCGCCGGGGTGGCACTGCTCACAGGTTTTGGCCAGATTTTGCACTCCGGAGACCGGAGAGGTGGGGTCGCGCGTGCTCTTGATATCGTGATAGCCGTGACAATTGGTACAGGTCGCCTTGTCCAGCTGGGTTATCTCGTAGGTGCCCAGCTGTATCGCCTTGCCGTGAAAGCTGCGCATGTAGGATTCATACACCTTCTCCACAATGCCGTAGCTGGCCATCAACTCCTCGTTATCATGGCACTTGGCGCAGGTCTGGGCGATGTTCTTCTTGTAAGCCGGGGCGCTATATTCCAGCACCCGGATGACGCTGTGGGGGTTGCCCGTCGGGCTGTGGCAGTCAACACAGGTGGCCACATCAGGGTTACCCTGGGCCAACTGCTGACCGTGGACACTCTGGAGATGCAGCTTATACTGGTACTGATGACAGGTGCCACACTTCTGCGCCAGAGATAGCTTGGTGAGCGGGGTGTTGACCTGATGGGGCTGGGCAGTATGGCAGGTGGTGCAGTCAATAAAACGGTGGGCAGCAGTATTCACCGCCTCCTCACTCACGTACAGGGAGACCTCTTTCCCCTCCCCGTTGGTCTTGGTCAGCTCCGGGTTGCCATGACAGGAGAGACAGTTGTTCTCATCCAAAGCATAGATTTGACCGCCACTGAAGGCCAGCATCACCACGGCCGAGGCGAAACCCGCCGCCAGCGATAAGGCCAAACCTCTCAAACTTGCCTCCCTCCTTCTCTTATCCACTAGAGAACGCTGAATCCGGTCAATAAGGCTGCGTCACCTTCTTGAAGCCATGAATCAGGGGAACACGGTAGAAACCAAAGACTTCCCGGCTGCGCAAAAAGCCAATGAAGATGATGATAATCCCCAATAACTCGAAGAGGTAGAAGAGCTGGATGCCCCCACCCAGCCGGATGTGGATGCCACCAAACGCCGGCAGCAGCGCTCCCACCGCAATCAATATGTTGGAAACCACCCGGTGCGGCATGAGCCGGTGCCGCCAGTAAACCACAGCGCTGTAGATGGCCCCTCCCACCAGCGCCACTGTGCCGAAGGTATTGAAGAAGGGGGTAAGCAGCCGCACCCCCAAGGGCATGGCCCGTCCGGAAAGATGGTCCAAAGTGCTCAAGTCAATGCTGACGGTGAAGACCTTGAAGGCGGCATACACCGAGGCGATGAGCAAAACCGCCATGATGATGTGCGCCACACGGCGCGGCGCCAAGAGATAAATGGTGCCCATCCCGAGGTAAGCGGCAACGAATATCGCCCCGATGAGGTACCAGAGACGGTAGACTACTTGATTTAGCCCCCAGGTGCCAGTCCAGAACTCGGTGCCGGTGCTGATGAAGTACATGAACAGCCCGAGCGACCATACAAGCTGGTAGGGCTTTCTCCGGGCAAAGAACTGGTCAAGAACGGTCAGGGCAAAGATGAGGGCGACAATGCTGGATATAAGAGGTAGTATATCCATAATCTAGATTCCCTATTACTTTAACCTATCACTGCGGGCTCTAGTAGAGAATAATGCCCTAAATTGGTTGGTCAAAATGCCCTGTTTTTTCTTCAAAAAATGCCTTATATTTCTCCCGCTTCCTTGACAAGCTCTCCTCTTTCTGTTAGCTTTTGAGGCGGAAAGCCAAATAAACTCACGGAGGAGCCAAGATGTCAATGAGTTTGGAGGAACTGAAAAAACGCCTTAAGGGCATCATCCCCGTGCAGTATTGTCCCTACACCAAGGACCGGGAACTGGACATCGCGGGGCTGAAGGAGAACACCCAGTTTTTGGTTGATTTCGCCAAAGATGGTGGTAAAGATGTCGTGCTGATGACCAATGGCAGCACCACGGAGTGCTACGCCAACTCAATTGAGGAGCAGAAGACGGTCATCAGAACGGTGGTGGAGACTGTGGGCGGGAAGATTCCGGTGGTGGCCGGCGTCTCCCAGGCAGCTGCGGAGAGAACCATAGAGCTGGCCAAGTATGCGGAGGAGGTTGGGGTGGACTGCGCCATGGTGACGCCACCCTACTATCACGCGGCAAGCAAGGAGGGGATGTACCAATACTTCAAGGCGGTGGCCAGCTCAGTAAAGATAGGCATCATGATCTACAACAACCCCGCGGTCTCCGGGACGCTGATTTCTCCCGACCTGATAGCAAGGCTAGCCAAAATCGAAAACATCATCGCCGTCAAGGACAACGCCACCAACGCCGCCGACTACGCCTTCAAAGCCCTCAGCATTGACCCAGAGGACATGGTGCTGATCAACGGCCTGGGCGAGGTGCACTATATTGCCTCCGCGGCCTACGGATACAAATACCGGGGGTTCGTCAACTTCATCGGCAACTTTGCCCCCGCCTCCAGCTACGCCATTTATGAGGCGGTTGAGGCAGGTGACTTCAATAGGGCGCTGGAAGCCCTGAGGAAGCAACTGCCCATATGGAACTTGCTGGCCAAGTTCGACAAGAAGCGAGAGTCCCTTTCCGTGATACCTGAGTGCCTGAGGTCAAACTACATGTACATGGGCATCGGCAAAGCGGCCATGGATATCGTCGGACTGCATGGCGGCCCGCTGAGGCTGCCCATGGAGGACCTGACCGCTGAGGAAAGAGAGGAGCTCAGAGCGGCACTGAAAGAGATGGGCATAATCTAGGCCCAAGCCACCGATACAACTTTGGCAAGAGGCACGGACTTAAGGTCTAGTGCCTCTTTATTTTTTTCCGGGGCAGCATTGACAGCTAGACAAGCGTAGTTCAGAATAGCTAGGAGTTCTGGAGGTGACAAGATGAAAGCGATTTTGACAGAAAAGGCCCCCAAACCCGCCGGGCATTACTCCCAGGCGATAGTTCATAACGATATCGTTTACGTTTCCGGACAATTACCAATAGACCCAAAGACTGGGGAGAAGCGCCTTGGCTCGATTGAAGAAGAGACAGAACAAGCATTAAAGAACTTGGCCGAGATACTGAAAGCGGCGGGCTCTGACCTCGGTCAAGTGCTGAAAACCACCATTTACCTTGCCGATATTGAGCTCTGGGGTCGGGTAAATAGCGTCTACGCCAGATTCTTCGGAGAGCACCGCCCGGCGCGGGCGGTGGTGCCCACCAAGAATTTACACTTTGGCTTTCAGATTGAGATTGAAGCCATCGCCGCGCTGAAATAAATATTCGCGCTGAGGGAAAGTACGGTAATGAACCAGCTTATCTGCACGTGCTGCCAGGCGACCTACCCACTGGATGACCCCAGGTGGAGATGCGAGTGTGGCGGAGTTCTGGACATTGAGTTTGAGGCCACCTTTGATTTGGCCAAAATAGCACAAAGGCCGCCGAGTATGTGGCGGTATCGGGAAGCGATTCCAGTCTGGGATGACATCAACATCGTCTCCATGGGTGAGGGGTTTACCCCGCTGGTGGAAGTAACCTTGGCTCAAAGGGCAATTCTAATCAAGCAAGAGCAACTATTCCCCACCGGGTCTTTCAAAGATAGAGGCGCTTCAGTTCTGGTGAGCAAGATAAAAGAGCTGGGCATCAGAGAGGTGGTGGAAGATTCCTCGGGAAATGCTGGGGCAGCAATCTCGGCTTACTGTGCCCGGGCCGGTATTAACTGTCATATCTTTGTGCCTGAAGATACTGCAGCGGGAAAGCTAGCCCAGATCCAATTCTACGGAGCTAGCCTAAACCGGATTCCCGGCACCAGGGAGGATACCGCCCGAGCCGCCCTCAAGGCAGCGGAGAAATTTTACTACGCCAGCCACTCTTGGAACCCGTTCTTTTTTCAGGGCACCAAGACCTTTGCCTATGAAGTCTGTGAGCAGCTTGGTTGGAAATCCCCGGACACGCTCATCCTGCCCGTGGGCAACGGGACGCTTCTCTTGGGCGCCTATCTCGGCTTCAGTGACCTTCTGAAGGCGAAAATCACTGAGAAGATACCCAAAATTATCGCCGTGCAGGCGGAAAACTGCGCTCCTCTGTGCCAGGCTTTCCGGGAAAACCTAGACGAAATCCCTCCAACTTATAAAAAAGAAACCTTGGCAGAAGGGATTGCCGTCGCTAAGCCGGTCAGGGGAAAGGAGATTGTGGCCGCGGTGAAAAAGACCGAGGGAGACTTCATCGCCGTCAGCAAGGAGGAAATCGAAGCTTCCCTCAAAGAAACCTGCCAGAGAGGATACTATATTGAGCCCACGGCGGCGGCGACAGTTGCCGGCGTCAAGAAATACCTGCCCTGCTCCCGCCCGGGCGAGGTCATCATCTCCGCGTTTACCGGGCACGGGCTGAAGGCCACGGAAAAGATGCTGAAACTACTAAATAATAGGTAACGTAACCCCCTTACCCTCACTTCCCCCCGAAGGCCAGGACTATGCCCGGTATCAATCATACACCGCCACGCCCTTGCTGTGCTTGGTGATGAAGTCCCAATCATACTCCACGCCCAGACCCGGGCCCTGGGGCGCCTGGACACACCCGTTCTCGTCAATGGCGTCCAGACCGTCCCGGTAGTCATCTTTATAGACGGGCGGGCTCGGGGTGAGGGGCGCCTTGGGGTGAACCAGCGCCATCTCGTAGTAGTTGCTGTTGTGTATCGCCGCCATCAGGTGGCGGCGCACCGGGCCGGTGGGGGCGTGAAGCTCGATATCCAGGCCAAAGCCCTCGGCGGCGTGGGCGATCTTCATCACCCCAGTGACGCCACCATCAGTATCGGGGTCACCCCGTACGAAATCGGTGCCCTCGGCGAGAATGAAGTCAACGTGAGGCTCCAGTCCCCGCACGTGCTCCAACTGCAAAAGAGGCGTCTTCACCAGCTGGCGCAGCTTGCGATGGGCAAAGGCGGAGATACCCCCATCCCGAAACGGGTCCTCCCACCAGAAGAACTTCTCCTCATCACAGGCCCATCCCAGCTTCAGGGCGTCGCCAAAGGTCTTGATGGCGCAGAAGGGGTCAAGCATCAGGTCCATCTTACCCCCTACCCTTTTGCCCACGGCGTGTATCGTGGCCAGATGACGCTCGATGGGCGCCTCCACCCAAGGATGTATCTTGTAGGCCGGATATCCCATCTCCAGGCATTGCTCAGCGAAATCGGCGTAGGCTTCGGGGCTGCTCAAGCCCCCGGGCTGGTTATCCCCCACGTAGGTGCTGGCGTAACAGGGCAGACTAATCCTGCTCCCGCCCAAGAGTTCATAGATGGGAGCCCCATAGAACTTGCCGGCCAAGTCCCACAGGGCGATGTCCACCTGGCTCATCCCCATGCGGGCGACCTGGCGCAGGGTCAGCTTGAGGTCATTGTAGATGCCCTCTCTATCCAGGGCATTGCGCCCAATGATACGGCGGGCAATCATGGGCATGGCCGCATACTCGGTGGGGCGCCCGCCCACGTATTCCCCGGTGATGCCTATATCAGTGAAGATTCTGATGGCGTGGGCAACCAGAGAGATAACCGAGCCCGGCTCGTAGACGGGGAGGGAGAGGACTGGCTCCAGGCCCACGTCCCGGATCTCATACTCAAACTGGTGCACCTCTATTCTGGTGATCTTCGGCCTGTCCTTCATAAAACCTCTCCTTCCGGATATTCAAGCGGACGTAAAGGCTTATCTACTCCTCCTTGACCAGCGGCACCTTGGGCTTGACGTTTTTATTCACCCAGTTCTGGGGCCAGTGGCCGCTGAGCACCCTGGCGGTCTCCTCCCCCACCCGCCTCCTCAAGTTACTCACCGAAGCCTGAGAGACACCAGCCGCGTGGGGAGAAACGACGACATTATCCATCTTGAGCAGGGGGTTATCGGGCTGGACCGGCTCTTGCTCAAAGACGTCAATCCCCGCCCCGGCGATCCACTTCTCCTGCAACGCCTTGATCAGCGCCGCCTCATCAACCACCGGACCGCGCGAGGTATTGATGAAATAGGCAGTTGGCTTCATCTGCCGGAACTCTTTCTCCCCGATGAGATGCCAAGTTGACTTGCTCAAAAAAGTGTGCACCGAGACATAGTCTGACTCTTTCAGCAGCTCGGGCATGCTCACTAGAGTTATGCCGGCCTCCTCGGCCACGGCTTTATCCACATACGGGTCACAGCCCAGCACCCTTAAGTCAAAGCATTTCGCCTTCCGGGCCACCGTCCGCCCGATGTTGCCACAGCCGATCAGCCCCAGCGTCTCCCCATAGACGGGCCTGATCGTCTGCGCCTGCTCGCTGTACTCAGGCCAGTAGCCCTGCTTGGTCAGGTTATTATAGTAAACCACCTTTCGGGCGCAGGCCAAGAGCAAGGCCAGGGTGTGGTCCGCCACCTCCCGCAGGCAGAAATCGGGGAAATTGACCACCAGGATTCCATTATCGGTGGCGGCGTCCACGTCCACGGTATCATAGCCAATGCCATAGCGGACGATCACCTTCAATTTGGGGGACGCCTCCATGACGCGGCGGGTCAGCGGGGCAAACATGGTCAGCACCGCGTCCGCGTCCTTGGTCGCCTCAATTATCTCCTCCTCGGTCTCGCATTCAGCGAGCACCAGCTCAGCATTGACCTTGGCCAGCCCTTCATACTCCTCCTTGATGTAATGGCGGTCAATCTTTTTGTCCACGCGCACTACCTTGGGTCTCTCCATCAAGCTCGCCTCCTAGTTTGGTGTTATTTCTCGTGCCCATTGTAAACTGGCCCGAAAATGGTTGTCAACAAAAGGATACCGAAACCAAACTTAAAAACGCTTGAGGGAATCCTGCGGGGAAACCAGCACCTCTGGGGGGCTAATAATTAAATAATGTAACAAGCTTAGCTACCCGGCTATCTCAACCGAGACCGAGGTGCCTTCACCAGGCTGGGAGCAGATGACACAGGTGCCGTTGAGTAGTCTAGCTCGCTGCTGCACTCCGATCAGCCCTAGCTTACCCTTGCTGGCAAGGCTACTGAGCGTCTCCTTGAGCGAAAAGCCGTTGCCATTGTCCTGCACCGTTATCTTGAGTGACTGGGGGGCGAAGTCCAGGGTGACCACCGCCTCGCTGGCCTGGGAATGGCGCCTGACGTTATTTAAGGCCTCTTGGATGATGCGGAAAATGGTGACCTCAGCTTCCGGGCGCAGCTTCCTCTCCTGGCCACTCACCACCACCTTGGTATTGATGCCGTCCTCCTGATTTAAGCGGTCAGCCAGCCATCTGACCGCAGGAACAAGCCCGATGTCATCCAGAACGCTTGGCCTTAAGTCCAGGCTGAGCCGTCGCACATTTTCTGAGAGCTTAAGCACGGCATCCCGTATCCATTCCGCCTGCTCCCGCACCATGGGCGAAGATTGGCCATGGTCACCAGACACCAGATTTTGCGCACGGTTGGCTATCACCAGCAGCTCCTGGGTGGTATCATCATGAAGCTCCTGAGCAATGCGCTGGCGCTCATTCTCCTGGGCCCTGAAGATCTCAGACATGTACACTTGGCGCTCTCGCTCCCGCTCCACCATAATTTGTCTCTGGCGCTCGCGCCACTTTAGCTCCATGGTGATAATCATCACCGCCGTCAGCGGAACGAAGGACAGTGCCACATTGATCAGCACATCCTCAATGCTGGAGCGGTAATAGAGCAGAAGGGG
Organism: Dehalococcoides sp. JdFR-56; assembly: GCA_002011495.1. Classification (GTDB taxonomy): domain Bacteria; phylum Chloroflexota; class Dehalococcoidia; order Dehalococcoidales; family RBG-16-60-22; genus JdFR-56. The sequence continues at coordinate 2,036 of MTNR01000021.1, read as the reverse complement.
AAATACCGCCGCCTGAGACAGCACCCAAACGAAGAGAGAGCCCCGCCACCAGAAGACGAGGGAAGCGTAGAGGAAGGGGATGAAGAAAAGGCTACCGATAAGCTCGTTGGCAAACTCAAAAACAAAATAGCGCCAGAACCAGGGAAACCAATTGCTCCACTCATAATAGATAATGGCGATGGCAGCGGTGATGATGAGGATAATCCAGAAATGAACGTTGCGGGCAAGCCTGCCTAGCTCCGAGCGACTCATCATTTTACCATCCACCACCTCAGTTGAGGTCATCAATGGTGAGGATACCAGCGCGCAGCGCAGTGATCACCGCTTCGGTGCGGCTGCCGGCGTTCAACTTGGAAAAAATCTCCGAGAGATGCCCCTTAACGGTGCGTAGGCTGAGGTCTAATTTGAGCGAGATATCCTTATTGCTCAGGCCCTTTGCCGCCAGCCTCAGGATATCTAGCTCCCGGCTGGTAATCTTCTCACCGACGTCCAGAGGCAAGGGCTTGGCGATATGGCGCAACGCGTGTTTGATTATCCGCTGCGAGATTGAGGGAGATAGCACCGTCTCCCCAGCAGCCACCCCACGCACGGCACAGACCACCTCGTCACCGAAGACGCTCTTGGTGAGATACCCAGCGGCGCCGGCTTCAAGTATGCCCAAGATATGCTCGCTATCATCGTGAACGGTAAGCACCAGTATGGCGATGCGGGGACACTTCTCCTTGATCTGCCGCGTGGCTTCAAGACCATTGAGCTTGGGCATACCTATATCCATAATCACCACATCCGGAACCAGCTCCGTGGCTAATTTCACCGCCTCCTCACCATCGCCGGCCTCGGCGATGATTTTGAAATCAGCCTGCTTCTCCAGGACATTTCTCAGCGCCTGGCGGAGCAGAGGGTGGTCATCAGCCAGCATTATGGTGATCGTATCCGGCTGCCCCTGAGCGGGGTCAACTTCGGCACGCAACTCGGTCATGCTACCATTTTAGCACAAAGTGGAAGCGGACCAAAGTACACCAGCTTCTGACCACGAGGCGAACTTTGGTACACGGCCAAAAGTCCGTTGAACAGAGAGGAATAATGGTATATCCTTTAGCTATCTCCGGCTTGCCAAATTGGGCAAAGAAGATAAGTTTGACCTTACGGCTCAAACGAGAAGGGTGCTTTTACCTCAAAAAGATGATAGGGGGTGATAGCTTTCAAAGGGAAGAGTTTGCTACGGTATGGTAATATTTTAGAGGAGGAAAGGAAGTGAGCAGAAAAACATGGCTAAGTATGCTGGGGCTGCTACTGGTGGTCAGCTTAGTTGCCACCGCCTGTGCCGCGCCAGCACCGGCACCAGCTCCGGCACCGGCTCCTGCGCCAGCACCGGCTCCAACTCCAGCTCCAGCACCAGCTCCGGCCCCGGCACCGGCTCCTGCGCCAGCTCCGTCCCCAACACCAGCACCGGCGCCAGCACCAGCTCAGCCCGAGAAGGTGTACAAGTGGCGAATGGTGAGCATGTGGTCTGAGGCTGAGCTATTGTTCAAGGCCAATCAAATGTTTGCCGATAACGTCAGGAATATGAGCAACGGCCGGATTCAGATTGAGGCGTTCTCCTCCGGAGCACTGATGCCCTACACCGAGTATTTTGACGCCCTGAGAAGCGGGGTGGTGGAGATAATGCAATCCGGTGGAGGCTACTATTCCGGGAAAGACCCGGCGTTTGTGGCCTATGAGTCTGCCAGTATAATCATCGGTGACTATCCACGCACCCTTATGTGGCTCTACGCCGGAGGCGGCAACGACCTGGCGAGAGACCTGTATGGCAAATGGGACCTCCAATTCCTAGCTCCCAGCTTCTACACCTTCGCCGGCGAATCAATCGTCTCCAAGAAACCCATCCGCGGCTTTGAGGATGTCAAGGGGCTGAAGATAAGGGCCCCGGAGACAATGGCACCGGTCTGGGCTGCCCTGGGGGCTGACGTGCTCACCATCCCCGGAGCCGAAGTTTACACCGCCCTGTCCACCGGCCTCATTGAGGCCTCTGACTG
>MTNR01000091.1 GCA_002011495.1 Dehalococcoides sp. JdFR-56 | reverse complement strand
ATTGACAAGGTGGTCAATATTGACCAGTCTCCCATCGGGCGCACCCCGCGCAGCAACCCGGCGACCTATACCGGCACCTTTACCCCGATTCGGGAGCTTTTCGCCACCGTTCCTGAGGCGCGGATGAGGGGCTATGCCCCGGGCCGGTTCTCCTTCAACGTCAAGGGCGGGCGCTGCGAGGCCTGCCGCGGCGAGGGCTATATCCAGATTGAGATGCAGTTTCTGCCCGATGTCACCGTTCCCTGCGAGGTGTGCAAGGGAAAGCGCTACAACCGCGAGGCGCTGGAGATAAGATTCAAGGGCAAGAACATCGCTGAAGTGTTGGATATGACCGTGGAGCAGGCTCTGGCCTTCTTTGACCATTTCCCCAAGGTTAAAAGCAAGCTGCAGACCTTGAGCGATGTTGGCCTAGGATATATTCGTCTCGGTCAGCCGGCCCCCACCCTCTCCGGTGGCGAGGCGCAGCGGGTGAAGCTGGCCACCGAGCTCTCACGGCGGGCTACCGGCCGAACACTCTACATTCTTGACGAGCCGACCACTGGTCTCTCTTTTGAGGATGTGGCGGCGCTGCTCCGGGTGCTCCAGCGTCTGGTTGATGCTGGCAATACGGTGGTGGTTATCGAGCATCATTTAGACGTGATCAAGAACGCGGACCACATCATTGACCTTGGCCCCGGCGCTGGCGACAAGGGAGGCTATGTGGTGGCCACCGGAACCCCCGAGGAAGTATCCCAGGTGGCGGCTTCCGCCACCGGGCAGTACCTGGCCAGGGTGCTGGCTAAGGATAAGGAGCCAGCTTTGAGCAGCTAAGCTCTCCCGGCGGCATTCCAGCTGAATAGAATTTGTCTATGACTCCAGGCAGAAGACCCAGGTTTTTCTACGGCTACGTGGTGGCGGCGGCCTGTTTTGCCATCCAGGGGATAGGCATCGGCACCTTCATCTCTTTCGGCGTCTTCTTCAAGCCACTGCTTAACGAATTTGGCTGGTCAAGGGCTGCCATTTCAGGGGCTTCCTCGGTGAGTTTCCTCGTCGCTGGTCTACTGGGCATCTTTGTCGGCAGCTTAAATGACAAGTTCGGCCCCAAGCTGATCATGACGATTACCGGATTTTTCTTTGGCTTGGGTTATTTATTGATGTCACAGCTTGAGGCGCTCTGGCAGCTGTATTTATTCTACGGAGTGGTCATTGGCCTGGGTATGAGTTCCATTGACGTCATCATGCTGTCCACGGTGGCCCGGTGGTTTGTGCGCAGAAGAGGGGTGATGACCGGCATGGTCAAGGTGGGGACGGGTGCTGGCCAGCTGGTTATCCCCTTGCTTGCCAGCGTGTTCATCGCCGCCTATGGCTGGCGCAACGCCTATATTATCATCGGCGCTATGGTTTTGGTGCTGATTATATCCATCGGGCGGTTGCTGCGCCGGGACCCGGGCGAGATGGGGCTACTGCCAGATGGGGATGGGGAGACGGTGGTGGTGGGTGAGAATGACTTGACTGGAGGGGGGCTATCTCTCGATGAGGCCAGGCGCACCAGGGAATTTTGGACGCTCTGTGTGGTGAATCTGGCCGTGGTTTACTGTCTGCTCACGGTAATGGTACACATTGTTCCCCACGCCAGGGATATCGGCATCTCGGCGATAAAGGCGGCCGGGATTCTGTCCACGATTGGTGGGGTGAGCATGGTGGGCCGGCTAGTGACGGGCATCGCCATTGACCGGATGGGCAGCAAAAGGGCTATGATGGGCTCTTTGCTCATCTTGATCATCAGTTTCTCCTGGCTGCTTATGGCCAAGGAGCTATGGATGCTCTACCTCTTTGCTGTGGTCTATGGGCTAGCTCACGGGGGCATTTTCACCGTGATTTCGCCGATAGTCGCCGAGCATTTCGGGATAAGTTCCCATGGCGTCATCTTCGGCATTGTGGTCTTCAGCGGCACCATCGGGGGTGCCATTGGGCCACTTCTGGCAGGACACATATTTGACCTAACGGGTAGCTATCAGCTGGTCTTCCTCATTTTAGCGGCGCTCGGCACTGTGAGCTTGGTTCTGACTTCGCTATTGAGACCGGTCAGGGGAGAAATTGGATGAAAAACCCGAGTTTCTTTGCTCGCTGGTGGCGAACTTGTGCTATTATTTAAATATATTTAAGTCGGAAACTGGCGAGAAAGGAGGGGAGAAGTGGACCGGGAAGAAGCGCTTGATTCCATCAGGGCCAACGTTGAGAACGAGAATCTGGTAAAGCACATGCTGGCCACCGAGGCCGTTATGCGGGCGCTGGCCAGGCGCTTGGGCGAGGATGAGGAGGAGTGGGGGATCGCCGGGCTACTGCATGACATTGATGTGGAGCTCACTGGTGGGGATATGAGCAGCCACAGCAAGCTGGGGGCTGACCTGGCCAAAGAACTGGGCGCCAGTGAAACGGTGGCGCATGCCATTCTCTGCCACAACGAGCGGCATGGCGTCTCCCGTGAGACAAAGCTGGACAAGGCGCTCTTCTGCGCTGACCCGCTCACTGGCCTCATCGTGGCGGCAGCGCTGATCCGTCCTGATAAGAAGCTGAGCGGCCTTGAGGCCGACTCAGTGAAGCGAAGGTTTAAAGAGAAGAGCTTCGCTGCCGGGGCCAGCCGGGAGCAGATCGCCCTGTGCCGTGAGATTGGCCTTGAGCTTGATGAGTTTATTGAGCTAGGGCTTGAGGCGATGAAGGGGATTGCCGCTCAGCTCGGGCTTTAGGCGGCCGGCTGGATGGAAAGCGTTGAGCCCTGGCTGGTTTTGGCGACGTCAATGCGAGCGGCGAAGGCGTTTCTGAGCTCCTCAATATGGGTGATGACCAGTATCAGGTCAAAGTCCTCTTGAATCGAGTTGATGGCTTCAATCAGCTTCTCAATGCCGGTGCTGTCCTGCGTGCCGAAGCCCTCGTCAATGATCAGGGTGCGCAGCGGCGCCCCACTGCGCCTGGCCAAGAGTCTGGAGAGGGCGATGCGAATGGCGAAGTTGATGCGGAAAGCCTCTCCCCCGCTGAACATCTCGTAGCTTCGTGTCCCTAATTCATCCGAGATGATGATATCTAGGGTTTCAATCATCTTGTCCCCAGTCTTTTGGGGGCGCTGGGTTTCAAAGCTCACGTGCATCCGGTTATCCGTCATTCGTCCCAGGAGCCGGTTGGCCTCCTCTCTGATCTCAGGGAGCGCCATCTCAATCAGCAGCGCCTGTATCCCACCCTTGCCAAAGGCTCCCGCCAGGTCCTTGTAGATGCCTTCCTCCTTGGCTGCCTGTGCCCAGAGGGCCTCTATTTCCTGCTTTCGCTTCTCCCTTTCCGCGCAGCGCTGGAGGTTGGCCTTCGCCTGCCCCAGCGCCTCCTGGGCCTGCTGGCGCCGTAAGTCCAGCGCCCTATGCTCAGTTTCTGCTGCCTCCAGTTCACTGAGTAGCTTGGGGAGTAAGCCAAGCTCTGCGGACAGCATCTCCCTGCGCTGATTATCCGCCTCCAAGATGAGTTGGGAGTCCTTGACCGCGGCCTCAGCCCTGGCGGCGGCCTCTCGCTCTTGGCCGATGAGCTTATCAGCTTCCTCTAGCTTCCGCTTGGGGTTTTCATATCGCTCTAGCTCATGTAGCTCCAGCCGCACCTGTTCATGCCGAGCTGGGTCGTAGTCCAGGCTGGATAGCTCAGCCTCGACTGCGGCTAGCGCCACCTGTTCGCTTGTGGCGAAGTCTTTTTTGGCCAAGCGCTGCTCAATCTGCGCTAGCTCGGCCCTTTCCTCGGCTAGCTGCTTTGCCGCCTCCTCTTCTTCAGCTTTCTCCTGGTTCAGGCTGCGGACCTTGCTCTGGGCGGTGATTTTCTCCTGGTTTAGGCGCGCTTCCTGGCGAGCTATCTCCTCATTCAAGCTGGCAAGTTCGGCCTTCTTCTGCGCTAGCTCCGCCTGGTTTGAGGCTAGGGACTGGGCTTTATCTTCTCTCTCCGCGGTGTATTTTGACTCGATGAGCTTGAGCCCCTCACTGCCCAGCTCTCTCTCGCACAGTGGGCATTTGCCCTCGGTTCTGGCGGATAAAAGCTCAATTTTCTCCTCCAGCTCCTTTACCGCTTGCTTGAGCTGCTCTTGAGCAGATTCCAAGTAGCTCACCTGCGACTGGAGCTTATGGCTAGCCTCTTTCCTCTGGGCAAGTTCCTCCTCCTCTCGTGCCAGCTGGTCCAGTTCAGCCTGAAGTTGCTGGAGCTGGTCTCTCAGCAGGGGTAGCCTCTGGGCTTTGGCCTCTAGCTCGGCGATTTTGCGTTGCGCCAGCTCATGGTCTTTGACCAAGGTTGCCTGAGCGCTGTCAATTATCTTTTCCAGCTGGTTTTTGCGGTCCTTGAGTTTATCCAGCTTAACCAGTTTCTGGTTGAGCTCGTCATTCAGCTTTTTGACTTCAGCAAAGCGCTGGTAGCCCTCCTCTATGGCAGCGCGCTGTGCCATCACCGCTTCATACTCCCTGATGCGGGAGCGGTGCTGTTCCGCCTGGGCCTGCCAGCGCTCCAGATTGCTCTGTGTGGCCCTTATCTTCTCTTCCAGCTTGTCATGCTCCACCTTCTTTCTCTCCAAGGATTCCTTCTGCTGGCGGAGCTCATTGAGCCTGGCTTCCTGTTCTTTTACTATGGCCTCTAGCTGGGAAAGTACTCGCTGCGCCTGCTCAAGCTCAGCTTCGTAAAGCGGCTTTCGGGCTAGCTCCTCATTTATTTCCTTGATGGCGCTCTCCAGGGCGTTTTTCTCCATCTCCCGCTCTCGGGCAAGCTCTCTAGCTCTGGCCTCAAGCTCATCATAGAGGGACAGTCCCAGGATTCTGGCCAGCACCTCCTTGCGCTCTGCAGGTGGCTTGGTGGTGAAGCGGTCAGCGTTTCCCTGGCGCAGGAAGGCGCTGTTGATGAACGTCTCGTAATCCATGTGTAGAATATCTCTGATCAATTTCTCTTCTGTCTGTTTTATAGTGTCGCCGGAGATGGCTCTAAAGCCAGCGTCAGTATCGATGAACAAATCCAAGCTGCTCTGCCCAGCGGCGCCACGCCATTTGGGCCGGGAGCGTTTGCGGATGATGCGGTAAATCTTCTCGCCAATGCGGAAATCAAACTCCACCTCCATCTCCTGCTGGCCGGTATGGATGAGGTCATCGTCACTTTTGGCCCTGGATTTCCCCCACAGCGCCCAGGTCATGGCATCTATCAGGGCCGATTTGCCGCTGCCATTATCCCCGGAGAGGCAGGCGGTGTGCATACCTTCAAAATCCAGTGGGGCGCTATCCCGGTAGCACATAAAGTTGCGCATCTTAAGTTTGAGGGGAATCATCTAGCAAAACTCCGGATAACCAGATTTGATATTTATTTTAGCATAATTGGGAGGTTGTCTCTTAATCCTTCTTTCCCCTTTATGAGGGTGGGGAATTTTTGCTTGACGGCTGAAGTTATCCCCAATTAGAATGGACTTGGTCAGATGTTTGAGATTCTGAGTGAGAAATTAGCCAAGGTATTTCGCCTGCTGGGTGCTAAGGGGCGGCTCACCGAGAAGGACATTGATGAGGGGCTGCGCCAGGTGCGCCTGGCGTTACTTGAAGCGGATGTCAATTTTAAGGTGGTCAAGGATTTCATCGCCAGGGTGAGGGAGCGCTCGCTCGGCGCTGAGGTACAGCAGAGCCTGACCCCCGGGCAGCAGATAGTCAAAATCGTCAATGAGGAGCTTATTGCCATCCTCGGCGGGGAGCCAAGCCGCTTGGCAACATCGTCCCAGCCGCCATCGGTGGTCATGCTGGTGGGGCTGCAGGGCAGCGGCAAGACGACCACCGCCGCCAAGCTGGCAAATCATCTCAAGCACTCCGGACAGCGCCCCCTGCTGGTGGCGGCCGATAACCGCCGCCCGGCGGCTATAGAGCAGCTGGTCACGCTGGGGGGCCAGCTTGAGGTTCCGGTTTACCATGAGAGCGCCAGCGTCCCGAGTGAGGAGGTCTGCGCTCATGCCCTAGCTGAAGCTAGGTCTCTTGCCGCTAGCTGGGTTATCGTTGATACCGCCGGGCGGCTTCACATTGATGAGGCGATGATGGCGGAGCTGGCCCGAGTCAAGCAAGTGTTGAGACCCGGTGAGATACTGCTGGTGGTTGATGCCATGACCGGTCAGGATGCGGTGCGCAGCGCCGAGGAGTTTCATTCCAGGGTAGGTCTGACCGGGCTCATCCTGACCAAGATGGATGGGGATGCCCGCGGTGGAGCCGCGCTCTCCATCCGGTGGGTGAGCGGGGTGCCCATCAAGTTCATCGGCACCGGGGAGAAGCTGGATGCCCTGGAGCCTTTCTACCCAGACCGTCTGGCATCGCGCATCCTGGGGATGGGGGATATCCTCACCTTCATTGAGCGGGCGGAGGCAACTTTGGATGCGCAGCAGGCGAAGGCGCTGCAGAAGAAGGTGCAGACGGCCACCTTTGATTTGGAAGATTTTCTCTCTCAGCTCCGGGCAATCAAGAAGATGGGGCCGCTAGCTCAGCTTATGGAGATGCTGCCTGGGGTCTCGCAGCTGGCCAGCCGATTGCCTGAGGGAACCGAGGAGAAGCAACTGAAGAAGGTGGAGGCGATCATCCTCTCCATGACCCCTGAGGAGAGGCGCAACCCAAGCATCATTGGAGGGAGCCGGCGGCGGCGCATCGCCCGGGGGAGCGGGACCAGCGCCTCGGATATCAACCGGCTTCTCAATCAGTTTCACCAGATGCGGAAGCTGATGAAGCTGGGGGCCAAGGGCAAGCTGCCGCGAAATCTAGCCGGACTGTTCGGGTGATGCTATTCTAGGTAGTCTTTTAGCTTCCGGCTGCGGCTGGGGTGGCGCAGTTTGCGCAGCGCCTTGGCCTCAATCTGGCGGATACGTTCTCTGGTAACATTGAACTCCTTGCCCACCTCCTCCAGCGTTCGGCTTCGCCCATCCTCAAGGCCGAATCTGAGCTGGAGCACCCGCTGCTCACGTGGGGTGAGGGTATCAAGCACATCCTCAATTTGCTCCTTTAAGAGCTGCTTGGAGGCGGCATCCACCGGGGGCAGGGCGTTGCGGTCCTCAATGGAGTTGCCCAAGGGGCTATCTTCCTCCTCGCCGATGGGGGACTCCAGGGATATGGGCAGTTGAGATACCTTGACGATCTCCCGCACCTTTTCTGAGGATATCTCCATCTCCTTGGCGATTTCGGTGGAGGTGGGCTCCCGCCCGTATTCCTGCGCCAGGCGGCGGCTGGTTTTGAGTAGCCGGTTGATGGTCTCCACCATATGAACCGGGATGCGGATGGTGCGGGCCTGGTCAGCGATGGCTCTGGTGAGCGCCTGGCGAATCCACCAGGTGGCGTAGGTGCTGAATTTGTAGCCTTTGCGGTGGTCAAACTTCTCCACCGCCCTCATCAGCCCGATGTTCCCCTCCTGGATGAGGTCAAGGAGTGACATGCCCCGGCCGATGTGCTTTTTGGCCACGCTGACCACCAGGCGCAGGTTGGCCTCAATGAGGTGTCTTTCCGCCCTTTTCGCCTCTTGCTCGATGTTCTTGAAGTGGATATCAAGCTGTTTTTCATGCTCCCGCAGGGAATTAACGAAGGCCTCATCGGCGGCGAGCTTCTCCACATCGGCTAGCGAGACCTTATCTCCGATGGTGTTGAGGACTCCTTCGGCGAGAAGCTTGATATTGAGCGATAGTTTGATCAGATTCTGCTCTGTTTCCGATATAGGCGCGCCCAGCTTGGAGGCCACCTCGCGGACTAGCTGCGGGTCTATGGTGTTGTCAATGCTCTCCTGCCATTTGGTGTTCTTGACCGTCTCCAGGAAGCCGGTGGTCTTAGGCAGGCGCAGGTATTTCTGCAGGGCGTGAATCATATCCTTGGCTTGCCCTATCTCCCTCAGTATGATAAGGGCTATCTCGCTTGCCGCTGGCGCCCGGCCGTGCTGCTGGAGGTACTGCTGCTTTATCTCGGCGAGGCGCTTACCCTTCTCCATCTTCTTGGCCAAGGTTTTTTCGTCTTCAGCGGTGAGCAGGTGCACCCGGCCGATTTCATGGAGATAAATGCGCACCGGGTCATCGGCTATCTCCTGCTCATCCAGCCCTTCAGCTGGCGCCTCCAGGTCTAGGTCAACCTCAGGCTCGGCCTTCTCAATCTCAAGGTGCTCTTCAGGCCACAGGTCAGCGGGCTCGGGTGGAGTTTCGGGCTCTAGCTCCTCGCCAAATTCCGATGACGAGAGGTAAAGCTCCTCCGGCGTTTTTTCCAGCGCTTCATCGGGTATCGGTTCTTCGTCATGGTCATCGTGAGGAATGAATTCGCTTGCGTTTTTCTCTGGGCTCATCTTCTCACCTCCTTGGCTCTGGCCTCCGCTGCCTACCCTGTGTGTAGATCTCTTTCAGGCGGAGGGCAGGCGCTATCCCCTCCTCCTCAAGCTTGGCCAGGTCAGCCCCGGCACCTTTCGCCTCAGCTTCAAGGGCGAGTGCCTCGGCTTTTCTTGCCTCCCAGTTTTTCCAGTATTCCTTTTCCAGGTTGAGAGCGCAATCAATAAATTTCGGCTCGATATGGTTTGGCGGTAAGTTCCAGTTTAGCAGTGAATCAAGATGCTCTTGGATGCTTATGTCCAGTTTTTCCTTAAGTGCTGATAGGTCATCAGTCTGCATCCAGGCGGTGAATATTTCGCGGTTTTCACTGCTAGAGAAATATTCAGGGCGGAGGTTTACCTCAACGCTTTTGAGTTCAGGATATCGCAGAAGCAGCGCTAGGCAATATTCCTCACGGCGGTTGGACATGAGCGGGCGTGCGGCCTGGGCGGGGGCTTCCGGCCTGGGGGCTTGAGCCTGGCGCTTGCTTTCCCGGCGCCGCATCTCGCCTAGTTTGGCTTCAATGGTGCGCACATCAACCCTGACCAGGCTTGCCAGCTTCTGTAGATAATGGGCCTGGCGCACGGTGTCCTTCATGTCAGCGATAACGGGCAGAAGCCTCTCCACGGCCAGAGACTTGTCCCTGGCCTGCGTCAGGTCAAGCTTGGCGGCGACCATATTGAAGGTGTAGTCCATTATCGGCACCGCCTGGGCTATCAGCTGCGGCCAGCTCTTGGCATCCTCCCTGATAACGTTATCTGGGTCTTTACCTTCAGGCAGGATGACCACTCTTACCTCAGCCTCAAGGATGTTTTCATAGCTGATGCCCCTCAGCATGGCCTCCTCTCCGGCGGCGTCAGCATCCAGGGCCAGAATCATATTCCGGGTGAGTTTTTTCAGGGTGCTGACCTGCCTTTCCGTGACCGAGGTGCCCATGGAGGCGACGACATTGCTGAAGCCGCTCTGATGGGCAGTGATAACGTCCATGTACCCCTCCACGATTACCGCCACATCCTGCTGGCGAATGCTGGGAGCCGCCAGGTTTATGCCATAGAGGCTGGCGCTCTTGTCAAAGAGCGGGGTCTGCGGGGAGTTAACGTATTTGGGCAGGGAATCATCCAGCACCCTGGCGCCGAAGCCGATAACCCGCCCCTTGATATCCAGTATGGGGAACATCAGCTTGTTGCGGAAGCGGTCATGGGTGCGGCCGTTCTCCGCCTCCACCACCAGCCCGGCGCGCACTAGCTCATCTTCCGTGTAGCCTCTCTCCAGCAGGTATTGTTTCAAGCTGTCCCAGCTATTCAGGCTGAAACCCAGCTGGAAATCGGCCACGGTCTTGGCGCTAAGCCCACGGCTGGCTAGGTAACCCCGCGCCTTTTCCCCCTCCGAGGAGTTGAGCAGCAGATTGTGGAAGAATTGAGCCGCGGTCTCATTAGCTTTATACAGCCTCTCCTTTGCCTCTTTCTCCTCTCCCCGCGGCGCTCTTGAGGGGATGGTGACACCTGCCTTTTCCGCGAGCAGGCGCAGCGCCTCACCGAAGTCAAGGTTCTCCTTCTTCATGACAAAGGAGAGAACGTCACCCCCGGTATTGCAGCCGAAGCAGTGCCAGCTCTGCTGCTCTGGGTAGACAAAGAAGGAGGGGTGCCTTTCACTGTGGAAAGGGCACAGCCCAGACAGGTTGCGGCCTGCCTTTTTCAGGGCGACGTACTGGCTGACCACGCCCACGATGTCAGTTCTCTGCTTTACATCCTCAATAACGCTCATCTTGCCAGCTCTTCAGCCAACCTCAAGGCATAATGGTCAGTCATGCCGGCGATGTAATCCACCACGCTCCGCTCGACATCATCGCTGTGGGCACGGTATTCCGGTGGCAGCTTGTCCTCATGCTTTTTGAAGTAATCATATAGCTGATAGATGGCGGCCCTTCCTCGGCTCGCCTCCTCCTGCGCTGATTGCACATTATACACCCGCTCAAAGAGAAATTCGCGCAATATTCTGGTGGCCTCCAGAACCTGCGGGCTCATGGTTATCTCTGGTCTACCCTCTATCATTTTATCACAACCTCGAGCTGCCCACGAACTCTGGATGATATCGGAGACCATGGTATTAATCCGCTGGGAATGGGAGATACCCAGCACGTTCACCGCCGCCAGGGGCAGGTCCTGCTCCGTGATGACGCCGGCTCTGATGGCGTCACCGATGTCATGGTTGACGTAGGCCACGATATCGGCGATCTTGCACACCTCCCCCTCAAGGGTGTTCACCTTCCCCCAGCCCTCTCCCAGAATATCCCCCCTTGACTTGGAGTGGTTGAGGATGCCATCCCTTACCTCCCAGGTGAGGTTAAGCCCTCGGCCATCCTTCTCCAGATAGTCTACCACCCTCAGGCTCTGCTCGTTGTGCCTGAACCCTTGGTGGTAGAGCTCGTTGAGCACGTCCTCGCCCACGTGACCAAAAGGGGTATGCCCCAGGTCATGGCCCAGGGCGATGGCCTCGGTCAAATCCTCATTCAGGTTCAGCGCCCGGGAGATGGTGCGGGCTATCTGTGCCACCTCCAGCGTATGGGTGAGCCGGGTGACATAATGGTCACCCAGGGGGGCAATGAAAACCTGGGTCTTGTGCTTCAGGCGGCGGAAGGCCTTGCTATGGATGATGCGGTCCCGGTCACGCTGGAAGTCAGTTCGTATCGGGCAGGGCTCTTCGTATCTGAGCCTGCCCTGAGTTAGCTTACTCTTTGCGGCATAAGGCGAAAGGCTTTCTTCTCTTTCCTCGCTCAGCTGACGGATACCAAGCTGCCTGACCACCGAGTTCCCGGTCTCTCTCCCAGCGATTATCACCGCTTAATCATAAATATTATACCATACTTGGCGCTGAATATGGGGCTTTTCCAGTTGACAACGCCGAGATGGGTGGCTAGAATTAAAATGTCGGCGAAAAACAGGGGGAGGTACGGTAATGGTTGAGATGACGATTGACAGCATTCGGGTGAGCCTGATGAATTACCAGCGGGTGGTGATTTTAAAGGAGAAGATGGCCAGGCGTTACCTGCCCATCTGGATTGGGCCGGCGGAGGCTGATGCCATCGCGGTGAAATTGCAGGGCGTTACCGTGCCGAGACCTCTGACGCACGATTTGCTCAGCTCTGTCATCGATTCCCTGGGGGCGACGATTGACTCCATCATCGTCAGTGACCTCAAGAGCGATACCTTTTACGCCAAGATTATTCTCACCGTTGACGGCGAGCAGATAGAGATTGACTCTCGGCCCAGCGATGCCCTGGCCCTAGCGGTGAGGGCGGATGCCCCTATCTACGCTGATGAGGCGGTTCTGGATAAGGCGGGCATTCTGCTTGATGAGGAGACGGGCAAGCCCGTTATTGAGGAGACCGAGGACATCGAGGCCAGGGAGGGGAAGGTGAGTGAGGAGGAGATGAAGAAGCTCTCCGCCTTCTATGACTTCATCAACACGCTTGATTTGGATGACTTTGATAAGCGTAAGTCTTAGCTGGGGCTACAGGGCGCTCCCGGGTGGAACTAGTGGAAGAGAGACTGATCAAGAAGCTGATGACCTCGCTCAAGTGCGAATCTTGTGGGCAGAACTATGAAGTTTATGATATTGATATTCTAGGACACCGTGAGGACCTGTGGTTCATGAGGGTGTCCTGTTCTGTATGTCACACCCAGTGTCTGGTGGCGGCTATCGTCAGGGAGGCGGATAGGTCGGGGGCAGCCGCTGGCCCCGGTGGGGTGGAGCGGGATGAAGCCAGGGGTGAGGGGATTGGGGAGGAGGATGTGCTGGCCATGCGCCAGTTTCTCAAGAGCTTTGACGGGGACTTCGCCCGGCTTTTTGGTCAGGGAAGGTAACCTTAAGTAGCTTAAGCGTTCCTCAAGCTGTGCGTTTGTTGGGGAAGGGGCCCTGAGGTGGAAAGAGTCAGGGCTCTTTTGTTTCAAATGTAAGTCTCGGTGCAGGCTGATTGACCTTGAGGTAGCGGATTTGATATTCTGTTTAGGTTAGGAGGTTGAGGCTGGCATGGGCAGATGGGTGGCCGCGCTGAGGCTGGTTGGGGTGGGTTTTTTTATTGGCGGGTTTATTCTGCTGGGCGCGGTCGTTGGCCTCTGGCTTGATAGCCGGCTGAATACCAGTCCTATTTTGGTGATAGTTGGGCTGATTCTGGGGGTGGTGCTCGCTTTTTGGGGTGTTTACCAGATGCTGCTGCCGCTTATCGGTAAAAATCAAGGCAAGGAGAAGAATTAATGCAGCGACGTTTTCTGGGTCTGCCTCTGCCGGTTCTGGCCGGGGTTCTCTCCGTCTTTTTGGCTCTCCTTGCCATCGGCTTTATCAGCGGTCCCTTGGGCAGGAGCCTGTTTGGTGACCTTGGTCTACCTAGCTGGCTCAGTGTCCCCCGCCCCGAGCCTGAGCTCCCTGCGGAGGAGGTCTTCCAAATCTTTGGCTTTCCCATCACCAACACCATTATCAGTGCCTGGCTGACCATCATCGTGCTCGTTGGTTTTTCCTGGGCCATCACCCGTCGCATGAGGCTTGTGCCCGGGAGGCTTCAGAGCGCCTTTGAGCTGCTGCTCGGCTGGCTTTATGACCTCTGCAGGAGGGTGGCCGGGGAGGAGAACGGGCGCCGCTTTTTCCCGGTGGTGGCCACCATTTTCCTCTTTGTCGCCTTTAATGCCTGGCTGAGCCTGATTCCCGGCTTTGGCTCGATAATGGTGACCACCGCTGAGGGCCATCACGTTCATCTGCTGCGGGGCGCCAACACCGATATCAACATGCCTCTGGCGCTGGCGCTTATTTCCTTTGTCTTTGTGGAGTACTTCGGGCTGAAATCGCATGGCATTCGTTATCTTGGCAGGTTCTTCAACGTGGGGGCGCTGCTGGCCAGCCTGGGTCAGATGGTGAGGGGTAGACTCCGCGCCGGGCTGAACGGCCTGTTCACCGGGTTTATCCATGCCTTTGTCGGCTTGCTGGAGACGCTGAGTGAACTAGTGCGCATTATCAGTTTTACCTTCCGTCTCTTCGGCAATATGACCGCAGGCGAGATACTGCTGCTCATCGCCGCTTTCCTGGTCCCTTGGATATTTGCCATCCCGTTTTATGGGCTTGAGTTGCTCGTCGGCTTTGTCCAGGCGCTCATCTTTGGCGGGCTGACTTTGGTGTTTCTTACTCTGGCTGTGGCTCATCACGGGGAAGAGGCAGCTAGTGCAAAGCATTAACGAGATAATAGAAGATAGAAGGAGGTAGATAGATGGATGCAGCGACGATGAAGATGCTGGCAGTGGGGTTGGCGGCTGGCCTAGGGTTACTGGGACCGGCGCTGGGCATCGGGCTTATCGGCTACTCTGCGCTGCAGGGGATAGCCCGTAACCCGGAGGCGAGTGGTTCCATCATGACCAATATGATTCTGGTCACCGCTTTCTGCGAGGCCATTGGCATTTACGCGCTGATTGTGGCCATCATCCTGGCGATGATCGTCTAGGGGCTGTTTATAAGGAGGCTACGAATGGGACAAGATGGTATACCTCTGTCTATTGGGGTGGTCATTGGGGCAGCCGTGCTGGGAGCGCTGATTTTCGTGGGGCTGGTGGTGGCGGCGGCCATCGCCATCTAGACACCGCCGCAACGCTTCCCCAGATTCATACTGCGTGTGGAGAGCCGTGATGAGGCTTGCCAAAATAATCGATACTGGAGGGGGAAATGGAGGGTCTTGGTGCCCTTGGTGTTAACCTGCCCACCTTGGTGGCGCAGATTGTTAACGTGGTCATCCTGCTGGCGCTCCTGTATCTCGTTGCCTATAAGCCGGTGATGAGGATGCTTGACGAGCGTTCGCGGCGCATCAGAGAGAGCATGGAGCAGGCGGACGCGATAAAAGAGCAAGTGGCTCGCACCGAGGAGGAGGTGAGGCGTCAGCTTGAAGCCGCCAGCAAGGAGGGGCAGAAGAGAATAGCTCAGGCGGTGCAGATTGGGGAGGAGCTGAAGCGGAAGGCCCAGGCCGAGGCCAGACAGGAGGCGGAGGCGCTCATCGCCCGAGCTCGCGCTGAGATCAAGCGGGAGCGAGAGGAGGCCATTGATGAGCTGCGGCGGGCGGTGGCTGACCTGACCATACTGGCGGCCAGCAGGGTGATCGAGCGCTCCTTGGATAAGGAGGCGCATCGCGAGCTTATCGAGAAGGTGCTGGAGGAGAGCTCTGCCCTGAGGAAGGAGTAACTATCTCTAGAGGAGTTGAGGGTGGCCCGAAAAGTTAGCGCCAGGCGCTATGCTCAAGCGGTGTTTGAGATTGCCCTGGAGACCAAAAAAATCGCCGAGTGGCAGTCTGACCTAGAGGAGCTTGCCAGCCTAGCCGCTGATGCCAAGGTTATGGCTTGGCTGGAAAGCCCCAGGGTTCACCTTGAGGATAAGGCCAGGCTGCTCTTGGAGAGACTCAAGGGCGTGAGTCACCTGGCGTTGAATCTGGCCCTCTTGCTGGTGACCAAGGGCAGGCTGAATCTGCTGGCCGGTATTCTCAGCGAGTATCAGCGGCTGGTGGACAGCTATCAAGGGATAGAGCGGGGGGAGGTGCTGACCGCCATCCCGCTTGGTGAGGAGGATAGACGGAAGCTGGCTGAGCACCTCGGCGCTGTGGTGGGCAAAAAAGTGGTGCTTGAGTCTCAGGTAGCCCCTGACCTGCTCGGCGGGTTTGTCGCCAAAGTGGGGGGGAAGCTGCTGGATGGCAGCGTGCGCAGCCGGCTGGAGGCGTTAAAGCGGGAGATGATTGGCATAGGGAGATAAAAAGGCCTTTTAGTAGGAGGTAGTTCGGGTGACGACAAGAGGAGAGGACATCGTTTCGGTAATCAAGCAGCAGATTGAGCAATTTGACGCTGCCGTGAGCATGGTGGATGTGGGCACGGTGATCGAGGTTGGTGATGGCATCGCCCGCATTCACGGGCTGGCGGCGGTCAAGTACAGCGAGCTGCTTCAATTTCCTGGTGAGGTCATGGGGATCGCGCTCAACTTGGAGGAGGATAGTGTGGCGGCCATCATCCTCGGGGACTACACTAGGGTGAAGGAGGGCGATGAGGTACGGTGCACCGGCCGGATTGCTGAGGTGCCCGTAGGGGAGGCGCTTATCGGGCGGGTGGTTGACCCCTTGGGGCATCCCCTTGATGGCAAAGGGGCCATCAAGACCAAGAGGACCCGCCCCGTGGAGCGGGTGGCCCCCAATGTGGTGGTGCGCCAGTCGGTGGATACCCCGGTGCAGACCGGCATCAAGGCAATAGACAGCATGATACCCATAGGCCGTGGGCAGCGGGAGCTCATCATTGGTGACCGCTCAACCGGGAAGACGGCCATCGCCATTGACACCATCATCAATCAAAAGGGCGGTGATTTGATCTGCATCTATGTGGCCATCGGGCAGAAGGTGTCCAAGGTGGCCCAGGTGGTGGCCACGTTGGAGGCCCATGGCGCCATGGAGCATACCATTGTCGTCTCGGCCAATGCCTCCGATTCAGTGGCCATGCAGTATCTGGCGCCCTACGCTGGCTGTGCCATGGGTGAGGAATTTATGGAGCAGGGCAAGGACGCTCTGGTGATTTATGATGACCTTACCAGGCACGCCTGGGCCTACCGGCAGCTTTCCCTGCTGCTGCGCCGCCCTCCGGGAAGGGAGGCCTATCCGGGCGATGTCTTTTATCTGCACAGCCGCCTGCTGGAGCGAGCGGCCAAATACGCCCCAGAATACGGGGGTGGCTCGCTGACGGCGCTGCCGATTATTGAGACGCAGGCGGGTGATATGTCCGCCTACATTCCCACCAACGTTATCTCCATCACTGATGGTCAGATGTATCTGGAGACGGAATTGTTCAATGCCGGCATCAGACCGGCGTTGAACGTGGGTTTGTCAGTGTCCCGGGTGGGAAGCGCTGCCCAGACCAAGGCGATGAAGCAGGTGGCCGGTAAGCTGCGGCTGGAGCTGGCGCAGTTCCGGGAGCTGGCCGCCTTCGCCCAATTCGGCGTTGGGGAGCTGGATAAGGCCACCAGGGCGCAGCTTGACCGCGGCCAGCGCCTCACCGAGGTCTTAAAGCAGCCTCAGTTTGTGCCCATGTCGTTGGAAAAGCAGGTTATGATACTCTACGCGGCGGTCAACGGCTATCTTGATGACATCCCGGTAAATAAGGTGACCGTCTTTGAGACCAGGTTCCATGACTTTATGGCGGCAAATCATCCTGAAGTGGGGGAGGCTATCGCCAAAACCAAGGAGCTCAGCGCTGAGACAGAAGAAAAGCTAAAACAAGCCATCCTAGAGTTTAAAAAGGATTTCATCAGCCAGATTGAGGGAGGTTAACTCGGAGATTGGCTAACGTTCGGGTCATTCGCCGCCGCATACGCGGCATTCAAAATATCGCCAAGATCACCAAGGCGATGGAGATGATCGCCACCGCCAAGATGAGGCAGGCGCGGGAGCGTGCTTTGGCTGGGCATCCCTATGCGGAGAAGATTCAGCAGGTCATCGCTGACCTGGCGGCCTTACCGGAAACGGGAAGGCCGCTGCATCCTTTGCTGCAGCGCCGGCCGGTGGCCAGGATTGCCGTGGTCCACATCACCCCGGACCGTGGTTTGTGCGGCGGGCTTAACATCAATCTCAATCGCCTGACCGCGGACTTTATCCTGAAACAAGAGGTGCCGGTGGCCCTGATCAATGTCGGGCGCAAGGGGCTGGAGTTCATGCGGCGATACCGCCGTGACATCGTGGCTGAATTTACTCACCTCGGCGACCGGCCCAGCCTGCTGGATACCTTGCCCATATCCCGAGTAGTTATTGATTACTACAGCCAAGGCTATGTTGACCTAGTTTATCTGGCCTATGCCCAGTTTGTCTCCACAACCGTGCAGCGGCCGGTGCTGCGGGAGCTGCTCCCGGTGGAGCCGGCCAGCATACCCACGGCGCAGAATGTGGACTATATCTATGAGCCAGGCCCGGAGCAGGTGCTGGGGGCGCTTCTGCCCCGGTTTGTGGAGATGGAGGTCTATCATGCCATTCTGGAATCAATCGCCAGCGAGCAGGCGGCCAGAATGGTGGCGATGCGCAATGCCACTGATAGTGCCAATGGGCTTATCAGTGACCTGACGCTGCTTTATTACAAGGCTCGTCAGGAGGCAATCACCAAGGAGATTCTGGATATCGCCGGTGGCGCTGAAGCCCTGGCTTAAAGACGGAGGTTTGTTATATGGCGAAAGGCAAAGTGGTTCAGGTGATCGGCACGGTGGTTGATATTGAGTTTCCGTCTGAAGAGTTGCCGGCACTTTACCATGCGGTTGAGATTCCCACCGGGGGCAGCAAGGTGGTGCTTGAGGTTCAGGAGCACATGGGGAACAACTGGGTGCGGTGTCTGGCGCTATCGCCGACCGAGGGATTGGAAAGGGGCGCCGAGGCGATAGATACCGGTGCCCCCCTCAAGGTGCCGGTGGGCCGGGCCACCCTGGGCCGCCTGTTTGACGTTATGGGGGAGCCTCTGGATAATCTTGGCCCGGTTGAAACGAAGGAATACTGGCCAATCCACCGGCCGCCGCCTTCTTTCGAGGAGCAGGAGACGACCACCCAGATGCTGGAGACGGGGCTAAAAGTCATTGATCTCATCACCCCGTTTGCCAAAGGGGGCAAGATAGGCGCCTACGGCGGTGCTGGGGTGGGCAAGACGGTCATCATCATGGAGCTCATCCGCAATATCGCCACGGTGCATGGGGGCTTCTCCGTTTTTACCGGCATCGGGGAGAGGTCTAGAGAAGGCAATGACCTCTGGCATGAAATGCGCCATTCGGGCGTGATTGATAAGACGGTTCTGGTCTTTGGTCAGATGAACGAGCCTCCCGGGGTTCGCCTCCGCGTCGGGCTGACCGGGCTGACCATGGCGGAGTACTTCCGTGACGTTGAGCATCAGGATGTCTTGCTCTTCATTGACAATATCTACCGCTATACCCTAGCCGGCATGGAGGTATCCGCTCTGCTGGGGCGCATGCCCTCGGCGGTGGGTTATCAGCCCACCTTGGCCACGGAGATGGGGGAGCTGGAGGAGAGGATTACCTCCACCAAGCACGGCTCCATCACCTCCTTCCAGGCGATTTACGTCCCGGCCGATGATTACACTGACCCTGGGGTGGTGGCCACCTTCGGCCATCTTGACGCGGTGATCGCCCTGGAGAGGTCGATTGCGGAGCAGGGGCTGTATCCGGCGGTTGACCCCTTGGTCTCAACCTCCCGCATACTGGCCCCCGAGATTGTGGGTGAGGAGCACTATCAGGTGGCCCGTGAGGTGCAGCGGGTGCTACAGCGTTACAAGGACCTGCATGATATCATCGCCATTTTGGGCATTGAGGAACTCAGCGAGGAGGACAAGCTCATCGTGGGCCGGGCTCGGCGCATCCAGAGGTTTCTCTCGCAGCCGATGTTCGTCACCGAGGTCTTCACCGGCAGGAAGGGCAAGTACGTGCCGGTGAAGGAGACGGTGCGTGGTTTTAAGGAGATTCTGGAGGGCAAATACGATGACCTGCCGGAGCAGGCATTTTACATGGTGGGCACCATAGATGAGGTGGTGGAGCAGGCGAGGAAGCTGGGGGCTGGGGCTGAGGAGGAGGCGGAGAAAGCGAAGGGGTAGCTGATGGCTGGTCTGAGACTTGATATCGTCACCGCCGAGCGAGCGGTCTATTCGGAAGAGGTGGATATGGTCATCGCCCCTGGTGTGGAGGGGCAGCTGGGGATTCTGCCGCACCATGTCCCCCTGATGACGGTGCTCGTGGCTGGGGAGCTACGGATAAAGAAGGGCGGGGAGGAGGAGACTCTGGCCATTTCCGGGGGCTTTCTTGAGGTGAGGCCAGACCGGGTGGTGGTGCTGGCCGATGCCGCGGAGAGGGCAGAGGAGATAGACGTGGCCCGGGCGGAGGAGGCCAAACGGCGGGCTCAGGAGCGTCTGGCGGCAAAGTATGCCCCGGGGGTGGATGTGGCCCGCGCTGAAGCAGCGCTGCGGCGCGCTCTAGCTCGCCTCAAGGTGGCGGAGATGGCGAGGAAGCGAAAGAGGTAGGGGAGGCTAGAGACCGGCTCTCTGGTTTAAATTCAAGAGCCCATCAATCGGCTCGATGACCATATTCTGCTTGTCAAGGTCAACCGATTTTACCACGTCCTCAATGGCCGGAATCAGGATTTCCCCCCTGGCATTGGAGACCACGTAGATATCGTTGCTCCCCGTGGTCAGGATCTCAGAAATCTTGCCCAGGAGCTCTCCTCCCGTGGTCCATACCTCCAGCCCGATGAGCTGAAAATAGTAGTAGTGCCCCTCCGGGAGAGGCTGGAGCTGGCTGAATGGGATCTCAATGAGCTTGCCGCGCAGCTTTTGGGCATCTTCAATGCTATCGACGCTGCGCAGCTTGATGATCAGCTTGCCGCTGTGCCACTCGGCGCTCTCAATAACCTGCGGCTCGTGGTCAAGATAGATTTCAGCGCCGGAAACAAAGCGCTGCGGGAAGTCCGTTTCAACCTTGACTTTTAATTTACCTTTAACGCCCCATGGCGCTAGAATGCGACCGATGGTGATAAATTCCAAATCGGGCGTTTTCATCCTCAACCTGGATGGCCGTTTGGGGCGTGCTTAAACAATCTCGAGCCTGACTCTGGTAGCAGCCTTGGCAGCCTTTACCCTGAGCAAGGTGCGCATAGCTTCAGCGATTCGGCCCTGCTTGCCGATGACTCTTCCCTTGTCCTCATCGGCAACCTGCAATTTGAGCGTCATCAGGCCTTCCTCGTTGGTTTCCTCATCAACCTTTACCTCATCAGGCGCATCCACGATAGATTTGGCGATGAATTCTACGAGTTCTTTCATGATTCGGTCTTCTCCTTGCTTGTTTTGGACTTTTCCATGACGCCTGCCTTGGCTAGCAACCTGGCAGCGGTATCTGTTGGTTGAGCCCCTTTACTCAGCCAGTGCCGTGCTTTCTCCTCGTTGATGACCACCGTCTCGGGGTCGGTGAGGGGGTTGAAGTGCCCGATGATGTCAATGAAGGCCCCATCACGGGGGGCACGAGCATCAGCCACAACCAGCCGGTAGCTTGGTTGGCCTTTAGCACCTACACGTCGGAGTCGAATCTTAACCATTACCTAGCTTTCTATTTAATTTTAGTATCGAATTATATTATGCACCATCAGCTTGGGGGCTGTCAACGGTAAACGGGAATTAGTTGCCAGCAAGCGGGACTAGAGCTTATAATTCGAAGTATGAGGGTGGAGAAGCTGCATGACTGGCAGGTGAGCGTGCCGCAGGCTTTTGATATTCAGCGGAGACTTGCTGCCCAGGTATCCAAGGTGAGCCAGGTAGCCACCCCCCAGTTTATTGCCGGGGTGGATATCTCGGCGGAGAGGGTGGGAAAGATGGCCACCGGGGCGGTGGTGGTCTTGAGCTACCCTGAGCTTGAGGTGGTGGAGGTGGAGGTGGTGAATGAGCGGGTCACTTTCCCCTATATCGCCGGGCTACTCTCCTTCCGGGAATCACCGCTGGTGCTGGCCGCCTGTGAGAGGCTCACCATCACCCCTGACCTCATCCTGGTTGATGGCCAGGGGGTGGCGCACCCCCGGCGCCTGGGCCTTGCCTCGCATCTGGGGCTTTTGCTGGATACGCCCACCATCGGCTGTGCCAAATCCCGGCTCTGCGGAAGCCACCAGGAGATAGGCCCTGAGCCAGGCAGTTACGCTGAACTGGTGGATAATGGCGAGGTCATCGGGGCAGCCCTGCGCACCAAATTCGACACCAGTCCCCTTTACGTCTCCATAGGCCACAAGGTTGATTTGCCCACGGCCATCCATTGGGTGCTTGAGTGCTGCCGGGGCCATCGCATACCGGAGCCACTGCGCTATGCGCATCTAGCCGCTGGGGGCAATCTCAAGCTGGAGAAGAGAAGAGGCCCCGCCGAGATGGGCGAGCAAGGGAGACTATTCTGACTTGAAGAGTGAGGAGAGATGCAGGAATTAAGAGACAAGTTGGAGGAATTGCGATCCAGAGTTTCCATGGCGCTGGTGCATCTTTGACATCCCCGCCAGGGAAGCTGAAATCGCTGAACTGGAAAGGCAGTCCGCCCAGCCTGATTTCTGGCTAGACCAAGCGCGGGCGCAGGATGCCATGCGCCGATTGTCTGAGCTGAAAAAGGTGGTGGAGAGGTGGCGGGAATTGGAGAAACGGGTGGCTGACCTTGATGAGCTGGCCTCGCTGGCTGAGGAGGATGCCTCCCTTCAGGCTGAAATCCAGTCCGAGGTGGAGGCGGTGGCTTCCCGCCTTGACGAGCTGGAATTCCAGATGGCTTTCAGCGGGGAATACGATGACCGCAATGCCATTCTGGCCATTCACGCCGGCGCCGGGGGCACTGAGTCCCAGGACTGGGCGGAGATGCTGATGCGGATGTATCTGCGCTGGGCGGAGCGCCACGGCTACCGCACGGAAATACTTGACGTCTCCCCGGGTGAAGAAGCTGGGGTGAAGAGCGTGGTCATCGCCATCAGCGGCGATTATGCCAACGGCTATCTGAGGTCGGAGCATGGCGTTCACCGGCTGGTTCGTCTTTCCCCCTTTGATGCCGACCACGCCCGGCATACTTCCTTTGCCCTGGTGGAGGTCATGCCCGAGGCCAAAGCTGATGTTGACGTCAAGATTGACCCTGCTGACTTAAAGGTGGAGACCTTCCGCTCCAGCGGTCCCGGTGGCCAGCATATGCAGAAAACAAGCAGCGCCGTGAGATTAACCCATCTGCCCACCGGTCTCGTGGTCACCTGCCAAAGCGAGCGCTCTCAGTATCGGAATAAGGAGATCGCCTTAAGGATACTCCAGGCCCGTCTCTTGGAGCTGGAGCTGGCGAGGAGGGAGGAGGAGAAAGCTACTCTTAAAGGTGAGCGCGTCGCCGCCGGGTGGGGTAACCAGATTAGAAGCTATGTCCTCCACCCCTATAAGATGGTCAAGGACCATCGCACCGGCTATCAGACCAGCGATGCTGATGCCGTGCTGGACGGGGAGCTTGATGGCTTCATCAACGCTTATCTCCGCTCTGGCCTGGGGAGGGAGGAATGATTAAAAAAATCGGCCTTTTAGCCTTAATCCTCGGCCTGTTTTTGGTGGTGCTCGGTCCTGCTTCGGTTCAGGCTGAAGAGGGGCTGGCGGTGCGGGAGAGCTCGGTTGAGGTGGATTTTCCCCTCAAGCTCACCTTCAACCTCAAAGCCCAGAGCCATGCTGACATCACCGAGATCCGCCTGCACTACACCGTGGAGCGGGAGAGCTTCGCCTACGTGGTCAGCGAGGTCTACCTTGAATTTGAGCCAGCACCCGTGGTTGAGGTGGCATGGAGCTGGGATATGCGCAAAACAGGGGGGTTACCTCCGGGGAGCCGCCTGGAATACTGGTGGACGCTGGAAGATGCCAGAGGTGACCGCCTTGAGACCGAGCCGGCTAGAGTCAAGGTTGATGATGACCGCTATTCCTGGCGCAGCCTGACCGAGGGCAAGGTAACCATCCACTGGTATCAGGGGGATGAGTCCTTTGCCCGGGAGTTAATGGGGGTTGCTCAAGAAGCATTGCTCCGGCTGGCGAAGTCCACCGGGGCCGAGCTAGCTAGACCAGTCAACATCTACATCTACGCCGGCGCGCAGGATTTGCAGGGGGCGATGATTTTCCCCCAGGAATGGACCGGAGGGGTAACTTTCACCAGATATAGCACCATCGCCATCGGGATAGCGCCGGACGAGATTGACTGGGGGAGGCGGGCGATGGCGCACGAGCTGACTCACTTGGTCATCCATCAGGTGGTCTTCAACCCCTATAGCGACTTGCCCACCTGGCTTGATGAAGGCATCGCCATGTATGCTGAGGGCCCGCTGGAGCCAGCCTTCGCCGCTCTGCTGGAAAAGGCGATAAGGGAAGGGAGCCTCATCTCGGTGCGCAGTCTGGCCAGCCCCTTTTCCGCCCTGGCTGAGCAGTCGGCCCTGGCCTATGCCCAGAGCTATTCTCTGGTCAAGTTTCTCATCGAAAATTACGGGCAGAGCCAGATGCTGGAATTGCTCCGCACCTTCCGGGAAGGGAGCGGCTATGATCAAGCCCTGCTCAAAGTCTATGGCTTTGATGTGGATGGCCTAGACAGCCTCTGGCGCAGCTACCCTTTGAAGTATTGAGGGAGAGAGTTATTCTAGCCAGCTCTTCGTCTGGTCACGATGCGCCAGGTGACCACCCCAATGAGCACGACCCCGGCGATGATGCTGCCGATGAGCCACCAGTTAATTCGTGTGACTGGTTTCGGCGTTACCGGTGGTGGCGCTGTCGTTGGTGGTGGCGTCAGTGGTGGTTTTTCCTCTTTAGGGGGTGGGGCTTTCTCCCTGACCAGGAACGAGCCACGCTTTCCGTCAACATCTACGCTGTAGGTGCCAGCCGCATGCTTGACCACGGTGAAAACCACCTTTTCGCTGGCGCGCGGCGCCAGCACCACCTCTCTCACCTCCACGATGGCGCCGTTTATCTTGAGGGTTACTTTATGGGCTCCAGTGATGCCGCCGGTGTTGGTTACCGTGATGCTGATGGTCACCCGCTCGCCGATGTCAACCTCTTTCGGGGATATGGTGAGGGCGCTGGTGGTGAAGGCGGCTGGAGCTTTGAGCTCTTTGACCACAAAGGTGCCCTGCAGCCCACCAACGTCCACTGAGTATTCTCCGACCTTATTTGGGGTCAGGCTGAAGCTGACCGTCTCGCTATCACCACCCTCAAGGGTGACCTCTTTTGTCTCCACTACGCTGTCATCTATCTTCAGGCTTACTTCATAGCTTCCGGTGAGGTCACCGGTATTGGTAAGCTGGATGCTGATGCTGACGCTCTCCCCTAGGTAAATCTCGGTGGGAGTTATCTTGAGGTCGGCGAGGGTGAAGCTGGCCGGGCGGGTGGGCACTAGTATGGCGAAGGCGGTAAAATGGCTGACCTTTGCCGTGATGGTATCAGCCTCCGGGTCAACGCTGCTCTCCAGCTCCACCCACTCTTTGGCCATTTTATCCCACCAGGCGATAACCAGCTTCTTTTCGTTGGCCCCCGGGGGTAGCAGGGATGGGTCATATTTGAGGGTGAGCTCTATGGGTGGGTCAAAGGTGGCCCCATCCGGCCCGATATTGTAAACCGGCCCGATGATGGCAGTCTCTGCTGGCGGAGCGGGTGGCTCTGCCATCTCCTTTATGCTGATGCTGGACAAGAGCGAGCCCATTCGGTTCTTGCCGATGGTGTCCTTGGGGATGTAGAGCTGAGCGTTGCCGTCGGCGCTTCGGGCGATAACGTCTTCGGTAAACCGGCCGTACTCGGTTAGGGCGTAAAGGACGCTGGTGACGCCGGCTATTCCCCCGCCTCCCACCCCCACGCCCACCGCGGGAACTTGGGTGAGGATGGTGAAGGAATATAGGCTGCTCGGCCCTGGGGTGCCTTGGGCATCCACCCCTCTTACCTCGAAGGTGTGGGTGCCGTCAGCGATGCTGGTGGGGAAGGTATAGGTGGTGACATTGCCGATGTCAGTAAAGGTGCCGAAATCCAGCCTGACCTGATAGGAGGCGGCGTTGGCCACTGCTCCCCAGGTGAAGGTTGGGGTGTTATCGTTATCCGGGGTGGTTTTTTGCACGTTCGTCGGCGCAGCCAGAGTCGGCAGCGCCGGGATGGAGAGGTCAAGCTGGGTGACGTTGCCCACGGCAAAGGAATAAGTGCCCGCCTCTACCCCCTCAACGTAGAAGACCACGGTATCGCCGCTTACGCCACCTTCCTTAGCCCCGGTATCCGGGTCATCGGCGGGCACTCGGAACTTGAGGTCATCCCCATACCTGCCGCCGGATGTTTGCGCGGTGGGGGTGTAAGGGAAGCTGGCCCCGGCGATGGCGGCGGTTACGGTCAGCCCATCCGCAGCCGCGGCCCCGCCCACCGTCACTGCACCGTAGAATACGTGTGGTGGCTGGGGCACCGCCACCGCGGAGGTGGGGAACAGTACCAGCCCCATCAAAACAGTGGTGAGGGTGCTGATAATCAGCCTGGTTCTCTTAGCCATCGCCGCACCTGCCTAAGTTTTTACCGTGCGCAGCCCTCCTTGTGCTTGGGGCTATCTTCGTGCTCCAGCCGCAAGGAGGGCTGCCTCCATAACTAGCTGTGCCCAGCTTTCCCCTCTCAAGCTTTACGGTACGATGGTGCCCGACTCTACCATGTAGAGCCAGAAGCCACGCCCGGGCTGCATGGTATCGGTTGAGATAAGCCGGTCAAATCTGCCGAGGTCTATCTCAGGAGTGCCGTCTCTCTCCATGGGGAAGGAGATATAGTTGAGGTACTGGAGCAGAGAGCCCCACTTCTGCTGGGGTACGGTGACGCTATTGAGTGCCGTGCTCACCGGCAGAGGATTCTCCGAGTGCAGGCCGATGAGGTTCCAGCCCGCGTAGACGGTATAGGTGGGCGGCACCACCGCGCCTGGCTGCAGTACCTGACCGGTGATGGTGAGTTTGACCGGTGCTGGGGTATTGGGCAGCCCGGTGGCCATTGGCCCGGAGACCTTGCCGGCAGCGGTGAACGCGGCCAGGTCTTTCATCTTGAACCAGTAGCCCTTGCCAGCCTCAATGGTGGTCAGGTCACCACCCACGCCGGGCACGTAAAGCTTCCATTTATCCGCGGTCGCATTTTCGGAAGCATCATAGTACCAGACCCGTTCAAATAGTCCGGTGGCGGTGATGTTGGCGGTCAGGGTGGTGATATTATCGGTGGTGGGGATGACCGGCGTGGACACCAGGTTCCAGCCAGGCATGAGATAGATGTTGAAGGCCTCGAGGGTGGTCACCACCTTGGTGACCACGGTTATGTTGGAGCTGTTGCCTGCGGTGTCCCAAGCCTTGACCGTCCAGGAGTAATTGCCAGCCGGTGTGCCCGAAGGTAGCTGCATCGGGATGACGTAGTTCATGGCTGCCTTGGTCGCCGAGGTGAAGCCCCAGCTATCAATGACCGCCTCGGGGAGGTCACTCTTCTTGATCGCTGAAGCCCAGTTGGATTCAGGCGTATTTGGTATCACCAGCTTCACCGCGGCCACATCACTGGCGTTATCGGACACTTTGAGCGCGATGAAGAAGGGGTCGCCGGGGCGGGCGGAGAACTCGCCCGTCTTGTAGGCGACGTCATATTGGCTACTGAAGACGTCTTCAAACACCGGCCCGGTGGTATCAAGCTTGATCGTCGCCGAAACGTTGGCGGTCAGCCCCACCTTGTCCCTGACCTCAACCACGATGTTGTTATCTCCCTCTGAGAGCAGTATTGACTGGGAGAAGGTGTTACCGGTGCCCAGCACCTTGGTTGACCACTTGAGCACGCCGTTATTCTTTATCTCAAGACGGTCAAAGTTGGCCTCGGTCACGTTGCCGGAGATGAGCTGGTAGGGCTGGTTGGTGGGGGTGGTCACCGGGTTGAGGGTGATAACCGGAGGTGTGGTATCCAGTGACCCGCTGACGCTGGCGGTGCCGGTGAGCTTCGGCTCGTAGTTGGTCCTCTTGGCGCTGACCGAGATGGTGTTGGAGCCTTCGGCCAGGGTGAAGGTGGTGCTGAACTGCAGGTTCTCATCTACGGCTACCGCCTGCCCCTGGAAGCCGGCGCCGGATATGCTGATATCATCGATATACCAACCCTCATAGTTATTGCCGATGTCGTCCATGGTGTCGAAGTGGAACCTGAGGTAGATGTCCTCACCGGCATAGTCAGCCAGAGACACCTCCACCTTGGTCCAGGTCCTTTCTGGCACGAAGTAGAGGGCATCATATTGCTCCTGGGTTATATCTGGGGGCATGAACGGTGGCCAGAATTTGGCTAGCCAAGCCACCGTTTCCCAATTGGAGCCATCCGTGGAGACTTCGACCAGCTTGCGGTCAGGCCAGAAGTCGAGCTCACTATCATACCAGGTCCAGAAGGTGAGGGTGTTATCTGCCCCGATGGATATTGGGTCCTTGGTGCGCAGGACACCGGCATTGGCGTAGCCTGGCGTCTCATAAGTCCCAGTGCTCGCGTTGGCGTAGCGCCAGGACCAGCCGGAGCCAGTATGGTCTCTCACATTGGAGCGGTGCCACAGGTCGTCAGAGCTGTAGGGCGGCCCCCATTGCATCATGCCGCTTACGCTTGAGTGCTGCCACTTGGCGTTGGTGGCGGTCTCATCGTCCACATCATCCTGGAAGGCGGTTACCTCAGGTAGAGCGATGCCCACGGTGACGCTGCTGATCGAGGGGTCATTGATATAGCCAGAGACAGTGATGTTTTCCGAGCCGGCGGCGACGGCGAAACCTTGGGTGGGGGCAGTGATGGTGACCGACGGGGCGTCGGTCAGTTTGGTGAGGGTAAAGTTATCGCTCTCTGTGTAGATGGTGCCATTGGCAACCACTTTGAACTCGGCGGTGTAGTTGCCAATCGGCGTTTTCTCCACCGTGGGCACCGCTCCTGGCTTGGAGGCCCGGTAGACCTTGCCCGGATACTGGGTTGTCGCCAGATATAATATATCGTAGGCCACTCCGCTGAAGGTTTCACTGACAAAGGTGAGGCCCCGAGTGCTCCATAGTCCGGTCTTATACTCATCGCTCATGGCCCCGGTGCTGGCGTCAACGATGATCACCGTGTCACCCTGCGCGGCATATAGCTGGCCGCCGCTGTAGGCCAGAGCGTCAAATCCCCAGATGGGTGGGCCCATAGGCCCTGGCCCCGGCCCCGTGCTGCCACCCCAGGCATTGGATAAGTCAAAGCTGGTTATCTGGGCGCCGGTGGTGGGGTCACGCTTGTCAATCCGGAGCTCATCACGGTAGGCGATGAAGAGGTTGGTGCCGTCAGAGGCGAGTCCTCCAATTGGGTTGAGATTGGATAACCCAACCACGGTGCTCCAGCTGCCGGAAACGTACTTGGCTATCTTGCCTTTGGTGGTAAAGGTGGTGCTGTCCCACTCATTGTAGGCGGCGTAAAGCGTGCTGCCGACAAAGGTGATGGCCTCCGTCTCCCAGTTCTTCCCTGGGGCGGCGATGAAGCTATCATAGCTGCCCTGAAGGTCAGTCTTGACGATGATATCCCGGTAATCGGTGCCATCCCAGTAGTTGGCCGGGAGGAGAATATGGAGGAGGCTGGGGGTCACATTGGCGCTGTAGGCCAGGCCTTGGGGATAGTCCAGGGTTGCTCCGGTGGTGGTCTGGTCGGATGACGGCATCTGGATGTCAAACCTGAAATCAGCCCCGGGCAGCGCTGGTGGTGGTGGCGGGGGAGGGGNGGTGAGCGTGTACGGCGGAGTCCACTGGATACTATAGGAGATATTGCCGCTGCCGGTGCTGTAGCCGTAACCATAGCCATACCTGTAGGCGCCTATCCCCGGGTCCCAGCTTACCACCACGTCCAGAGTCCCGGGCACGTCAGTGTACTGATAGGTGCCAGGCGAGATGGGCAGTGTCTTGATGAATGACTCAGGGCCGGTGATGTTCAGTGTGATGGACTGGAAGTCCTTTGTCTCTAGGGCATTGAACTGGATATTGGCCGGGATTGATATCTTCTCCCCAAGGAGGTAGGTGGTATTACCGGAGATAGGGGAATTGGCCGCGGAAAGGGAGATGCCAAATGCCTTCACCGGAATTGGGGAGGAGAACCATAACGAGGCCCCCATGGCAATCACTAGGATGATTGCTATGGCGGTTCTGGCGAAGCTTTTGCGGTTCATTGGCGCCGCTCCTCCTTTTTTGGCTCAAGGCTAAACGCAATCTTCCCAGCATCATGTTGAGTAACCACTCAAATCCTTTTGGCAATATTATGGACTATGCTGGTCAATTTGTCAAGCCCTTATGGCAAATTTTTGGTCAAAAATTCGCTTTTTAGGTGGTTAGACTAAAAAGGATAAACGAGAAATCAGCCAGGTATTAGCCTATTTGGGGACATTTGTGCATATGGACAGTTGGCACGGAACAGGAGATGAGGTGGCGCTTCAGCGTTATTGACAGTGCAGCGGTGCCCTGATAGAATGAGGCCAACCAAAGGAGGGATAAGTGCCGAGTGAAGCTCTATACCAACGGTTAAGCGAGGCCATCATCAGCGGGGACAGAAATAAATTACTGGCCATCGTTGAGGAGGCGCTGAGGGAGGGGATAGCTCCCTCCGATATCATTGAGAGGGGGATGTCTCCGGGCATGCGGGAGGTTGGCGAGAGGTTTGCCCGCTATGAGATTTACCTCCCGGAGATGATGATGGCGGCTGAGGCCTGGGAGGGCGCCATGAAGGTGCTTGAGCCCAGGCTGCTGGAAGCCGGCGGTGGGCAGAAGAGGGTGGGGCGGGTGGTCTTGGGGACGGTTAAGGGAGATATCCATTCCATCGGCAAGAACATCGTTGGGGCGATGCTGAAGATGAGCGGCTTTGAGGTCTTTGACCTGGGCGTTGATGTGGCTGCCTCCGCTTTCGTCACCAAGGCTGAGGAGTTTGAGGCCGACATCATCGCCGCTTCAGCGCTGATGAGCACCACCATACCGCAGCAGAGGAGCATCATCGAGCACCTTGAGGCGCGAGGGGTACGCCAGAGATACTGTGTACTTGTCGGTGGGGGGTCTGCCACTCAGGAGTGGGCGGATAGCATCGGCGCCGATGGCTACGGAAGGACGGCGGGGGATGCGGTGGCGCTGGCGCTCAAGGCGGTGGGGAAGGGATGAGGGAGGTGAGCCATGCTTAACTTTGCCAGTGTGGTGGAGAGAGCATTCAGTGGCCCGATTTGCACCGAGCGAGATTTCGAGCTCGGCATCTTTGTGCCTAATCTGCGCCGGGTGGTGGAGAAGTACGCCATCAAGTATGACCCCCAGAGCCCGGTGCCGGCGGATGATGACCTGGCTGACCGGGTTTGGCAGGCGGGGATAGAGTTTCTTGCTGAGACTGGGGTTTACTGTCTGGATACGGAGAGGCGGATTCTGTTCAGCCGGGAGGAGATAGAGACGGCGCTTAAGTCCGGGCCGCGCGGCTCAATCTTAGGCGAGGGCGAGGATGCCAAGGCCATGCCCCGGCGTTTTCCCGAGGATGAGACGCCGCCCTGGTGCTCGGTTGGCCCCACCTCGGTGCCGGTGTCCAACGAGTGGAACTATATCAACCTGGTGAAGGGCAACGCTGAGAACCCCCTGGCCGATTCCATAACCATCCCCTGCTTGACCAACGTGGATGGCCGGCAGATTGTGGGGGGTAGCCCTCTGGGGATAGAGGGGGCGATACGGGCGGTGCTGCTGACCCGGGAGGGTATGCGCCGGGCGGGAAGGCCGGGGATGCCCATTGTCAACGGGGTGACCACAGCCACGCGCTCGCAAGAGCATATTGCTGCCCATCACTTTGGCCTGAGGAGGACGGATGCCCTGGAGATAGGTACCATCCACGAGATGAAGATAGACTTTGATTCCATGAATAAGGTGGCCTATTCCCTCGCCGCCGGGAGCCTGATTTTCGCCGAGAATGGGGTGATACTTGGTGGTCTGGCGGGCGGGCCAGCTGGGGTGGCGGTGGTCACCGCCGCCTATAACCCGGTGGACTTGCTCATTTTGAGAGGGGTGGTGCAGCACCCCTTTCCCACCCATTTTGACCTGGGGGTCACCTCGGCCCGGGACACCATCTGGGCGCGGAGTCTGGCCAACCAGGCGGTAACCCGTAATAGCAGCCTGCCGGTGGTGAACGTGGGCTATTCTGCCGCCGGGCCAATGACCAAGATGCTGCTCTATGAGCACAGTGCCTGGGTGATCGCCTCAGTGGTATCTGGCGGCTCGGTTGAGGTGGGGGCATCAGCCCGAGGCACCGCTCTGGATTATACCAGCCCCATGGAGCCGCTCTTTGGCAGTGAGGTGGCCCATGCCGTGGCCGGGATGAGCCGTAAGGAAGCGAACCAAATCGTGAACGCGCTGCTGGAAAAATACGAGAGCAAACTGCGCGACCCGCCCGTGGGCAAGAAATATCAGGAATGCTATGATGTGGCCACGGGGAAGCCGAGTCAAGAGTTCATTGAGCTTTACCGCGAGGTAAGGCGTGAGATGGCTGACCAGTTTGGTCTGGAGTTGCCTCCATCTTCACCTTACCTATAATTATTAGGCTGACGCCGGGGCGAAGGTGAGAACTCGCTTGGGGTTCTCCACGGTGATGGTGTTGATGACCTCCTCAGGCATGCCCTTGGCGCGCATCCAGGGGATGACGTTCTCTGGGATGTGGGCGTAACCTGGACCACCGTAGGCCATGAGTCTGGCTTTCATGGCGGTATCGGTGGAGATAAGGATCTGATTTAAATAACCTTGGTCAATGAGCCGGATGATGTAATTCACCCGTGCCGCGTCATTGGGGGTGTCAAAAACGCCGTAGCGCCGCGGGTAGTAGCCTTCCAGGGAGAAGCAGTCAAACTCCAGGTAGCAGCCGGTCTTGGCCATCTCCACCATAGACTCAAAGGAATAGGCGGTGCGGTCGATATGGCCCATGATCACCCGGCTTAAGTCAGCGCCAGCCTTATCCAGTATCTGGAGAATCTGCAGCGGTGACTCCTCAAGGCGGCCGGGGTGTATGGTCAGGGCGGCGCCGGTGGCCCGCTGGGCTCGGGCCGCCGCCCGCAGCGACTTTATTTCGATATCATGCAGGGGCCAGGAGTCAGCCCCGATCTCACCAATTATGCCGGCACGGATGCCGTCAGTGCCTACCATGATGTCCCGAAGGATATCATCGAAGATTTCATCTTCAGATTTTGCTTTGAGCACCTCGGCGCAGCCTGAGTCCATGGTATAATATCCGGTCCCCATGATGATATTGAGCCCGGTGGCGTGGGCGATGCGAACCAGGGCGTGAGGGTCTTGTCCTATCCCCCAGTTGGTGACGTCAACCACGCTCCGCCCCCCGGCCAGCTTGAAGCGGAAGACCTCTTTGATGGCCAGTTCTTCATCATCGAGCATCAGGTTATCCCGGTTCTCAAAGAGGTGGAAGCGGAGCCAGCCGGCCATATCCAGAGAAACCGGTTTTTCCGCCATCACCCTGGCGGTGACGCTCTCTTCGGTGAGTTGGAAGCGGACGGTGAGATCAAGCAGCAGGTGCTCGTGGGGCAGGGTAAGCCCCAGCTCATCGGGACTGATCAGTCCCAGCACCGTCTGAACATTGCCGGCAAGTCTTTTCTCCATGGTTCCTCCTGTATTTATTTAACTTGGTAGCGTTCGATAACTTCTTCGTTTAAGTCAACGCCCAGGCCTGGCCCCTCCGGCACCTCAATGTAGCCATCCACCACGGGCAGTTTTTGCTTGGTCAGGTCTTGCCTTATCGGAGTTTCCTCCACGCAGTACTCCAGGATGAAGGCGCTCTGGCGGGAGGCCAGAAAATGAAGACCAGCGGCTAGGCCAATGGTATTGGTGTAGAAATGGTTGACCACCCTTACCCCATGGTCTTCGGCGAAGTCAGCCACCCGGGTGGCCTCAGTGAGGCCGGTATTCTCCAAGTCTATCTGGACGATATTGATGCCGCTGCGCTCGATGAAGTGCTGGTGGGCAAATCTGCCTGCTTCCCCTTCACCGGCGGCGATGGGAATTGGGGAGACGCTGGTCAGCTTGCGGTAACCGTCAACATTTTCCCGATTAAGCGGCTCCTCCAGGAAGAGCACGTTATAGTCCTGGAATTGCTGGGCCCGCTTTATGGCGGTATTGGTATCCCAGCAACACCCGGCGTCAATGATGAGGTCATTCTCATCGCCCACGCCACGCCGGGCTCCTTCCACCAGCTCTAGGTCAAGTTTTTCACTCTGGCCCATCGGTGTCCAGCCAAACTTGACCGCGGTGAACCCCTCGTTTATCCACCTTTTGCCAATTTCACAGGTTTCCTTGCCATCTTTGCCGAAGAGGATGCTGGCATAGGTGCGGAGCTTCTTGTGGAAGGCGCCACCGAGAAGCTGGTAGACGGGCTTATTATAATATTTGCCGGCGATGTCCCATAGGGCGATGTCAATGGCGGCGATGGCATGGCAGATTATCCCCCGCCGCCCCAGCCGGATGTTCCTTGCCTGCAGCATGTAATTTATCGGCTTTATATCCAGAGGGTTCATCCCGATGAGCAGTCTGGCCAGCCCTGAGGCGCTCGCCCCGCTCAAAGGGGCCTCAATGGCGGCTTTCACCATGTGCGGAGATGAATACGAATCACCAACGCCGACGATGCCCTCATCAGTATAGACTTTGACGATGACGGCATCCTGGGCGGAGGAGAATTTCCCCTCAAGGACTTCCTCTTCAGGCAGACGGAGCTCAATGGCTTCCACTTTGGTGATCTTCATGGCTGTGGCACCTCTCGCTCAATTCTTTATATCAAACCGGCGATTTGCAATGCCTTCCTGATGGCTTCTTTTTCTGGCGCACTGAGGGGTATTATGGGGCTTCGCGCTGGCCCAGCAGGCCTGCCCAGCAGCATCATCGCCTCTTTCACCGGCGCCGGGAAATTCTGGGGGGAGCTTATGGCGCGAGCTATGGGCAGCAGCTGATGGAATAGCCTCTGCGCTCTGGTCATATCCTGCTGCTGCGCTGCCTGATAGAGGTCAACCACCATCCGCGGGGCGATGTTGGCCAGCGCCAAAATAGCCCCGTGACAGCCCAGGGCAAAGCAGGGGAGGGTGATATCATCGCCGCCGGTGAGCACTGATATCTTATCCCCTGCCAACCGCATCACCTCGGCGAAGTAGCTGAGGTTGCCGCTGCTATCCTTCAGGGCGACCACGTTATCTATTTCGGCGAGCCTAGCCAGTGTCTCGGGCTCAATCTCAACGTGGGTGTGGGGTGGAATATTATAGAGCACGATGGGAATATCCACCGCTTCAGCGATGGTGGCATAATGCCGGTATAAGCCCTCTTGGGTGGGAATCTCGTAGAACGGGGTGACGATCATCACTGAACTGACGCCGGCGCTTTTCGCCTCTCTGGTGCGCTCCACCACCTCCCTGGTGCTGGTGGCGCCGGTACCGGCCATCACCGGGACCCTGCCATCGGCAGCTTCAACTGTGGCCTCAATCACCTTGACGCACTCTTCTCGGGATAGTGTTGCCGCTTCCCCAGTGCTGCCGAGGCACATTACCTCACTGACGCCACTTTCAATGAGAAAATCCACATTTTCCCTTATGCCCTTGAAATCTACCTCTCCAGTTCGAGTAAAAGGGGTTATCATGGCGGGGATAATGCCGGTCACCTGTATCTTTTTGGCCATGGTCTCTTGCCTCCTTTTTTATTCGGTGGGGAAGCCGGCCAACATTCGGTGCCTTGAAGCCGAAGTTTAATTATTATATCATATCACGCTTTGTCAATCGCCCTCATTTCCGGGCTGTCATTATCTGGGAGGGGTGGTATAATACCTCAAAATACCAGGAAGGGAGATGTAGCATGCCGGATATCCTGGCAAATGGGATAAGGATACACTATGAGGAGCGAGGCACTGGCCCGGCCATGGTCTGGGCACACGGGCTGGGTGGCACCTGGCAGGGCTGGGAGAGGGTGATGGACTTCTTCCAAGGCCGCTACCGGGTCATCGCCTATGACGCCCGGGGCCACGGGCGCTCCGAGATTCCCGCCCGGCCGGAGGCCTACTCTCAGGACATCATGGTGCAGGACCTATTGGGCGTGATGGATGCTTTAGGCGTCGGTCGGGCCATAGTGGGGGGTCATTCCATGGGGGCCAACGTGGCGCTCAACTTTGCCCTCCAGTATCCAGAACGGTGTCTTGGCCTGATTGCGGTGGGCATCGGCTCTGGCTCCTCAGACCCGGAGTGGTGGCGGGAGTATTGGGGAAGACTAGCTGATTTGGCCGAAAAGCAGGGTATGGCTGCCTTCTTGGAGGAGATGAAGAAGGTGCCAGCCTGGGCGAGCGCCTTTGCTCTCCCCGGTCTGGGGGAGGAGATCAGCCGGACGGTGCTCAATAACTCGCCGGGGGGAATCGCCCGTACCATTCGTGGTGTTCAGAAAGAGCGCCCCAGTATCTTTGCGCTTGAGCCCAAGCTGGAGAAGTTGTCCGTGCCCACGCTGGTGGTGATGAGCCAGGGGGACGCTCCGGTGGCGGAGTGCTCCCGTTTCATGGCACAGCGTATCCCCGGGGCGGTGCTGGAGGTTATCCCGGCCAGAAGCCATTGGACTCATCTCGAGGCGGTGGAGGAATTCCTCTCGGCGGTGGACCGCTTTGCTAGGCGGCTCTAGCAGCAGGCATTTCAGGTCAGGGATAATGCCCCAATTATGCAGCCGCCAGGTGCATATGTTACACTAATTTAGTCACTCAAGCTTTATGGGGGTAGAGAATTGACCAAGAAAGTTTGCGTGGTGAAAGGAGATGATGCCTCTCCGGAGGTGGTAGTGCCCACGGTTCAGATCCTGGAGGAGATGAAGCTGGGCATTGAGTTTCTCTGGGCAGAGACCGGTGATGGGGCGCTCGCCAGATATGGCGATAGCTTTCCCCAATCGGCCAGGGAGGCGATAGATGCCGCTGATTGCACCATCATGGGCTCCACCAGAACACTGGGCGGGGTTCATGGCTATTTGCGCTGGGGGAAGAAGTGCTACGCCAATATTCGTCCCACCAAGTATATGCCTGGGCTGAGAAGCCCGCTCAAGAACCCAGAGGGCATAGACTTCGTCATCATTCGGGAGAACCTGGAAGGCTTATATCCGGGGTGGGAGGGGGATGTCAAAGAGTTGGCCCCCCTCAACCTGCGCAACGATATGACCGGCCAGACTCTGGACGCCACGCTCAAAGGCAAATTTGCCGTCAAGGTGACCACCGAGGATGAGACCAGGGCTATCTGTCAGGTGGCCTGTGAGCTGGCGCTGAAGCGGAAAGCCCAGGGTGGCCAGGGCAAGGTGACCGTGTCCAGCAAATATAACGTGCTCACGCAATCAGATGAGCTCTTTCGGCGTATAGCCGAGGAGGTGGTCAAGGAGTATCCCGAGCTCACCTTCAGCCAGCTCATCATTGACAATTTCGCCCAGCAGCTCGTCCTCAACCCGCAGCAGTTTGACGTGGTGGTGATGTGCAACGAGCACGGCGATATCATGGCCGATGGCGCCGCGGCGCTGATCGGAGGGCTGGGGCTGGCTCCCAACGCCTGCATCGGCAAGGATTATGCCTACTTCGGCTCGGTTCACGGGACGGCGCCGGACATCGCCGGGATGAACATCATCAATCCCACCGCTATGAT
>MTNR01000041.1 GCA_002011495.1 Dehalococcoides sp. JdFR-56 | reverse complement strand
CCATTTCAACCTCCGTTTATTCCGAGCCCACAACCAGATTCGAACTGGTGACCCCGTTCTTACCAAGAACGTGCTCTACCAACTGAGCTATGTGGGCACAGTTCCAAAGCTAATTTTAGGGAACAGAAAAATAAAAGTCAAGCTGAACACTAATCATTATAAAGAACGGGCTCTTGGAAAGTCAAATGGAAAGGGAGGTTATGGGCTATGGGTAAATTAGCTGAGATGGTCTACTTTGATCTGGTGGCTAGAGGAAGGAAAGTTTCCACTGCTCAGATGTGGAAGCGTTGTATAGAACGGTTTGAAAGGGTAGCCGGTATTAAGGACAAGTATGATAGAGCTGATGTGTTGGCCTATGTGGCTGATCTAAGGGAGTCTGGGCTATGCCAGAACTCAATAAATATTATGCTGAGGCCGGTGAAGTTGTTGGCACAGATACAGGAATGGGATTTCCCTCGGATAGCTATGCCGAAGGTAAGAGTTAGTGATGTGAAAAAACCAACCTTAAGTTATGATGAGGTTGTTGAGATGATTAAGAAGGGTAAGAAGGTGCTAAGTAGGAAACAGCTGGCGTATTTAGCTTTGTCAACGGTATATGGGTTAAGGCGTGAAGAGATGGTGAATTTAGATGGCCGGGAAGTTCGTCGCGGTGAAAGGCTAACAGTAAAGACGTTGAAGGGTGGTCCCGAGACGACTCATAGGATACCTGGGGAGATCAAAAGGTATCTGAAAGGGTTTGAGCCAGCTGTTGATATTAGGGAAATGTCTAACGAATTTAGACGGATATGTAAAGCCGTAGGTGTGAAGAGAAAGGATGGCTATGGGTGGCACTCGGTAAGGCGTTGTCTAGCCACTGAGCTGGAAGTAAGAGCTGGGTCGAATGTAAGCGTATCCAGGTTTATGAGATGGTCGGATTCCTCAATGAAGGGTGAGTTAGCTATGCTGGCTACATATGCTAAGAAAGACCAGGGAAAAATTGACGAGGAAATGTTTAAGGTTCATCCTTTCCTAGAGTTTTGGAGCGATGGAAGAAAGAGAAGCGATGAGTTAACCAGGTTTGAGCGACTTTCAGAGTTGTTTAGCCAGGATGAGCTAGATGAGTTGATTAGGAAGAGAGAAGAGGTGGTTAGCCTGCTCTTAAGGAGTAACTTAAAGAGCCTAAAGTAATTCTATGAACGGTAGCAAGAGGACACGTAGTGAAGTCAAGGGCGACCCTGACCGTGTCAGGGGTTCTTATCACCAAGCCCTTGACGAGCATGGATAGGTAGGAGAATGAAAACAGGGGGAGCTGTATAGCTCCCCCTTATTAGAATATTAGGTTGATGATATGGCAGCAAGTAGGAGCGCAACGTGAAAGGTCGCCAGGGGGCGGGCGGCGACCTTTAAAGCGCCGCCCCGCACCCGGTTAATGTCTGAGATAGGTTAATGCTGTAAGGGCGGTAGATTATAATTGTGGTGCGTTAGATGGTTGTTCGGTAAAAAGGCTATGGTGCTGTTTCAGCGGCAGAATATGGAGTAGTACTTCACTTGATTATGCCACTTAATGATTTCCTAGAAGATATATCCTATAACATCTTCTATAACATGTAAGAGATAACATATATCTTATAGTGTAATTGTCGAAATGAGGATGAGCCGAAGGAAAAGCAGTGTTGTGCTGAAGCTTGACAAAGGTTTTGTTATGGATTAGGCTATAGGCATTTAACTAGAGTCTATAGAACGGCAGGCAAATGGATAGAAGTAAAAAGACAGTAGCGGTAAGCGTGAAGAGGCGTATTCGTGAGGACAGGTGTTGTGGTGAAGCAAGAGTATGTTACTGCCAGTACCGGAGTGAAAAGCCTCAGTGGAGAGCGGTCGGTATATATTGTCCGGTACATGGTTTTTCAGGACGAAGACAATGATCGATGGGGAAGACTATGAAAGGAGGTGCGCAAATGGTTGCAGAGATTTTGAAGGAGAAAACAGAAAATCAGTATAGAGAGAAGGTTAAGAAGGTATTTGAGAAATATCAAAAAGTGGGTGACGAGATAGTTTGGTATGGGCCTGAGGAAGTCCCGCAGCCTACAAATGGTGACTGGTGGGGTTCTTGGCGTTATGACGCCAAAAGCCTTGTTATTGCATATTATGACGAAAAAGGGAAATTGATGTATGAAGTTGATTTGAAGAGATGTAATAGCAGCGCACAGGTATTGGATTGGATATGTCAATTGGACAAGAAAAATTGGTGCGGAGCTGAATGCGTAGGACAATTAGTCCAAGCTATAGATGATTTGATAGATCCGCAGGCGAACATTTGTGGACTTGGTAAAGACACAGCTTTTGATGCTACTAAGTACCTGCGCGAAAAACAAAAAGAAAGCGAGCGGAAAAAGAGATAGGACAGTTAAAGATTCATTATGGTGCCTTGGGGACTACTGTAAGAACCGTATTGTTACCAAGAACGTGCTCTACCAACTGAGCTATGTGGGCACAGCTTCAGAGCTAATTTTAAGGTAAATCCACGGAAAAGTCAAACGCCTGCGCCCGCCCTTTTTCGCCCAGAAAAGAGCCCCATGGTGGAGGGGGCAGGATTCGAACCTGCGTAGCCCTTAGGGCGGCAGTTTTACAGACTGCTCCGATTAACCACTCCGGCACCCCTCCCAACGAGCCAGCAACCCAGCCCGAGAGGGGACTCGAACCCACTAACCTACCGATTACAAGTCGGTTGCGCTACCATTGCGCTACTCGGGCACCACCTCAGCCAGCCTAGCTATTATAAAAAACGGGCGAGACAAAAGTCAAGCAGATTATCTAAAGCCTAAAAACGAAATACCGCTCCCGCCGGCGGAAGATATAGCCGGCGATGAGCCCGAAAACCAGGCCCCCGAGGTGCGCCTGCCAGGCGACGAGGGGCAAAAAAGAGAGAAGCAGGAAACCACCAATCACCGCCACCCAGAGGGGGATGGGGATAGGTATAGGGAAGACGACCACCGGCAGCCTGGGCCGCATCACCACCAGCGCCCCCGCCAGGGCGAAGACGGCCCCGGAGGCGCCCACCGCCACCGAAAAAGGAAAAGCTAAAAGCACAAACAGTATGCCGCCCAAGATACCACCACCAAAATAAACGAGCAAAAACTTGCCATTTCCCACCAGTCTAGCTAGGTAGCTGCCGAAGAAATAAAGGGTGAGCATGTTGGCAAAGATGTGCCAGAGGCCAGCGTGGACGAACATGCTGGTCAAAATTGTCCAGGG
Source organism: Dehalococcoides sp. JdFR-56 (assembly GCA_002011495.1). Lineage (GTDB taxonomy): Bacteria > Chloroflexota > Dehalococcoidia > Dehalococcoidales > RBG-16-60-22 > JdFR-56. Next base: position 40,160 of record MTNR01000041.1, on the reverse strand, counting down.
CCGAGATAGAAAACCCACTGGCTGCAACCCGAGGAGGTAGACAAGCTCCCCAAAGACCATGGTGGCGATGAACACGAGAAAGTTGATTATGACCAGAACCAGTATCGGGCTTAAGCCAAAGCCCGGGTAGCGCCGGTATCTTACCACGTAATATCCCGCTCTCATTTTTTAAGTTCAGGCCCTCTTAAACAAAGTCGCTCCATTCATATTACATGATTCGGGATGACTAAACAATGAAACGCCCAAAATGCTAGAATAGCTGGAGAGCATTTGGCCCGGAGATAGCCCCTCAAGCTTCTAGAGATATGAACGACCATATCATCAAAGTGGAGAACCTGGTCAAGAGGTTCGGCAAGCTGGTGGCGGTGGATAACATCAGCTTCAGCGTGGCTGCCGGGGAGATCTTTGGCCTCCTCGGGCCGAACGGGGCGGGAAAGACGACCACCATCAACATCCTGTGTACCCTGACCAGACCCACCTCAGGGCAAGCTACCATCGCTGGCCTGGACGTGGTGCGCCAGCAGAGCCAGGTGCGCCGGCTGATTGGCCTGGTCTTTCAGGACCCAAGTTTAGATGAGCGGCTGAGCGGGCTGCAGAACCTGCGCTTTCACGGTCTCGTCTACGGCGTGCCCGCCGCAGTTCGCGAGCCAAGGATGGAGCAATTGCTCCGCATGGTGGAACTCTGGGACAAGCGCCACCATAAGGTGCAGACCTACTCCGGAGGCATGAAACGCCGTCTGGAGCTAGCCAGGGGCCTATTGCACCACCCCAAGGTGCTGTTCCTGGATGAGCCCACGCTGGGGCTTGACCCGCAGACCCGCAACCGCATATGGGAGTACATCCTTGAGCTGCGGGAGCGTGAAGGCACCACCATCTTCCTGACCACCCACTACATGGATGAGGCGGAGAAAGCTGACCGCATCGCCATCATTGATTACGGCAAGCTCATCGCCATGGATACTCCGGAGAAGCTCAAGAAAATGGTGGGTAGGGACATCATCTCGGTGAAGACGGATGATAATGATAAGGCCAGCACCGAGATCAAGCTCCGCTACCAGATTGAGGCTAGATATGATGGTGACGGGCTCTCTTTTGAGGTGGCCAACGGGGAGGAATTTCTCCCCACCTTCCTCAAGGAATTCGGCACCAGGATACTGAGGGTCAGCCTGCGCCGCCCAAGCCTGGATGACGTTTTCCTCAAGCTCACCGGGCGGGAAATACGGGAGGAAGAGGTCAGCGACACCTTCCGAGCCATGATCCGCCAGCACGGCCGCCGTATGCGGCGTTAGGAGGGAGAAATGAATCATCTGCGTGGCGTGTACACCATCTGGTACCGTGATATCCTGCGCTTCTGGCATGATAGGATGCGTCTCGTCGGCTCGATAACTTTCCCTCTCCTGTTTTTGTTCGTGTTCGGGAGCGGCCTCAGCGCCAGAATGGGCGTCCTTGGCCCAGGCGTTGATTTCACCCAGTTCATCTTCCCAGGCATCATCGGCATGACCGTGCTGATGAGCTCATTTATGGCTGGGGTGTCCGTGGTCTGGGATAGGGAGTTTGGCTTCCTTAAAGAGGTGCTAGTGGCCCCGATCAGCCGCGCCGCCGTCGCCGCGGGGAAGACGCTGGGCTCGGCGACGATAGCCCTGCTCCAGGGCATGGTTATCCTGTTATTTGCCCCCCTGATTGGCGTCTCCCTCTCGGTGGGGACGGTGCTGACGCTATTGCCGCTGATGTTCCTGCTCGCCGTCTCCCTGGGCTCCCTGGGCGTCCTCATGGCCACGCGCATCAGGTCCATGGAGGCCTTTCAGGCGGCCATGCAGATGCTGATGTTCCCCATGGTGTTCTTATCCGGCGCCTTCTTCCCGGTGCAAGGGTTACCCACCTGGATGAACGTCTTGGTCAAGGTCAACCCGGCCACCTATGGTATTACCCCCATCCGCCAGGTGGTGCTGGGAGCCGACCCGAGCTCCCCCTACGCCATCAGCCTGTTTGGCCAAACCCTCACCATCTGGAATGAGGTGGCCATGCTGGCCATATTCGGCATAACCATGATTCTGCTGGCCATCTGGTCCTTCGGCAATCAGGAATAGCCAGCCTTGACTTCCCCGCGGGCAAAGGTGGATAATTATTTAGGTAATCGCTCCCCGATAGCTCAATGGTAGAGCGGGCGGCTGTTAACCGCTAGGTTGTAGGTTCGAGTCCTACTCGGGGAGCCATATATTTCGGACATACTAGCGTCTAAACAGCGCATTTTGTAGCCAACATCTTCTTTCGTAACCAAGCTATTGACACGGCCATCCCCAGCGCTCATCAGCTCACGATTACCTGGCATCCCGCCCTTTGTTTCCTATATTCTCTTTAATGCTGCGGAGCAATTTCTCGGTGCTGTAAGGCTTTTGCAGGAAAGGGTATCCTTTCTCTTCCACCGCTGACATCCGCAGTTTCTCATCGGTATAGCCACTGCTCAGAATGACGCGAAGCTCAGGTTGGAGAGCCAGGAGCTGGTCGGCTAACTCAACACCGGACTTATCGGGCAGAACCACATCACAGATGACCAGCTGGAAATCACCATCCTCCCTCTGAAAAATGGCCAATGCCTCCTCTGCTGACCCAGCGGATAATACCGTATATCCAGTTTCACTGAGCAAGCGCTGGGTAGCGGTGCGGATTAACTCATCATCTTCCACCAGCAGAAGCCGCTCGCCGTTACCGCGCAGCTCCGGTGAGGAAGCGGTCTCTTTGCTCAGCTCGCTTTTGCCTTCAGCACTATCGGAAAGGGTGGGGAGGTAAATCCTGAATGTTGCCCCCTGCCCCGGCTCACTGTAGACGTTAATCCACCCGCCAATCTGCTTGACAATCCCGTAGACGGTAGATAGTCCGAGACCTGTCCCCTCACCCTTAGCCTTGGTGGTAAAAAATGGCTCGAAGATATGCTCCCTGGTTTCCTTGTCCATACCAATCCCGGTGTCGGTAATGGAAACACAGACAAATTCACCGGGCTTCGCTTCAGCAATGCCGGCACTGCCTTTCTCATCTAGGATGGTGTTTTCAGTTCTGATCGTGATTTTACCTCCGTTGGGCATGGCATCACGGGCATTCACCACCAGGTTCATGATAACCTGCTCAATGCTCCCCCTATCGGCCTTGATCGACTTAAGCTTCGGCTCAAGAATAGTTTCCAGCTGGACGTCCTCGCCAATAAGGCGAAGCAACATCTTATCCATATCGCTGATGACGGAATTGACATTCAGCACCTTGGGTTCCAACACCTGCCGGCGGCTAAAAGTGAGCAGTTGCCGTGTCAGTGAGGCGGCTCGCTCGGTAGCTTTTATTATTTCTTCAATGTCCTGACGTTTGGAGTCATCCCTATTAAGGGCCTCAAGCAACATATCGCTGCCAACCCTAATTACCGTGAGCAAATTGTTGAAGTCATGTGCCACTCCGCCTGCCAACCGGCCTAGCGCCTCCATCTTCTGTGACTCGCGGAGTTGCAATTCCATCTTCTCTTTTTCCGCCTCGGCCTGTTGGCGCTCCTTTCGCTGTCTTACAATGGTCCGCCACCCCCTCCAGACAATAGCCACCAAGGCGCCATATAGCAAGGAGAACCCCACCACCGTGGATAGCAAAACCTGACGCTGTAAGTTGGCTATCAGCCGTGCCGTGGGCTGGTAATACTGGTAAATCTCAAAGGCACCCTGCGGCTCCGTGGTGCCGGGAAAAATGATAGGGGTGTATACCTCTATCAAGGTGCCCAAAAATCTTTCTTGTTCGTTTTCCGCGCCCTCAGGTACCTTGACTTCGGCGGCGACTTCACCGCGCAGCGCCACTAGTAGGTTTTCATTGTCTGGGAATCTTTTCCCCACTAACTCCGGGTCATCGGAATAGATGACCGTGCCATCTTTCGCCCAGAGTTTCACCCGGGCGGTTCGCCCGGAGACTATGGACTCTTGCACGAACTCGTGGAACCTGTTATACCGCTCTCCTGTCATCGGAATTTCAAGGTCAGCGGGCTTGATCGCCTTGAGAAGACGTCCTGAAGAAGTGGCAATGGCTTCCTCAACAGCATCTTCAAGAGCATGCGCCTTGATTATATTGGAGAGCAAAACAACGAAAACCGCGGCGATGATCACCATGGCTACCAAGCTGACCACTGAGAACTGAAGGAGCAGGTTTTCTTTCAGTAGCCTCATTTCTTGGTTATTCCTTTTTCTTCTTTCCCTCAATTATAAGGCAGAATATAGGCTAGTGACAATTGTCACTAGTTAAGCAGACCACATACTCTTTTGGCTCTATTCAGCTCAAATCGCGGGTGCCAAAGCGCTGCCATGGCCGATGGAATGGCCCTGGCAGGAAACCCCCTCGCCCACCGGCAGTAGCATTGGCTTGACAACGGTGCTATAATAGTCAATAATCTCTTTGACTTTCGTGCCATCTTCCTAGGGGAGATTCCCGTATTCAGTACAGGCGTGTTCAAGCAGGAGGGGAAAGGAAGAAGCAAGATAACGAACGGGGCAGGGCATCTCCCGCAGCACTGTGGAAAAAGGCGGGCCCCAATTAAAAAGAGACCCGGCGCCAATATCCGGTAAAGGGCAATAAGGGGGTGATGGCTTTCAACAGAAAAGGGTTTTAACCCGGCCCGGTTCTACTATACCGAAGGAGGTAAATCGGTGAGAAATAAAATATTGTTGGTTTCGCTGGCATTGCTGCTGATCTTGAGCCTGGTGGCAGCTAGCTGCGCCAAACCCGCCCCGGCACCGGCTCCAGGTGCAGCGCCAACAGCGGCACCCGCCGGAACCAAATACCAGTACAAATGGCGAATAAGCACCAACTATCCAGGGGACACTGAAGGTGCCCAAGCCATGATTCGCTTCACTGACCTAGTCAGGGAGAGGACTGAAGGCCGCGTTGACATCACCCCTTACACTGATGCGGTGCTGGGAGGCTGGGACCTGATCAATGAGATGATCATCCGGGGTGATATCGAGATGATGTTTGAAGCTCTGGATGACAGCTTTGACCCCAGAATCGCCGTAGGCTACTATATCCCGTTCGTCTATCATGACTACGATGCCGCGGCTGAGTTCTGGAAACCAGGCGGCCTGGTCTATAACATCCTGAACGACGTGGTCAATGGTCTGAACTACCGGGTGCTCGGTGCCTGGACCGCCGGAATCTCGGGGTTGAGCCTGAGGGAAGTTCCCCCCAGCCCCTTTGATCCAGACGTGCCCAAGAATATCAAGATCAGAACCATGGCCCTCACCGCCTGCCGGCTCACCTTTGAGCGCCTAGGGTATCTGGTCACTGCCATGCCCTTCGGCGAGGTTTACACCGCCATGCAGACCGGCATCATCGATGGGCAGCAGGGCGGCGGCACCATGCAGGCCTACATCTTCAGGGACTTAAACAGCGTCTGGATTCACTACAAAGACTACATTGAGCCCATCTGGTTCTCAGTGAACAATGACGCCTGGGCCTCGCTCACTGAGGAAGACCAGCAGATTATCACCGACGTCGCCCAGCAGATACAGAACGAGCAGTTCGAGTACGCCAGGAGCATGGACGAGAAGTACATGAAGATGCTGGAAGACTATGGCTGGACGATAATAGTGCCCACCGACGAGGAGTGGCAGCACATGGCTGACGTCATCCGCAAGGATGTCTGGCCAGAGCTCGCCCCTCAGATCGGTAAAGCCATTATCTACCAGCTCTACGACGCTCTTGGCCTGGAGCGCCCTGCCTGAAGATAGTTGGGGCCTAAAAAGACGTTCATTGAAGACCATCCTATGAGGGGGCCCAACCAAGCCCCCTCATAGGATGAATGAGAGGATTGCTAGACATAGAGAAGGTATGCATGTGAGGGATCGCCTTTCTCGCGTTTTATCGGCTTTGACCTTCCGCTGGACGCCTAAGCTGATGTGGTTTGTCCTGCTGGGAGCTTGTGTTCCCCTGGTTCTGCTCATTTTCGCCCAAGTCTGGCTGCGTTACATCCTTCACCTTCCCCTGCTCTGGGTGGAGGAGGTGGCCATTGTCCCTGCCTTCTGGATGTACATGATGGGAGCGGCTTACGCCGCCTATGAGCGGTCCCACATCAAAGTGGACATCATGGACATCCTCCTTAAATCCCCGCAGAGACGGCTGCTCATTAGATTTATCGCCTCCCTCATTACCCTCGGGCTGGCCATGCTCTTCCTCTGGTGGGGTTATCAGTTCTTTACCTGGGACCTTAAAATGAACCCGCAGACGATGACCTTAAGATTCCCCATGATCTACGGGCGCAGCTCCTTCTTCTTCGGCGCCGGGATACTGGGGGGTTTTTACTTTTGGGTTGAGACCATTGACCTCGCGCGGCAGCTATTCTGGGGTAAGGCTCCGCTCTTTGAGAGAAAGGAGGCATAGCGCCAATTGGAAACCGCTCTGTTCGGCATACCAAACCTAGGCATATTCATCGACTTGGCCATACTGGTTGGCCTGCTTCTCTTAGGTGTGCCCGCTCCCTTTGCCTTCATGGCGGCGCTAGTGTTCCTGGTTTATACCTATGGTTTTGAGGTCGGGGCCCAGCTGCCCACTGCCTTCCACAAGATGAAGTCTCTCACCCTGCTGGCAGTGCCCTTCTTCATCATGCTGGGCGGCTTTATGAGCCTGGGGGGCATCTCCGACCGCTTTGTTGACATCGCTGACGCCATCGTGGGCAGGATCAAGGGGGGCCTAGGTGCGGTTACCATAGTGGCCTGTGCCATGGTTGGGGCCATCGCTGGGACCTGCTCGGCGGCGGTGGCAGCCGTCGGCGGCATCGTGGTGCCGCAGATGGAAAAACAGGGCTACTCCAGAGGCTATGCCACCGGAATGCTGGCGGTCTCCTCCGTGCTCGGGCAGCTCATCCCACCCAGCGTGCCCATGATACTCTACGGCTTCGTCACCATGACGCCGATTACCGCCTGCTTCTTGGCCGGGGTGGGGCCGGGCATCCTCACCATAGTCATCTACGGCGTGGTCAATTACTTCATGGTGCGCAATAATCCCAACATCAAGGTGCTGCCTCCAGTCCCGGTTAAGCAGCAGGTTCGGCAGCTCGGCACCGCGCTACGCCGCGGTTTCTTTGCCCTGCTCATGCCTGTTCTCCTCCTGGGAGGCATTTACGGCGGTATTTTCACCCCCACCGAGGCGGCCGCTGTGGCTCTGGTGTACGCCATATTCGTCGGGCTGTTTATCTACCGCAACCTGACGCTTAAAGACATCGGCAATGTTTTCGTAAGCCAGGCGGTTACCACCGGCGTGGTGGTGCTTATGGTCATCTTTGTTCTTGTCTTGAGCCGGGTGATGACCATGCAGAATATCCCCCAGAGCCTGATCGCCATGATAAGCGGGGTTACCGAGAACTATTACCTGACGCTGCTTCTGGTAAACCTGTTTCTCATCCTCCTCGGCATGATCGTTGACGATTTCACCGGCACCCTGCTGGCCGCACCTCTGCTCTTTCCTCTAATGCAGCATATCGGAGTACACCCGGTTCACTTCGCCGCCATCATGGGCACCAATCTAGGGCTGGGGAATGTCACCCCGCCCACGGCGCCCATCCTTTACCTCTCTGCGCGCATCGGCAACGTCAGCGTGGATAAAATGATAAAGCCGGCGCTGGTTTTCATGATCTTCGGCGCTTTGCCCGTGGTGTTTATCACCACTTACTGGCCTGACCTCTCGCTGTTCCTGCCCCGCCTGCTCATGCCCAAAATTATGGCTGGAATCGGAGGCTAGCCCCGGTTTGGTGAGAGTTGGGGAAACTTACCCATACCTGATATAATAGAAAGACGCTGCCAGCGGCTTGAGCTTGCATCCCAGAGATGGGAATCTGGCAGCCAAGGGAGGTAATTCACAATGGCAACGACGACAAGCAGCCTAGATAGATTTATCGCCACCCATCAAAAGTCCAAGGAGCTATGGGAAAGGTCGCTCAAGGTCAGCCGGGGCATCCACCATGATTCTCGTTTTTCCCTCCCCTTCGCCATTTACACCGCCCGGGCCCAGGGGTCACGTAAATGGGACGTAGATGGCAACGAGTACATTGACTACACCATGGGGCATGGCAGCCTGATACTGGGGCACGCCCACCCCATTCTGGTGGAGGCGGTCTCGCAGCAGGTGGCCAAGGGCACCCACTACGGAACGGAAAACGAGCTGGCCATTGAGTGGGCGGAGCTTATCTGCCAGCTCATCCCAGCGGCGCAGAGGGTGGAATTCGTGCTCACCGGCACCGAGGCCAACATCATGATCGCTCAACTGGCACGGGCCTACACCGGGAGAAACAAAATCCTCAAGTTCGCCCGCCAGTTCTTTGGCTGGTCTGACCATCTCTACGTGGGGTATGCTGCCCCTTATGACAAGCCACTAGCCGGCCACCTCTCCCCTATGACCGAGGATGCTGTCTCCGGCGCCACGGTGGTTATTCCCTGCAATGATGAGGCAGCCATGGAGAAGGCGCTGGCCAAGAGAGACATCGCCGCCTTCTTCCTTGAGGGGGGTGGGGCCAGCGGCGGCACCATCGGCATGCCGCCTGAGCTAGTGAAGAAAGCGCGGGAGCTCACCCAGGAGTATGGCACCCTGCTCGTTATCGATGAGGTTATCAGCGGCTTTCGCTGGTCGCCCGGTGGCTATCAGGCCACGGTGGGAGTTACCCCAGACCTCACCCCCCTGGGCAAGATCGTCAGCGGGGGGCTGGGTGGTGGCGCCGCGGTGTGCGGCCGCGCCGAGGTCATGGAGCTACTCAAGATAAAGCCGGGAGATGCCGAGTGGAACCGCTACCGCCGCGTCTACCACAATGGCACCTGGAACGCCAACCCCCTCAATGCCGCCGCCGGAGTGGCCATGCTTAAAGTAGCCGCCAAGGGTGAGGTGCAGAAGACCGCCGAGGCTGCTGCTCGGAAGCTGGCCGATGGTATGAACCGCAAGATTGAGGAGCGGGGCATTGAGGGCTGCGTCTTTAACTCCAGCTCGGTGCTTCACGTCCACCTGGGCAAGTGTCAGAGGTGTGACCGGAGTCTGTGTCTAGATGCCACCAAGATCATGTCCCCCGATGTGGTCAATGCCCTGAACTGGTACCTGCTGCTCCACGGGGTGAACCTACTCCGGGGCACCACCGGCTGGGTCTCCGCAGTGCACACCGAAGAGGATATCAGCCAGACCATCGAGGCCTTTGGCGCCGTCCTTGACGATATGGTGGCAGACGGGGTAATTTAAGCGGCCGAGAGCTGAATAGCCGATCAGCAGCACGGGATACCAATCCTGGGCCGGCAAACAAAACGGATGGCTTTTTGGGGGCTATCCGTTTTTGTTATGCCTATTCCCTCGGGAGCTTAAGCGCCTTCCTTGAGGGACTGCCTTAAGTTGCGCTTGATTATCTCCAAGAGGCTGACGTTCTCGTATCTTTCCTGCATTATCCGGATTGTCTGGAGCATCTTCTGGTTTATCTCCCGCTGGGTGTGCTCCAAGTCCTCAAGTTTTCTCTGTATCTCGGTGAGCACCGGTTCAAGCCAGCCTGAGGCAGCGTAGAACTGCTGCACTTTGTCCAGGTCCTGGCTCAGGCTCTCCACCTTTGACTCCAGCTCCGCCACCAGCTGCTCTTTCTGGCGAAGCGCCTCGGCGAGCTCCGCCTTCTGCACCTCAGTGGCCTCAAGCCTGGTGCGCATGGCGCTGGCGGCCATCTGGATTTGCTTGGCCTTCTGCTCGATTTCCAGGTTAGCGCTCTCTAGACAGGTGGCGCAGTAAACGGAGGCCTCCTTATCCAGCTCGGTCCCACATCGGGCGCAAGCCAGACGGCTGGATTGAGGCTGGGCCTGCTTGGCCGAGCGGCACGCCTTGCAGTGGGTGGGCAAGGTGAAACCCTTCATCTCATAAAACTCTTGCTCCGCCCGGGACAGGACGAATTCTTTACCGCATCGCCGGCAGGTTAATTTAAGACCAGTGTCCTTCAACACCCGGCCCTCCTTTCCTGCATTCACCCAGTGCGGCGAACCACACCTCTAATTTTACAATGTTAACTCCACCATGAAAAGCTTTTTAAAAGAAAATTTTTAAGCTCTAGCCTTTCTCCAGCTTGACCGATGTAGCATGCTCCCGGACAAAGTCCATATCCAGCGTTACCCCCAGGCCAGGACGGTCAGGGATATCAAGGTAGCCATCCCTCATGACGAATTTCTCTCTGGTGACGGCGTCTCGGAAGGGATGGGGGGAGCGGTCATACTCAAAGAACGGCTCCGCGGGGTAGCGGCGCTCCGGGAAATGGGGTAGAACGGCAAATAGTTGCAGGGAGGCCGCCAGGCCCACACTGGTTCCCCAGACATGGGGGATGACGGCCACGTTCCAGGCACTGGCCATGGCCAGTATTTTCATCATCTCGGTAAACCCTCCGGTGGCGCAGAGGTCAGGCTGAAGGATATCCACCGCCCGCCGGGTGATAAGCTCGCGGAAACCATACCGGGTGAATTCACACTCTCCACCGGTGATGAGGATACGGGACTTCTGCTTCACCTCAAGGTAACCATCAATATCCTCAGGCGGGACTGGCTCCTCAAACCAGTAAACATCATACTCCTCCATGGCCTGGGCCAGCCGTACTGCTTCGGCGGCATTGTAGGCGTGGTTGGCATCCACCATCAAGGTGATATCCTCCCCGATCGCCTCTCTCACCGCTTTCACGTATCTCATATCGGTATCAATCCCATAGCCGATTTTGAGCTTCATCGCCGAGAAGCCATCTTTCTTATAGCCCAGGGCCTCCGCCACCAGAGCCTCGGCTACGCTGGGCACATGCTGGGGCTCATAGAGGCCGGTGGCGTAGACGCGCGCCTTATTCCGGTAAGCTCCACCCATGAGCTTGTAAACGGGTAGCCCCAGAGCTTTTCCTTTTATATCCCACAGGGCGATGTCTATGGCGCTCAGCGCTGCGATGGGCAGGCCCTTCATCCCCTGGTCCCGGGAGCGGTTGTAGAGGAAGTCCCAGATGACGGCGCTGTCAAACGGGTCTCTGCCCATGATGAGAGGGGCGAAGCTGTCACTGATGATGCTGGCCACTATCCGCGCTGGGCCGCTGGTGCTCAGGGCCTCTCCCACCCCCTCGATGCCTTCATCGGTGGAGATGAGACACAGGGCAGTCTGCCGCCGGTCCGTCACCCACTGAGACCAGCCAAAGGCCTTATCCCCCAAGAGTTCTTCCAGAACATAGGCGGTGACGCCGGTTATCTTCATCGCCTTTACCCTTGGGCAGCGCTCCGGGCCTTGGCCAGGGATATCTGTGCCCCCCGAATCAGAAACATGTCATCGTCATCCACCGTATTGAACTTGAAACCCTTCTCCAAGGCCCACTCGATATTATCAATGGTGGTGAACATGCCCGCCGGTTTGCCATGCCGCTTGGCCGCCTCCAGCACCCGGTCAAAGGCGGCTAGATACCGGGGCTCGTTCCAGTTCGGGGGGACGCCGAACCCCAGGCTGACGGAGAGGTCCCAAGGGCCGATGTAGCAGGCGTCTATCCCCGGCACCGAGAGTATCTCGTCCAGGTTCTTCAGCGCCTCCTCGGTCTCTATCTGGACGGCGATGAGCAGCTCCTCATTAGCGGTTTGATAGTATTCCGGGTCAAACATCCCGGCCCGCCGCGGCCCGAAGCCCCTGACCCCCTCCGGCGGGTAGCGGCAAAACCTCACCGCATTCTCCGCCTCCTCCTTGGAGTTGACCCAAGGAATGAGGACGCCGTAGGCGCCGAGGTCAAGCACCCGCTTGATGACCACCGGCTCGTTCCACTCCGGCCGAACAATGGGAACGCAACCTGTCCCATTCATCGCCTGCATCATCTGCTGCAGGGTCTCAAAGCCGGTGGGGGCGTGTTCAGCATCAAGCAGCAGCCAGTCAAAGCCAAGGTGGGAGAGCCACTCGGTCACATCCGGGTGGCCGATCTCAACAAAGGTGCCAATAACCGCCTCCCCCCGCCGCAACTTCTCCTTTAAGGGATTCTTCAACCCTTTTCCTCCTTTAGCCTTCCGTCTCGGAGCGGAAAAGTTTGCGCTCATTGTAGCAGAGCCGCCCGAGGATGTCAAAACACCTCAGCTTGAAATCACCGCCAAAGTCAAAATATAATGTGAGCCAAAGGCCGAATAAGCCCGAAGAGGCAATAAAGCCTGACATTATGAAACATCCCGCACTCAAGATATGGTTTCTGGCCACCATCTTCCCGGTCTTTGTCGCCATCATCATTCGCATCATCTGGGAGGTGGTGGTCAACCCCTCAACCAGCGGTCTGGTTATGTCAATCCTGGTGATACTGGGGCTGGTGGGGCTCTATGGGCTTATCCTTTACTTCACCCTCAAGCCAAACCGGAAAATACTGACCAGCCCCGAGCTCTGGCTGGGGTTTGCCGTAATGGCCACCTTGGGCCTTATCGCTGGCATCATCCACGCCATCCGCTTCATCCCCTCCCCCCAGGTTGGCTTGCCCTGGAGCCTGGTCATCGTCTGCCTCTACTTCTCCGCTGGATTGAGCGCCTATTTCATGCTCCTCTGGTTTGTCTGGTCTCTCTGGAAAAAGAAAAGAGATGGATAGGGAAAAGTTTGAAAGGCTGGTGGCGCAAGCCGTGGCCAGCCTGCCCAAGGAGTTCCTCTCCAAGCTGGAGAACATTGACGTGGTGGTGCAGGCTAGGCCAACCCCGGCGCAGCTTAATGAGGCAAGGCTGGGTCATGGGGAAACGCTGCTCGGCCTCTATCAGGGTGTGCCTCTGACCAAGCGCAGCCGGCACTACGGAATGGTTCCTCCAGATAAGATAACCGTCTTCCAGAAGCCGATTGAGGCCAGATGCAGAAACGACGCCGAGGTCAAGGCGGAGATACGCAGGGTGGTCCGGCATGAAATCGCCCACCACTTCGGCATCGGTGACGCCAGACTCAGGCAGTTGGAAAAGGAGAGAGACTAATCGTTACTCAAGCCCCGTCGATGGGCTCACCCATCCCTTAAGGAAGTAGCCCGACCAAGCCGAATATTAAACCCCATTACCTTTTTCTCAGGGACATTTTCCCCAGAGTGTGGCTAACCAATTGACCACCTTTCCGTTATATAATGTAGGGGAGATAGAGAAGTGGAGGTCCCCCAATCTGATTATGAGGAGGTAACTCAACCATGAAAAAGATGAGACTGGCTCTACTCAGCGGTATTCTTATCCTCTCCCTTCTCCTCGGCAGCACCGCCTATGCGCAGGGTGAGGAGCTACCGGCTCCGGGGATTACCCCGGATAGCCCCTTCTACTTTCTTGATAGCTGGGGAAAGAGAATAGGTCTCCTTTTCGCCTTCTCTCCTGAGGCCAAGGCGAGAAAGGCCCTGGAATACGCTGCGGAGAGGCTGGCGGAAGCTCGAGCCATGGCCGCCAAGCGCAAATTGAGAGAGATAGCGCGCGCCACTGCTGGCTATGATGAATTCCTGGCCCTAGCCAGCCAGAAGGTGGCCGAGGTGGCTGAGAGCGGCGCGGCCGACAATGTCTCAGAGATCGTGGCGCTGGCCACGGCCAAACACCTCTCCGTCCTAGATAGCCTTAAAGAAAGCGTTCCTGAAGAGGCCAGAGAGGCCATCATCCGGGCCAAGGAAGCATCCCTAAAGGGACAGCAAAGCGCGCTGCGCGCCCTGGCCAAGAGAAAGCTGAAGAGGGCCATTGAGATCAATCTGGCCACCATCGAAAAGAGGTTGAGCTGGGCCAGAGCCAAAGCCGCCGAAAATAACCCGGAAGAGGTGACCGAAGCCCTGAGCGATGCCGAAAAGCTGTTTGATTTTGGCGAGCAGATCGCAGAGATGGCCCAGGGGCTGGGGGAAAACACCACCGCAGTGGAAAAGCTGGTGGCCCGGGCCAGGTCCGCTCACCTAGAAGTTCTGGCTGAAGTTCACCAAAAGGTGCCGGAACAGGCTAGACCCGCCATTGAAAACGCGCTCACCAACGCGCTGATGAAGCGCCAGAGGCTGCTTGAGATGCTGAAGAACAAGGGGGCTCTGGACAAACTCCCCGAGCCAACCCCCGCCGTGGAAATGATGCCGCAGCTCCGGGAGAGAATTGAGCAAATGCTCACCGAACAGGCCCCGGAGAAATTACGGGAAAAAATTCGAGAGCAGCTGACCAGACCGAGAGCCCCCGCGCCAAAACCCGCCGCGCCCAAACCCACTATCTCCGCCAATGTGAGCGAGGAGGAAAAACCTGCCCTCCCGAAGCGGATGCCACCTCGCAAACCCTGAGCATTATGCGCCCAGTGGCTACAGCTCCTTGACCATATACTCTCCCAGGGAGCTGTAGCCACACTCGGTACGATAGTACTCCCTGGCCCCCACCCCGCTCAAGACTATCATCTCTCGCGCCCCGAACTCCTCGGCGGCGATTCGCTCCGCCTCACGAAGCAGCGCCTTGCCCAGGCCCTTATGCTGGGCGGCTTCTGAGCGCCGCTCGCTGAGCGGCACCTCCGGGCCAAAGGTGTGGAGCTCCCTGACCAAGGCCAAATTCCCGGTGGCTTTCGGCCCCAGCGCGGGCACAGGCCTACCTTGAATCCGCAGCCGCAATAGACCAAACAGCGTTTCCCTCTCGTCCTCGAAGGAGAGGAAGACCTCTCTCCCGCCGGAAGCCTCATAGTCCATCCTGACCAAGCGAGGCTCGCCTATCTCCCAGCCGTCCCTGGCGCGGTGACCGTATTCCCGGCACCTGATGCACTTGCACTCAAGCCCCATCTCCCTCATCCTCTCCTTAAGCACCCCCCGCAGGGAATCCTTACAGCCGGCGGTGATGAAGTGGGGCGGGATATCGCGCAGCACTCTGGAGATACGCACGTACTTGGGCACGAGGGCCTTAATCTCAACCAATAGCCGAACCACGGTATCAAAATCATAGGGCTGGTAGCGCCCCTCCAGATACCATTTCTCTAGCTCCGTCCCCTCCACCACCATCGTCGGGTATAGCTTCAGGCCATCGGGCCTGAAGCGCGCATCAATAAATAGCCTCCGGGATAGCTCCAGGTCCACTTCCGGAGTGGCCCCAGGCAGCCCCGGCATCCAGTGATAGTAAACCTTAAAGCCGTGCTCCCGGAGCCGGGCGGTGGCGCTGACCACATCCTCCACGCGGTGTCCCCTTCTTACCAGCTCGTAGATTTCATCGCTCAAAGTCTGCACGCCAAGCTCCACCCGGGTGGCACCAAACTCAAGCATGCGGGCTATCTCCTCGGGGCCGCACCAGTCTGGTCTGGTCTCAATGCAAAGCCCGGTGCAGCGGTGCCTGGCGGTCTCATTGCGCTTTTTGGCCTCCTCCAGCGTGGCTGAGGTCTCCCCATTTAAAGCGTCATAGCAGTCCTTGATGAACTGGTACTGGTATTCCAGGGGTTGAGCTAAAAACGTGCCCCCCATTATGATCAGCTCAACCTTATCGGTGGGGTGCCCCATCTCGGAGAGAACCTTCAGCCGCAGCTCCACCTGCTGACGGGCATCATAGTCACACTCCTTGGCCCGGAAGACCGCGGGTGACTCCGGGGTATAGCTCCGCGGCGTATTGGAGTAAGTGGGGCAATAAAGGCACTTCCCCGGACACTCCATCGGCCGGGTCATGGCGGCCACCGGGGTAACCCCAGATATCGTCCTGGCCAGCTTCTTCATCACCATCTTCCCATTTCAGTTTAGCAGATTTCAGGCTCATGGCAAGAGTCACACCCTCCTCAAGCAGTTTTGGACAAGACCCGGCCAAGGTAGTAAACTAGTACTCATAGGCGTCACGTTTCCAGTGTGGGACGAGTTCCCTGGCTCACATATCCAGGGACGCAGGAGGAGAGGCCATAGCCACCAACGTATTCAACGAGATAGCCCCGAGCTGGTACAACTTCAGGCACTGGTCCATATTCCGCAGGGAGCTGGAAACGCTGGCCGAGCGTTGGCAGCGGGGGAGGTTGCTCAACCTCGGCTGTGCCCACGGCCCAGACTTCCTGCCCTTTAAAGAGAGCTTTGAGCTTTACGGCGTGGACTTCTCCACCCAGATGCTGAAGTTTGCCCGGAAGTACGCGGCAAAGTTTCATTTCAAGGTGAGCCTGTCCCTGGCTGATGTCCGCTATCTGCCCTACCCTGACGAAACCTTTGACTGGGCGATCTCGGTGGCCACCTACCATCACCTGAAGGGGAAGGAGGCGAGGCTGAGGGCGCTGGAGGAACTGAGGCGAGTATTAAAGCCAGCTGGGGAGGCTTTTATCACGGTGTGGAACCGCTGGCAGCCCAGGTTCTGGCTCCGCGGGAGGGAGGTCGCCGTCCCCTGGCGGACTAAAAAGGGGGTTCTCCAGCGCTATTATTATCTCTTTTCTTACCCGGAGCTAGCCGGGCTGGCCAAAGAGGCCGGCTTTGAGGTGCTCAAATCCTTCCCAGAAAGCGCCCATCGCCTCCCGGTGAAGTTCTTCTCCAGGAATATCTGCCTTCTGGTAAGAAGGGTTTAACTAAAAGCAGGAAAAGGAGTAAGATAGAGCCATGTTCATCAAAATCAAATGCCCCAAGTGCCAAACCGAGGGCAGCCTGTCTCTGGTAGAGTCAAGCTATCAGGGCCCGTACCGCTGCTGGAAGTGCCGGGAGCTCTTCACCATCCGCCTGGAAGATAACGAGCTCAAGTCCTGCGAACCTTTGAGCCAGGAGGAGTTTGCCAAGCAGCAGGAAATCGAGGCCATGAAAGCCAAGTTCAAGCGGGAGTAACCGCCAGGTTGCTAAACCCTCCCTTTAAAGGCTATACTGAGGAAAATTGTCCCTTTAAGGTTAAGCGGCTTTTTGGCCACCTGATGCTAAGAGAAGAGACATGAAGCAGAAAAGGAGGCTCCCACCGATGCTCATCCCAACCCTAATCATGGGGGTGATCGCCCTCGCCCTGCTCTATATCGGCTATCACCGGGGAAGCGGGGAACACATTTTGGGGTTAAAATCGGCCGGGAGTTTGTTAGCGCAGATTATCCCCTTGCTCATTTTCGCCTTCATCGTCGCCGGGATGATTCAAGCCCTTGTTCCGCGGGAGATGGTCGCCAAATGGGTAGGGGTGGAGTCCGGCTTTCGTGGCCTTCTTATCGGCTCGGCCCTTGGGGGGCTTATGCCCGGTGGCCCCATGACCAGCCTGCCCGTCGCCGCCGGACTTTTGCGTGTTGGCGCCAGCATCGGCACCATGGTGGCCTTCCTCACCGGGTGGTCACTGCTCGCCATCAGCCGCCTGCCCCTGGAGATAGGCCTGATGGGCTGGAAATTTGCCCTCATCCGCCTGGCCTGTGTCTTCTTCTTTCCTCCGATTGCTGGGTTCATCGCCAATAAGCTCTTCTCCGGCGTCAATGTTGTCTGATTTCAAGCGTTTTTTAAAGAGCGCTTTAAGAAAGGAGAGTTACTATGGCCAGAGTAATCAATGTGGTCGCCACTGAATGCCAGCCTGAGGTGGAGGAGAAATTTAACAAGTGGTACAACGAAGTACACATCCCTATACTGTTTGAGTTCAAGGGGATGAAGAAAGTGACCCGCTACAAGATACTGAAGGAGACGGAGGGGCATCCCACCTACCTAGCGGTGTATGAGTTTGAGGACCGCCAGGCCTATGAGGAGTATGAAAAAAGCCCTGAAATCACCGCCGCCCGCGCGGAGATGAAGGAGACCTGGCAGGGGAAGGGGTTCGAGATCAAATGGCGGGNGCAGTATGAGGAGATAAAGACCTGGGAGAAATGAGAAATAGCTCAGGAAGGAGGAGGAAACCATGCCAGTAGTTATCGTTGAAATGTGGGAAGGCCGCACCGTGGAACAGAAAAGGCAGCTTGCCGAGGGCATAACCGAGGCGTTCAGCAAGATCGGGGTGCCGCCAGAGGCACTCCATATCATCATGAAGGATAACCCCAAGCACAACTGGGCGATTGCCGGCAAGCTAGCTTCAGACGCCAAGTAATCAGCTTTGCTTGCCTTGCCCATCAACAGGGTGTTAAAATAAAATAGCACCTGAACGTGGGCCGCTAGCTCAACTGGCAGAGCAGCTGACTCTTAATCAGCCGGTTGGAGGTTCGAGTCCTCCGCGGCTCACATTCATTTTTGGAAAAAATTTTTGGAAAATTACTTGAGTTAGTTTGATGATGATGATGATGAAGGTGGCGGATAAGGGGGGATGACCCGGATAGGGCGCGGCGGCTTCTGCTTCCACTTTCTTATTATAGCTTTGAGCCTGGCAAGTGGTTTACCTTTCATCCAGGAAAAAACCCGCCTAAATTTTGATCACAGCGCGCCCTAGATAAGGCGCAGCCTCTTAAAGACCTTCCTGGCGCGATCAACAGCGTATTTAGTGCCTTCGTAAAGGCGCTTAACGCCGCCGCCTTTCTTGCGGACCATGATGAACTTCCGGCCGCTTTTGGCCTTATGGACCACCGGCCGGCCGGTTCGGCCGTGATAAGTGATCGGGCGTTTGGTGCGTCCCAGCCTGGCCATTTATGATCCCCCTAGACGGAAGCGGCAACCAGGTTGGACAGGAGCTGCCGCTCCTTATCGTAAAGCGCCTGGACAGCCTTTTTCTGAGTGGCAGTCAGGTCATTCCAGATATCGCGGTCCCAGGTGAGGCTATGGGTCCCATAGTTGACCTCAAAGGTGACCACGAAGCCGGTGACCGTGTCGCCCTCAGTAATGAAGCGATTGGCGATGATCGGCCCGAGGTTCTTTGGCGTTAGCTTCAAGCTGTCCATATCTTCCCCCCTTTAAGCGTAATTGCCTTTGACGCTCCCGCTATCATTGGAGCTGTCAGTTATGGCGTAAGTCTCAATTTTCAGGCTTTTCCGGAATTGCACGGCGATATCAACAGCGCTCCCGGCATTGATCGTGTGAACCAGCGTGCCGTCAATATAGATTTTGGTATTGCCGCTGCTCCCATCGCCGTTAGTCTTGACCAGGGCGCTTCCCTGCCCCGAGATGTCAAGCTGCGTCTGAGTGCCGGCTAAATGCTGGCCCCAGGAAGTGCTAATAGCCGTGGTCAGATCAGCATCAGCGTAGAGCGCCTTTTCAGCGGCACCATCATAATATTTGATGCGCTTCTCGGTGCTGTCATATTTAAGCTGGCCTTCAAGCGTGAGGCTGGTGGTAACCGGCTTCAAAAGCATTGTCCTACTGATTTCAAAATAGGGTTCCGCTGCACTTACTAATCTGGCTACATTTACTCTGGTGCTACTATTGAGTCTGGCCTGAAACTCCAAAATTGCGCCATCAGCATTTTGAGTTGACACTACTCCAAGAGCATCAGATATTTCTAGTCCCTCTGCGCTGCGTATATTCAGGACTAGAAGTCTGCTATACGCCGTGTCAGCTTTATTTCTGATACCCAACCAGTTGGCGTCTATTTCTTTAATGGAGTGATTAATGGTCGTGATCTTATGACTGGCGATATCTAAATCGCCGGTCATCGTGCCGCCAGACAACGGGAGATACTTGGATAGCAGGCTCATTATGGGACTGCTTTCAATCTCCGCCATCTACCTTCCCCCCTTGGCCAGCCTGTCCCTGACTTTTTTCACCTGGTAGCCGCCCAGGGCACCGATGATCATGGTGACGCCTGAGAACAGGACGCCGTCAATGCCACGGCTTAACGCCACCGTTTCCAGGACGGCTATGGCGATTATTGCGATCGTGGGCGTCAAGGCTTCAATGATTCTAACGGCGTTCATCAATACCACTCCCAAGGCTCATAAGTTTCCGGCGGTCTCTTGCTGATCACCAGCTCTCCACCAGGGCCGGCTCCCCAGATCTTGAATTCGGTTTCGTCAACCTGGACCGGCTTCTCCAGGGGAATCCGGACCGGGCTATAAGGCGGCCTGCCCTGGGGAGCTGTGGGCGTTTGCACCTGTTTAACCGCCTTCTCGCGATCATGCCCGGTGGTCCCGGCATCATGCAGGAACCGCGCTTCCAGCGGGTTTTCACCGGTGATCGCGCTGACTATACCGCTGAATCCAAGCCATTCCGGGACGTCCGCGCCAAACATCCGGGCGATATCAGCGCCAACATCGGCTGCCAGAACTCCCCAGCCGATGCCAGGGATGAGGCGGCCAAGCAGCCTCCCGCCAATCCTGGGAGCTGCTCGCTTCAATACCCGGGGCGTTACCCTGGTTAGGGTCCTTTCAATAACCTCTCCCGTGGCCCTCATGGCCGGCTTATTGGCCGCCTTCTGAATGAAGCTGCCAATGCCGCGGGCGGAGCCTTCCAGGAGCGGCGCCACCGCCTTAGTCCCGCGATAGGCCACGTAGCCGGCGGTAGCAGCCACAATAGGCGCACCTACGGCAATACCGACTTGCATGGCAGCATCGCCGGCGGTCCTGATCAGCTCAGACCAGCGGTCCGGGACATACTGCCCACCTTCTGGGTTTGCCGGCCCGGGCGGGAAAAAGCCCGGTAGATCAGGCGTTAGATCGGGCAAGCCCCAATCAGGCTTGAAAGAAGGCGGTTCCGGAACCAGGTCCCTGATATCGGGCGGCCCACCTTCACCACCAGGGATGATATTTATGACGTTCGGGGCTTCGGGCAGGACCCTGTAGTCCCGGCCTTTAATGGCTTCAATAATAGGGCCAAAATCGGGCATTGCCGGGCGTTCGGGCATAATGTTTATGACATCCGGGCCTTCACCACCGCCAGCCCTTCCGACTGCCCCCAGGGTCCGGATAATGACGTTCTGGCTTTCCATGAGCCTGGACAGGGCAGACAGCCCTATCAGCCCCCCAATGCCGAACGCCAGGATTTTGCCCCAGTCTGTGTTACCCATTACTCAAAGAGCCTCCCTCTACCCAGCTTATATTTACGCAGATACTTGTCCACGGTGATAGGCTGCCTTTGCAGAACCAGCTTGATCTTGCCCGCTGTGGTTGCGGTGCTGGCGTCATTGTTCTTGACGGCGATCCGCCACATGTTTTTTCCGCTTATGGACTTAATGGTGGCGGCGGGTATGTAGAGACTTTCCACCTGGTTGATTACCAGGCTTACGGCGCAGTTGGGATCATCATTGGTAACTTCGCAGTAGTCCAGGGGAAGATACTTCCTGGCCTCTTTGGCCGTGCTCGGAAGTGAATCTTCCTCTGCCAGGTCATAGTCCTGGGACTCCCCCGGATTTATGGACGGGACGCTGATGGTGAAAATCGGGGAACCTGATTTGAGGATTCGTTCCTCTCGGATGGTGATCGGCGGCATATTGAGCTCCTTTGAGCGTGCTAACGGATGCGCTCCCCCCGATCTAGCTACCCCTTGGTCTCGATGGTTACCGGCACGTTCCAGAGATCTTCTCCGGCGGCGGTCCCGATAGCCGTCTTGACTATGTCGTCCGTGGCGTCCGGCTTGAACTCAATGGCCAGGTAGCTATCTTCACCTACCCAGGGGAACTGGACCTGTTCCGGAAGGGCAATCCGCTTATTCCGGTCATTCTTGTCGCCGCGCAGGTCAATGGTTGCCCATTCACCCACCACGATCTTGCGGAGATCGTCAGCGCTGACCTGGGTAAGACGGACCTTACCTTCCTCCAGGGCCGAGTTGGTAGCCGTATCGTCATAAATGGCGATATACAGATAGCCCTGGTTGTCCGGAGTCTGAGCCGAGCCGTAGCCAAAGTGGGCCCTCTGGCGGGGCTGCACCTTGTAGCGCCCGATCATGGTCCAGACGCCGGCGGTGCAGGTGATCTCATTATTGGTGGTATCAGTCTCAAGGTTGCTGTCCCACCAATCGTCATGGACCAGGATCTTCTGGAAGCGGCCTATGATCCGCGGTCCTGGCCGGCCAAGACCAAGGCCGAGAACTCCCCCAAGATCAGGAAGCAGGGTATCAATCAGTCCTGGGCTCATTCTACATTTCCCCCTGGTCTGGACCACCACCGCCACCGGCCGTCAGCCCGCCCATGGTGACCAGCGCGAAGCCGGCCAGGGTGGCTATGATCTGCCCGCGATCACCCTTGACCATGCTGCCGGCGATCAGAGGAGCAGCGAGCACCCCCAGGCCACCAAACAGGCGGAGCGCCATGATGAAGATCAGGCCGCCCAGGAGCCCCACGCCAAAGTCCTTAAAGGCGCTGCCCATGCCCCTGGCAGTCGGGACCCCGACCATCTTTTCGGCCATGCGGTGCTCCAGTTTGGATTTTGTCCGTCCGGGCTCGACCTACCCGGGGGACGGCTGGTGGATAAAAGAGAAGGGGGACGGACTTTTCCCTTCCTAGCCGTCCCCCTTTTCTACTGTAGAATTTTAGCACAGGTGTTCTAGCTGTCAAATTGGCTGCGAAATAGCTTCAAAACGCCGGCACGCCAGGCTGATCATCCCCCAGGTCAGCCTGGAGCCGGTCAAGCAACGTTGCCTCTATGGGAAAGGGAATGGCACCGATACGCTTGCACCGCCGCAGAAGGCAGCCATAGCAATAGGCCGTCTGGACCACGCGGCCAGCTACAAGCCGGATTGATCCGTAAACCGTGGCAAGGCTGCCGCAGTCTGAGCATATTACTTTGAAGTCCCGGCACAGCTTTTCATCCAGGACGGTCAGGAGCTGGCCCTTCATTTTGGCTCCTCATAAGCGATCGGCTCATGGACGTGGTATGATCGGTCCTGGTCCACGATTACAAAGTGATACTTGTCCAGGCTGCGGACCGTGTCCCCCAGGCCCTCAGCGATCGCCTCCAGGTATTGATGATCATTTTTGCCCACCAGGCGGAAGATAAACAGGTAATGCGCGAGCTCCACCAGGTCACTATGGAGCTGCGTGGGCCGGCGGGCAACCACGCCGAAGGCGATCCGCTGGTGCCGCTGAAAGTCATTCAGGTCCAGGATAGACGCCGGCAGCGGGTAAGGCTTTGGCCGGCAGAAGCGGTTGGCTTCCTCCAGGACAAAGAGCCGGACCAGGCCGGAGCCGATCACGATCCGGTTGACAAAAGAATCAAGCTCAGCCAATGCTTCCCTGGAAAACTGCCGGTGATTCGGGAGATACCGGTTAAAGCCTTTGTGCTCATGGAGCACGTCATAGACCATGTGATTGGGCACGGCCCGCAGGATATGCTTCACCAGGACGCTTTTCCCGGATCCCTGGAGTCCGAAGATGCAAAAGCGCTTATTCGTAATATCTACTAACATTTCGGTTCGCCCCCTGCCAGTTAGTTATGCGATTTATGATCTCGTCATATTTGGCTTCGCATTGGCCGCGGACCGGGCAGCCAATGCAGTTTCTATTCTGCCGCGAGCACTCGTTCAGCTTTTTGAGCAAGGTCCTGCCGCTTATGGGCCATTGCGTCAGCATGAATTTCAGCCCGGGCGGGACTTCCGATAAAGCCGGCACGCCGATCATTACTGCCATTGCCATTCCCCCGTCAGCTCGGATAGTCTCTTATTCCCCAGGTCTGCTTTAAGCCTTTCCAGGGCTTCATTGACCGTTATGTCCCCGTAGAGCTGCTTTAGCAGGCGGATAAAATTGAGAACCTGGTTCTGGGCAGGCGGAGCCACCACCTGGCTGCCCTGGGCAGACCGCCCACCGGGGAGCCTGATCCCCAAGGCAGCTAACTGCTCCCCCAGGCCCATTTCCTGGGCCAGGGCGATCAGCTCTTTGAATTCCTGGAGCTGCCGCCTGAGATCAGCTACGCTGAATCCGCCTTCGGCCGGAGTCGGGCCTGTCCCCACTGGCATATCCGGGGGCCTGGGGCGGATATCTTCCGGCCTGATCTCAACTGGTTCCCTTTCCATCTTAGAGTCCCTCCCAAATCAGAGTTTCCCCGCAATACCAGCACGGGTTTTCCTTGTATCGGAGCTCCGCCCGGCAATGGGTGCAATAATAGCGGGTTTTTTCCGGAGTCTCCGGCGGCTTCTTGGGAGCCGTCCCCAGCAAGGTCTCCTTGGTCAGCTCCGGCGGCTTTGCATCCGGCCGCTGGTCCCGCTCCGCTTCCGTCTGGTGGACCGCCCGGATATGGTTCGGGAGATTGCCGACAAACTTGTGGCAATAAGGGCATTCCACCTTGCGATATGAGCCGCGCTTCTTTTGCTTTTCCTCTTTCCCTGTGCTCATGCTTCCCCCTTACGGAAATAGATTTCCGTCCCCCTTCTCCGTTTCGAGCCACCATCGGATTGGAACATCGATGATCCGATGAACATCAATGCATTCACTCAGCCGCTCCCAGAGTCTAGTCAGGCCGATCCTGTTAAGGTCCACGTAGTTTTCAACCATATGGGCGCCGGTTGACCTGTCCAAGGCGTGAATTCTGATTATTCCCCACATCGGATTTTCACCGCCTTATCATATCGCTGTATTTGCCCTTAAGGTATTTGTCACCCGGGTCCGGGACCTTCGGGATTTCCCCAGGCGTCTGGACCAGGTATCGGACATAGCCGGGCAGGTTCTTTATTCGGCCCCGCTTGTGCCGCGCCAGCTCCAGGGCAGCGCGGATCCGGGCCGGATCATGCTTGAGAATAAAGGCCATGGCGCCATCAAAGCCTTCTTCAGTAAGCTCGCGAGCCAATTCTTCAAGGGGAGTTTCATTGAAAGTGGTGGGGATCGCTAATGATGATGATGATGATGTATATATATCATCATCATCAGAAATATTATTAATATCGCGGAACCCTTCATCAGGGCTCCAGCGTAAGCACTTAACGCCTTGTTTGGCTAAAGCCTTCATGGCTTCGGATTGCCTGCGCTTCAAACGGTGATTTTTGTCGGGCTTAACTTCCACCAGCATCACCTCATCTCCGCGCCGACAAATAAAGTCAGGATAACCAGCTTTTGTAACTTCCCATCCCTCTGCCTTTAGCAGGTTATAAAGCATTGCCTCGGCAGGATTCTTATAGCTCCGTCCTGATTTAAGTGTAGAACATCTGTTCTGAAAACCGTCAAGCGGAAATTGTCGCTTTTTCTTTGCCACCATTGCCGTTTACCTCCATCAGCTTTTCAACCGGAGAAGCCGCTTCATGGACTTTCAGGGCGTCCTCTTGCTGGATGGCTGCGGCATAATGCCTGGGCATTTCAAGGTTTTCCCAGCCCCCAAGCATCTGGAGCGCTGCCAGATTCCCGCTGCCCCTCAGCACTTCCAAGGCAAACTTGTGCCTGAAAGCGTGGGGATGAATGGGATAATCCGGAAATTGCTTCTGGAATTTCCGAAGCATGATCTGGACTCCGGACGGTCCCAGGGCATAGCCGTAGTCATTGACTAGCAGCCGGTCCGTCTTGGCAACTTCGGCCCGGAGCTCCAGGTATCGCTCTATCGCTTCCCTGGTGGGCCCTGAGATCCTGACGATCCGCTCCTTCTGGCCTTTGCCAAATACCTTGATGAGGCCGGCTTCCAGGTTCATGTCTTTGAGCTCAATTCCCACCAGCTCCCCAAGGCGAATTCCCGTATCCAGGAGGATCAGGATGATTGTCTTATCGCGGCGGCCCCTCAGCGAGTCATCACAGCTATTAAGCATGGCGGCGATAACTTCATCGGGGATTTCCGGGACCACCAGCTTGACCTGCTTCGGTTTTTCAATCTTCTTTAATCGGCCATAGCCAATGGGAGATTCTTTCAATTTCCCTTCCCGGACAAGCCACGTGCTGAATGCCTGAAAAGTCCGCCAATAAGCGTCAACCGTGCTGCGGCTAACCGGCTTCCGGGAGCTGGTTGAGCGGCCGCCAAAGCGCTCAGGAGTGGTCTGGACGTAATGCAGGAAATGGCGGATGACTTCGGTGGTGAAGCAATAGCGGATTTGAAGGGGAATTCCACGCTCATTCAGCCACCAGACGTAGCGCATGAGGTTCGTTTTATAGAATCGGATGGTGGAATTCGTTTTGCCACCGATTTCCTTGGCCGTAATGAAATCGTCAATTAGCCTGGTGAATTCCCCTTCGGAATTGCCGAAATAGCTTTGGAAATCGGATTTCGCCCTGGATTTCAATTTGGATTTCAGGTCAAATTGCTTTATCAGCTCATAGGCCATGCTCTGGCTGATACGAAGCGCATCGGCTATTCCCTGGGGACTTTCCCCCTGGTCCACCAGGTCATTCAGGATATCTTCAATCGGCCGGCCAAAGCGGCGTTCAATTTCCGGGATCTTGCTGGGCCTTCCCACCTGTTAATTCCCCCCTTTCTTTGGGAATGGACTTCCCCATCGGCTCAAAGAAGTGCCGGATTACGATGTAGAGGATGCTTGAAAAAGGAATAAACATTTCCCACACTTCCCAGGTGGGCTGATGGAGCTTCACAGCCTGGTCATCCTGTTTCCGCTCTTTGGCGTGAAATACGATGCCGGTGCTGTCCCAATTCTTCAAATCGCCTTTAAGGACCTTGTCATTGGTTAATCTGACCAGCACCAGGGTCCCTTGAGGCTTCTCGATCATCGTCATCCCCCCTTCGGTAATAGGTGCATTGGGCCGGATCTTCAATGCAGGAAATCACATCATCCCTGGGCGGCTCGTGGAAGTATGGCAGGTAGCAGCGCCCGGGACCTTTGCAGCATTGAAATCCGGGCTCTGATTCAAATTGCTTCCAGCGTAATTCGTGGAAATGATCGGCATAGACCCTAATGTAATCCTGGTGATCCACACCGCCGGGAATGTTTAAGGCGAGCTCCTCCTCTATCGTCCGGTCCGGATTAAGGGTCAGAGTCGGCAAATTCCGGGGATAACCCTGGACTTTGTCATCCCTGAGGATTACAAAAGTCTCATTTTCCAGCTCCGGATATCTCCAGACGCACCAGCCCTGGGACTCCAGGAGCTGCTTTGAGAGCTGAAATACTACCTTCGGGGCCCGGAATACGCCCATTGAGCCGCCAAGTAAGTGGACTTTGCTCTCAATTTCACGGGCTTTCCGGGGCTTTTCCCTGGGTAATTCGGATACCGCCGCCGGGGAAGTAGGAGGTCCTTCGGTTGATGGCGCGGCCGAAGGCGGAGCACCTTCCCGGACTTCGGAATTGCCGGCACTCAATTCCTTGTCCTTTTTTCGGCGGCGGCGCATATAGTCGCGCTTATATTCGCGATATTTCTTTGGGTCTTTGTAGGGCATTAGAATTTCTCCACGGGCGTAAGTTTTCCTGGAATTGTCAATTCCCGGTCCGGGTCTATGACTTGGAGAGAGGAGTCCGTGGGTTCAGCAGGCAAAATGTAGAGGATATTCCCTTCCGGAGCGGTAAGAATAAACAGACTGTATTCTGTCAAATTGACTATCTTCATTTCCGTCCCCCTTGGTCTTTTCTTTCCAGTATATTCCGAACCTTCCATTTTGTCAAGTGGTTTAAGGAAAATTTTTCTGCTAAAATGGACACATGTTTCCAAAAAGGAAAGGGGGGACGGACAATGTCACAACTAGGAGACTTGATCAGAAGAACCAGGCAACGCAAAGGGTGGACACAGGACGAATTAGCGCAAAAGGTTGGCTGCAAGGGCAGTTATATTGCCCGAATTGAAAAGGGACGCCAAAGAGGATCCGAAGAATTACTTTTCAAAATCGCTAAGGCTCTGGATTTAAATCCTCAGCGCGTATTTACCACCGCGGGTATTACCGACGTGGTCTTTGTGCCCACTGAAAAGAGCGTGCTGACTCCAGAGACTTACGAATTCGGCAAATTGGACCCTAAAATCCGCCGCCTACTCCTGGAGCTGGCGCCCATTCTGGAAAAATATCTGGAAAGCTAATTCGGGCCGGGTTTACAGCTATTCGTTCCTATTTGAATTCAAAAGCGGGGGTAACAGGGAGTAACAATTAGTTTTTGGAAATGTTACCCCCGCTGTTACCCCCGTGTTACCCCCATTTTTAGCTTCAGCAAAGCTAAAATATGTGGAAAATCGTGACGACTCTTAATCAGCCGGTTGGAGGTTCGAGTCCTCCGCGGCTCACATTCATCCCCTCTTGTCATCATCTTTTTTATCCCACCAAGACTTTCAAAGAGCCCCCATGCCATTTTTCCCCCAACTATGACACAAGCCTGATAATTTTACCCAGATTTTACATAGCGGTAAAACTGGGATAAAAATCGGCCTCTATACTCTTTATTAGGCTGTAGAGTGAGCCACATTGACCCGAGGGGCCCCGGTCAAGACGGCAACTCTCTCCAGCCAAAAATAAAGAAGGAGGCAAAGCAAATGAAAAAGTGGCAGCTCACAGTGGTAGCCGTGATGGCACTCCTGCTCCTGGTCTTAAGCCCGATGGCCGCCCTGGCACAGGGTGAAGAAGAAGTCAGGGAAGCCCCCAAGCCAAAAATGGAGGGGGCCCTGGCGGTGGTAGCGCCCAGGATAGCCTTTGTCGGCAAGGAGATGACCCTGAGGGTCTTCCTGAGGGCAAATCAGGAGCCATTCCCGGGGGCCGGCGTCTGGGCCCTCACCCAGGATGAAGCCGACCAGCTGAAAGAGGAGATGGCCGCACTCCGTGAGGAGGGTATCTCTCCCGCAGAGCATGACTTTGAGGCACTGATAAGTGGCTACGGCACTTTCCTGGGTAGAACAGGCGAGGACGGCCGCATCAGCCACACCTTCACCGAGGCCGGGAGATATGTCCTCATCGCCGTCAAGAAAAAGTACTTCCCCGGATTCTCTCCCATCGGCGTGCGGGACATGCCCAGGGCACTGGGCATTGATGCCCCCCGGCACGTGGGCGTAGGCAAGGAATTCACCTTGACCGTCTTCCAGCGGCTCACCGAGGAGCCGGTGGAGGGAGCTGGCGTCTGGGCACTTAGCCGCGATGAGGCTGAGGCGCTGAAAGAAGAGATGATCGCGCTCCGGGAGGATAGCAGCATCGCCCCAGAGGAGAAGGACTATGAGGCGGTGGTGAGCCTCTATGGCACCTTCCTCGGCCGAACGGATGAGGAGGGCCAGCTCACCCACGCCTTCACCGAGGCCGGTGGCTATCTCCTGGTCGCGGTCAAGCGGGGATACCTCCCCGGATTTTCCCCCATCGGTGTGCGGGACATACCCAAGGCGCTGGGTATCTGGGCACCGTGGCGAGCGCCCGTGGGAGAAGAGGTCACCATGACCGTCTTCCAGCGGGTTGTTGGGGAACCGGTGGAGGGCGCTGGCGTCTGGGCACTCACTCGCGATGGGCTTGAGGTGCTGAAAGAAGAGATGGCCACGCTCCGGGAAGATAGCAGCATCGCCCCAGAGGAGAAGGACTATGAGGCAGTGGTGAGCCTCCATGGCACTTTCCTCGGCCGAACGGATGAGGAGGGTCAGCTCACCCACACCTTCTCTGAAGCCGGTGGCTATCTCCTGGTCGCCGCCAAGAAGGGGTATATCCCTGGCTTCACCCCTATCTTCATCAAGGAACTAGCAGTGGTCACCCCGCCAGAGGAAAATGCCGGGTAAGGCCAGACACGGCAACCACAACGCCAAACCTGCGGACCTAGGCCAGCCCGTATCTGGGCTGGCCTAGGTCTAGCCAATAGGCAAGAGATGCACTTTGGAGTATAATAAGGCCAAAAATGATCACGCTTTTGGGGAATAGCTTATGCCCAAGCTTCTCATTGTTGATGACGAGCCAAATATCGTTGAGCTGGCCAAGCTCTATTTAGAGCGCGAGGGATACCAGGTGGAGAGCGCCGCCAGCGGCGAGGAGGCTCTGGCCAAGCAGAGCACAGCCAAACCCGACCTTATCATCCTTGACCTGATGCTACCTGATATTGACGGCTTTGAGGTCTGCCGCCAGATAAGGGCCAGAAGCGATGTCCCCATCCTGATGCTCACGGCGCGGAAGGAGGACGTAGATAAGATCATCGGTCTGGAGCTGGGCGCTGACGACTACTTCACCAAGCCCTTCAACCCCAGGGAGCTGGTGGCTAGAGTCAAGGCGATACTGCGCCGCTACCAGGCCGGGCTCAAAACGAGCGAAGTCATTGAGCTGGGCAAGATGCGCATTGACCTGGCCCGCCATGAGGTCACCGCTGCCGGCCGCCCCTTAAAGCTCAGGACCAAGGAATTCGCCCTGCTCGCCACCCTGGCGCAGAATCCAGGGGTGGTCTTCAGCCGGGAGAAGCTGCTGGATATAGTCTGGGGATACGATTACTACGGGGAAACCCGCACCGTTGATGTCCACATCAACCACCTGCGGGAGAAACTGGCCGGCTCCGGGGTCAATATTGAGACGCTGCGCGGCGCCGGCTACAAGATGACCGCTGACGAGGGAGAGAGATGAGCCTGCGCGCACGCCTCTTCGTTACCTATATTTTGGTGGTGGTGCTCTGCCTGGGGATGGTGGCCCTGGCGGTAACCATTATCGTCCAAGGCCAGCGCGACCGCCTGGCCATGCAGCGTCTGGATGACATGGCCCGCCCCATTTACGTTCAAGTACGGTCGCTGCTTCGGGGCCAGGTCTCCGTTGGGGAACTGTGGGCCAACCTTGAGGAACAGGCCCGGCGGAATAACGTGCACATCCTCCTCATAGATGGCCAGGGCAATATCATCCGGGAGGTATCCCCAAAGCCCCACCTCCAGCGCCCACTGGAGGTGGCACCAGAGGAGCTACCCCGGGACCTCTCCCAGCCTGAGCAGGGAACCTTCGTCTCCGCCACCGGGCAAACCTTCATCTTTGCCGCCTATCCCCTGGCCAGGCTGCCGGCCACGCGAGAGGCCTTGCGCCTCCAGACGCTGGTCCTGGCCATACCCCGCACTGGGGCGCTGGCCATCCTGGCCAGCTTCATCCGCCCCCTCCTGCTCGGCGGTCTCATCGCGCTCGTTCTCTCCCTGATAGTGGCCATCCTCTTTGCCCGCTCCATCTATCTTCCCATCAACCGCGTAACCGCCGCCGTGGAGAAGATAGCCCAGGGCCAGTATGACCAGAAAATCCCAGAAGCTGGGCCGAGGGAAATTAGACGGCTTGCCCGCAGTTTCAACCGGATGGCAAGCGAGGTAAAGCATTCCCAGCAGCAACTGCGGCACTTTGTCGCCGATGTCTCGCACCAGTTAAAGAGCCCGCTCACCTCCATCCAGGGATTCGCCCAGGCACTGCTGGATGGCACCGCCAACACCAAGGAGAGCCGCCTGAAGGCGGCCACCATCATCAGCGAGGAGTCCAACCGCATGAGGCGCCAGGTGGAGGAACTCCTTGAGCTGGCGCGCATGCAATCAGGCCAGCTGAAAATGGCCCGAGAAACCGTTGACCTGGGGGAACTCCTCGAGCACTGCCAGGAGATTTTTGCCGTTCAGGCCGAGGAAAAGGGCGTGGTCCTCACTCTCAAGAGCGGGCCTGAGATGAATGTCGTCGGTGACATTGACCGTCTGGAGCAGGTCTTCAATAACCTTCTGGATAATGCCATCAAAAATAGCCCCCCTCATGGTGAGGTAATGGTCACCACGAGCAAGGAAAAGGATTTCATCGAGGTGAGGGTGGTTGATGATGGGCCGGGGATACCACCCGAGCAATTGCCCTACGTGTTTGAGCGGTTCTATCAGGTGACTGGCTCAAGAAGCGGCACCGGGCTGGGGCTGGCCATCGCCAGAGAAATTGTTCTAGCGCACGGCGGAAGCATTGAGGCCAGAAGCGAGCCCGGCGCGGGGGCCGAGTTCATCGTCAGACTGCCCTCTAGCTAGCCCGGGCTTTCTACGAGCTCCAGATAGCATCCAGGATCTTCACCCTCATCACCGCCCGAACCGGGATGAAGGCAGCGGCCAGCGCCGTGCTCAGCAGTATCAGCGCGGTGCGGAGCATATCCCAAAGCTCGGCGCGGAGGAAGACATCGCCAAAGGGAAAGTGGAAGGGGTAGCGCGCCTCCAGCGGCACCACCAGATACTTGAAGGCCAGGCTGGCCACGATTATGCCGGTGACGGCATAAAAGGTGGCCCGCATGAGATAGGCCAGGGTTATGGAGCCAGGGGTGATGCCGATGGCACGCTGGATGCCAATCTGCCGGCGGCGGTTGACCACATCAATGTAGGTGACGATGAAAATGGTGATACCGGCAACCAGAAGGTTGACCACGTTCAGTATGGCCTTGATAACCGTAAAACTACCAGTCATGCTGCGGACGATGCCGGCATAGTCCTCCCAAGTGAGAATCTTGAGGTCATCTCGCAGGGAGCCTATCTGGGCGGCTATGCTTCTGATATCAGCATTTGGAGCGATATTGACGTGAATGGAGGCGGCGTGATCCGGCGGCAAGGGGTTAGCTGCCCTCAGTTCCTTCTCCACCACAAAAGCCTCAAGGTCAGTTTGAATATACTCGGTGTGGAAAACGCCCCTCACTATATATTTTTTCTCCAGACCACTGGCGTAGGTTACCGTTATCCTGTCCCCAGCATGAACCCGGCGTAGAGACCGGTAGTAGAGCTCGATATCCGGCTGGTCAGCCCCAGCTAGCTGAATGCCTAAGAGAATCCCGTCCCGGTCCCCCGGCTCCAGGTAGCTGCCCTCAATGAGGGACTGATGAATGGTGAAGACCCGTTTTTCCCGCTCGGGGCGAATCCCGTAGATGACGGCGCCGGTTCGCTCATCGTCAAAGCTGAGCTCGGCGCCCAGTTTGATGCGGGGGGTGGCCGCGATGACCCCACGAATCGCCTCAATCCGGCTGATGAGACGGTCAACATCGCGGATGAGCATGCTCTCCCGCCTGGATTCAACCACGATGTCCGCGGTATAGGTCTGTATCACCTTCTCGTTGGCCCCCGAGACAAGCCCTCCCAGCAGCCCGGGCACGAAGAGAAGGTTGAGGCCAACCAGCGCCAGTATGAGGATGATGAGCAGGGTGACGCCGAGGCTCCCCTGCCTGATTGAGCTCGCTGCCAGCAGGCTGGCAACCCTAAATGACCTGCTCACTTGACCTGCCCGCTCCTTTGCGCTATCCTGCCATCGCTGAGCACGAGCACGCTCTGGGCGTATTTCCTGTCATCGGGGTCATGGGAAACGAAGATAACGGTAACCCCCAGCTCTCGGTTAAGCCTGACCAGCGTCTCCATAACCATGGCGCTTGATATCGTGTCCAGGTTGGCGCAGGGCTCATCGGCAAGCAGAACCCTGGGGCGGTTGATCAGAGCGCGCGCAATGGCAACCCGCTGCTGCTCCCCTCCGGAGAGCTCTTTGGGGTAGTGATTTATCCTCTCCCCCAGACCAACCAGCTCCAAGAGTTCCCTGGCCCGCTCCCGGTAATTATCGGCCTCACCCAGCATCATCCCAGGGAGATAAACGTTCTGATGGGCGGTGAGCTCACCCAGCAGCGCATACTCCTGGAAAACATAGCCCAAGTGTCTCAGGCGAAGCTTGGCCCGCTCCCGCTCCGGGAGCCGGCTCACCTCCCTCCCATCAAGAAGAATTCTGCCTGAGGTGGGCTGGTCAAGCAGCCCCATCTGTCTCAGCAGGGTGGATTTACCTGAGCCGCTTCTACCCATGATGGCGAGCATGTCACCATCCGGCACGGTAAAAGAGACCCCCTCCAGGGCCTTCACCTTGACCTTGCCCATGTCATATATCTTGGTCAGCTCTTGGACTTGGTACATGTGTTTCGGACGCTCGCCCTTATGCCTCTGGGGCCCCGGTTGGTATGGAAAAGCCGAAGGTGCTGCCCTTCCCTTTCTGGCTCTTCACCCATATCCGCCCGCCATGAAGCTCCACCAGCTTCTTGGCCAGGCTTAAGCCCAGCCCCAGCCCACGGTAACCTTCCCGCTCACCCCCCAGCCGGCGATAAGGCTCAAAGACCAGCGGCTGGTCCTTTTTGCTTATCCCCGGGCCGGTATCCTGAACCTCCACGATGAGCTCAGCGCCCTCACTTCTAGCTCTGAGGGTGATTGTCCCCCCCTGCGGGGTAAACTTGAAGGCGTTGTTGAGGAGATTGAGCACCACCTGCCTTAGGCGGTCTTCATCAGCCCAGATGGAAGGGAGCGAATCGGCCAGCTCCAGGTTGATGGTCTGGCCATTTTTGGCGGCCACCGGAAGCACGCTATCATATATCCTCCTCAGCAGCCGCGCCGGGTCTATCAGCCGACGCTCCAGCTGGAGCATGCCCACCTCACCCTTGGCCAGGTCAAGGAGCTCATCAATCCTGTGGTTCAGATTGTAGGCCCCCTGGATGATGCTCTCCACCAGGCTCCGCGCCGGCTCCGTCTTGACTTCCTCACTCAATAGCTCGCTGGCGGTCACCACCGGGGTCATCGGGGTCTTCAGCTCATGCACCAGGGCCCTGGTGAATTCCACCCTTTTATTTATCTCCGCCTCCAGCTCCTGCCTCAGCCTCCTCTCCTCCTGGTACAGCTCCCTCAGCCTCTCCTCCGCCTGCTTGCGCTCGGTGATGTCCCTGGCGATGGCCAGGATGCCAAAGGGCTGCCCATCAGAGTCACGCAAAAAAGTAAACTTGACCTCCACCGGGACGATGGCGCCATCCTTGGCCTTCATCTCAAGCTCCAGCGTCCAGGAGCGTGAGGGGTCTTGCTTCCCGCCCTTCTCCGCGGCCAGCTCCTCATCAAGCGCTCTCTTGGCCGCCTCAAATGACCGCGGGGTGAAGAGCTCCGGCATCGTCCGGTTCATGGTCTCCTCCACGCTATAACCCAGCATCCGGCTGACCGAAGGGCTGATGTAGCTCAGCCGCATGCTCATATCCATGGTCCAGATGATATCGGTGGCGTTCTCGGCAAGCCGCCGGTAGCGCTCCTCGCTCTGGCGCAGCTCGGCTGCGGACTCCTCCAGCGCCGCCAGCATACCGTTGATGGTGGCAGCCACGTTGGAAAGCTCATCCGTCCCCCCTAGTGAGATCCGCGCCGAGATATCGCCGCTTCGGCCAATGCTGCTGATAACCTTGCTCAGGCGGGATAGCCGAGAGATAACCTGCTTTTCCAAAAGCAGAATGGTGGCCAGACCAAATACCAGCCCCACGGCCACTATCGCCAGGATGAGATAGACGATGATGAACTGCACCTGCTCATAGATAACCCGGGGCATGTCAGCATAGCTTCGGAGCATACTCTGGGAGATGATGGACAGCATCACGATCAGGCCCAAGAACATTGAGCCGATGATGAGCAGTGTCTTCCTACGCAGCGTCATCTTCCGTCACCGGATAGCCGAGGCTCAAAAAGAGGGGTGGCCGCTATTCGCTGGTCACAATGAGCCCGACGATAATCCCCAGCCCCACGCTGGCAAAGGTGCCAAAGGTGAAGGTGCTCACTATCCACTGAACACTCTCCGGGTCGAGCATGGTGAAGGTGATAAATAACCCCATCAGGCCAGCAATGAGAAAAACAAACCCAACTATGGCAAGGATTTTATCCATATCTCCCCCGCAGTAGCTGCTTGCAGGCAAAGTATAAAATGAGGGGAAGGGATTGTCAATTATCGGCCAAGAACCCCGGCTAAAAGGGGTGACGGCGGCGCTATCCCGTCAAGCTGAGGGAGGAAGGACATCTGCTTTTCAAAATCAAGCATGCCCTGGAACCAGACAAAGCGGGCCGCCCTTCCCGTAGCCACCCCCATCTTGCCTAGTTGCGCCATGGAGAAAATGCGGTGCTCCCGGCGAGTTTCAAGTATCCTCCCCGCTGACACCGGGCCGATGCCCGGCACGCGGAGCAACTCCTCATAGCTGGCACGGTTGACATCCACCGGGAAAAGCCAGGGCTGTTTCTCCGCGATGACCAGCTTTGGGTCTTTCCTCAAAGGTAGGTCGCCTCTCTCCCCCAGTGCCAGCTCCACCTCCTGAGGGGAAAAGCCATAAACCCTGAGCAGCCAGTCTGCCTGATAGAGCCGGTGGGCTCGCAGAGGCGAAGCGGGCGGCAGCCCTTCCAGTGGCGAGTTGCTTATAGGGCGGAAGGCGCTAAAGTAGACCCGCCTGAGTTCAATCTCACGGTAAAGAGCTTGGGTTGTGCGCAGAATGTCCCGGTCGGTCTCATGAGCAGCCCCAACCACGAACTGGGTGGTCTGCCCCGCGGGCACGAGCTTCTCATTCGCCCTCACCAGCTTCTTCACCCAGCGCATCGGCTCCAAAATACCTTGAGCCAGGTCTTTCTTGGTGCTGAGCCTGGCCAGATGCTGCGCCGTTGGTGCTTCCATATTCACTGAGACCCTATCGGCCAGCCGGCAGGCAGCCTCAACCAAGTCGAAGGAGGCCCCAGGCAGGATTTTGAGGTGAATATATCCCTTAAACTCATAGCGCCGCCGCAAGAGCTCCACCGTCTTTATCATCCTCTCCATGGTGGCCGAGGCGTTCACGCCAAGGCCAGAGCTGAGGAACAGGCCCTGCACCAGCCTCCTTGAGTGGAGCTGCATGAATACCTTGGCCAGCTCCTCGGGCGGGAAGGAAGCGCGGGGGATATCCCGGCCAACTTGATTCACGCAGTAGGCGCAGTCACTGGTGCAGACGTTGGTCAGGAGAACCTTGAAAAGGCAGACTGAGCCGCCGCCGGGCAGCGCCGCCCGGTGAATGAAACGCAGCGGCGAGGGCCCAAGCGCCCGTGGGCCGCCGTAGCCACAGACGTCAAACTGGGCAGCCGCCACCAGGGTGGCTAATTTCTCCTCAACTTCCATCTTCGGCTCTCTCTAATGATTAGAACATATGTACTATATCAAGAGGGAAAGGCCGCTGTCAAGCCGATGAGGCCAAAAAGTGGTAGAATAAAACAAAAGGGTATAAAACGATGGGTAAAGCAAAGATTGAGCATATCCGCAAACGGGATGGCTCTGTGGTGCCCTTCTCTCCCCAGAAGATTGAAGGGGCCATCTACAAGGCACTCGCGGCGACCAAGGCCGGCGATGGGGAGCTCGCCGCTAGTCTTGCCCGGCGGGTGGTGGAGGTGGTGGCGGAGAGGTTTGCTGGGTCTGTGCCCAGCGTAGAGGATGTGCAGGACATCGTGGAAGAGGCCCTGATGACCCAGGGCTACGCCAATGTGGCCAAAGCCTACGTCCTCTACCGCCAGCAGCGGGCTTACCTGCGGCGGCTAAAGCAGGTCATCGGCGTGCGCGATGACCTCAAGCTCAGCGTCAACGCCATCAAGGTGTTGGAGCGCCGCTATCTCCTGAGGGACGAGGAGGGGAATATCAAGGAAACGCCGGCGCAGCTATTCCGCCGGGTGGCCCGCACCGTGGCAGCGGTGGAGACCAACTTTGACCCGGCAGCTGACGTAAAAGAGCTGGAGCAAGCTTTCTTTGAGCTGATGAGCCACCTTGAGTTCCTGCCCAATACCCCGACCCTGATGAATGCCGGCGCCCCTCTGGGGCAGCTATCAGCCTGCTTTGTCCTGCCGGTGGAGGATTCCATCGTTGACATCTTCGAGACGCTGAAGCACATGGCCATCATCCATCAGTCGGGAGGCGGCACTGGGTTTTCCTTTAGCCACCTCCGGCCCAAGGGGGATATCGTTCGCTCCACCAAGGGCGTTGCCTCGGGGCCGGTGTCATTCATGAAAATCTTTGATGCCGCCACCGCCGTCATGAAGCAGGGAGGCAAGCGCCGCGGCGCCAACATGGGCATTTTGGGCGCTCACCACCCCGATATTGTGGAATTTGTCCTGGCCAAAAGCGATGGCACCAGCCTATCCAATTTCAATATCTCGGTGGCGGTGACCGATGAGTTCATGGAGCTAGCCTCCCAAGGACGGAAATGGCCTCTCGTCAACCCCAGAACCGGGAGAGAGGTGCAGTCTATCAACGCCCGTGAGCTCCTGGATATGATCGTGGATAATGCCTGGAGAACCGGTGACCCGGGCCTCATCTTCTTAGATGAGATCAACCGCCATAACCCCACGCCCCAGCTGGGGTATCTTGAGGCGACCAACCCCTGCGGAGAACTGCCCCTGCTCCCCTATGAGTCATGTAATCTTGGCTCAATTAATCTAGCGCGGATGGTCTCGGATGGCGAGATTGACTGGCAGAAGTTGGGGCGCGTAGTGCACTTAGCGGTGCATTTCTTGGATAACGTCATTGAGGCCAACGTCTTTCCCCTGCCCCAGATTGAGGAGATAACCAGAAGAGGAAACCGGAAGATCGGGCTGGGGGTGATGGGGTTTGCTGACGCCCTGCTCAAGATGGGTATCCCTTACAATTCAGAAGCTGGGCTGGAGACCGCTGAGAGGATAATCAAATTCATCTCCGAAGAAGCTCGTCAAGCCTCAGCTGAGCTTGCCGCTAGGCGCGGCGTCTTCCCCAACTTTGCCGGCAGCATTCATGACCGGCCCAATGGCCCCAGGCTGCGCAACGCCACCGTTCTCTCCATCGCCCCCACCGGCACCATCAGCATCATCGCTGGCTGCTCCAGCGGCATTGAGCCGCTGTTCGCCCTGGCCTTCGTCCGCAACGTGATGGAGGGCACTCGGCTTTTAGAGGTTAACCCCACCTTTGAGCAGGTGGCGCGGGAGCGGGGCTTCTTCTCCCCTGAGCTCATGGAGCAGGTGGCCAAGCAGGGGACGCTGCGGGAAATCGGCGGGATTCCCGAGGATGTCCGCCGGGTGTTCGTCACTGACTGGGACATCGCGCCCGAATGGCACGTCAGGATGCAGGCGGTGTTCCAGAAATACACCGATAATTCTGTCTCCAAGACGATAAACCTGCCCCCACAGGCGACCCCAGAAGATATCCGGCGCATCTATACCCTGGCGCACGAACTCAAATGCAAAGGCATCACCATATATCGCTACGGGAGCAAGAAACAGCAGGTGCTTACCCTAGCTGGCGATATGCCCGAGGCAACCATTGAGCCCGTACCCTATGTCACCGCTGACTCAGAGTACGCCGGTGGCTGCCCTTACGGCGCCTGCCCGTTCTAGCCCCCAGCCTATCCCTCAAGCAGCCGCATGAAAGCCAAGGCATCCTGATACATGTTGAGGTTATTGAACAGGACGTAGCTCTCTCCCTCCCCCAACCTGTCTTTCAGACCCTTTAACTCCTCCTCCGAATAGCGATGCCGGTAGCCCGGCCCGCCATGCAGGCGAAAATACCGCGGCTCTCCATAGAGCGATTCCCCCTCAAAAGGGTCAACGCAGTGCACTAGCCCCAGCTCGGCGCAGAGGTCCTGAACTACGGACTTATTCCATTCTCCCCGCGGCTCCCAGGCAAAGATAAACCCTGAATCCCGCACTGAAGCGAAGAAGCTCCTCATATTGGCGATGTTCTCCGCTGTCTCCCGGAAGCTCGCCGGGCACTGAAAGACGATGACCCGAGCCCGCAGAGCGCGGGCAAATCTCTGGGTCTCCTCCCACGCCTTAAGCACCTCCTGGCCTGGCCGAAAGAAGCCGTAATGCTCCTCGGCGCCCGGGGGAATCTTGAGGCCTGCCTTACGATAGGTGGGACTACTTGAGGGATGGGTGATCAGCTGCCAGGCTTTGAGGGTGAATTCAAAGTCAGCTGGGGCTTCCTCCCGCCACCTGAGGGCGGTCCCTAGTTTGGGCATCTTGTAAAATGTCTGTTGGACTTCCACCAGTTTAAACTGGCGGAAATACTTCTCCCTGCCCCCGGGGAAGCCGCAGCAGCCGACCTTAACTCTGGGTAATCCCTTATCCGCGTTCATTTTATCCCGTCCCAAGCCGCCCGGTATAACCTATCCCCTCAATGCGCACCCTATTGCCATCAAGGCGTGTGCGCGCTCCCAGCTTCTCCACCAGCCAGAGATTGGCCTCCACATGCTCGGTCAGGCGGGGCACGAGGTACTCCGTGGTTCCACAAGCCAAAGCGGCGTAAATCACCAGCTGGTCAGCCAGATAACGGTCAACCGTGGCCCCCGCCTTCAAGTCCTCAAGCAGGCTCCGCGCCACATTTCTCCCGATCTCCTCGGAGCTGCGCCCCCGCTTTCCCGCTTGGTCAGCGCCAAAGAGACAGCCGGCATCGGTCTGCGCCCAGAGCGCGAGAGCTGCCCCTGCCTGCAGGGCGGTCTCATCCCACAAGGTCTCAATTCGGGCGCTATAGCCCTCTCCCGCCAGGAGCTTCCGGCATTCCTCAGCCATGCGCTGGCTGACTTTCTGCTCCTTCAGGTGAGAGGAAAGGGAAACCCCCAGTATCTCTTTCACCCGGCCCTGCTCAAGTAGTTGCAAGGGTTTCAGGCTACCCTTTATCGGCTTTACCTTAAACTCAATGATGCCGCCTCCCCTGGGCACGTAGCCGGGGCGAATTACCTCCAGCTCCGCCTCAACTCCCATCCTCCTCAAAGTGGGCAGAAAAACGTGCTGCATATGATACGCCGAGGGGGCGAAGTCCTGAAAGAGCCCGCCTGAGATGCGGAAAACGGTTTCCCCATCGGCGAAGAGGGCGATGGGAAGCAGGGTCATCCCAAG
>MTNR01000006.1 GCA_002011495.1 Dehalococcoides sp. JdFR-56 | reverse complement strand
GCTTGAGAGGCCACCGGCGGTGGGATGGGAGTGGCCGAGAGATGCTCCCTCAATTTCTTTCGCCTGGCGGGTGAGAGCTTGGCCCGCCGTGATTTCTTGGTCATCTAGCGTCTCCCTTTCTACTTGGCTCTGGGATGGGATTTTTCATAGGTGCGNCGCACGTGCTCTGAGGTGAGATGGGTGTAAATCTGGGTGGTGGAGATATTGGCATGCCCCAGAAGCTCCTGAACGGCCCTTAAGTCGGCGCCGCCGCTGAGCATATGGGTGGCAAAGCTATGCCTCAGGGTGTGGGGGCTGATTTTGCCCTCAAGACCAGCTGACCGGGCATACTCCTTGAGCTTCTGCCAGAAGCCCTGCCGGGTCAGCCTCTCCCCACGGGGGTTGAGGAAGAGCGCCACCTCATCCTTATTGTGATGAGCAAGTTTGGGGCGGGTCTCCTCAATATATTCTTTCACCGCTCTCGCCGCTTGGTCATGGATGGGAACGAGGCGCTCCTTGTGTCCCTTGCCGAAGCAACGCACAAAGCCTTCTTCGGTATTGACATCCTCTAGGTTGAGCGCGACCAGCTCGCTTATCCTCATGCCGCTGGCGTAGAGCAGCTCCAGCATCGCCTTGTCTCTTTTGGCCTCCAGCGTGTTCAGCTTGGTGGGCTGCTCCAGCAATCGCCTGACCTCGCCGATGGAGATCGGCTTGGGCAGCTGCTTTCCCACGCTGGGCGAGCTCATGTTCTCCGTCGGGTCAGCTTTGATCAAGCCCTCCGCCTTGAGGAAGGAGAAGAAGGACCTGCGGCGGCCACCTTGCGGGCGATGGTGGTGGGGGCGTAGTTTCTCTCCTTGAGATTGAGCATGTAGCTCAGCATTTCCTCCCGGCTGAAGTTGGCCCAGCTGGGGAGGCGCCCCTGCCGCGCTAGCTCTCCTTGGGCAAATTGGGCCAGCTGCTCCAGGTCATTGCGGTAGGCCTCAACCGTGTTGCCGGAGAAGCCCTTCTCCACGGCCAGATAATTTAAGAAGCTGTCTATTTCCTCTCTCACCGTGCCTCCTAGTACACATTACATAACATAATGCTTGGCCAACGGGTTTAATTTTACCACTTTTGCCCGCGGGTGTCTAGTTTATGTCAAGACCACTGGCTTTAAGTTTGCTCCCCTTTCTTGGAAGTCTAGCTGGGAAGATGCTAGAATGAAGTGGGACGGGAAATGGCGGCTACCTATCACATTGGCACCTCCGGCTGGCATTATGAGCACTGGCGTGATATCTTCTATCCGGCGCAGCTACCCAAAGCGGCCTGGCTTGAATTTTACGCCCGCCATTTTGACACCGTGGAGCTGAATAACAGCTTTTACCGGCTGCCCTCGGAGGATGCCTTCGGCGCCTGGCGTGACTTATCTCCACCCGATTTTATCTTCGCCGTCAAGGCGAGCCGTTTTATTACCCACATCAAGCGGTTGAAGAATACCGAGGAAGCGCTGGAGAATTTTATCACCAGAGCCAAAATCTTGGGGGGCAAACTGGGACCGATTCTCTACCAGCTGCCGCCCAATATGCATCGCAATGACGGGGTGCTGGAGTCATTCCTGTCAATATTGCCCCAGGGGATGAAGCACGTCATCGAGTTCCGGCACGCCTCTTGGCTTGAGGAGGAGGTCTTTGAAATCTTGCGCAAATACAAGGTGGGGCTGTGCGTCTTTGATATGCCCCAGCTTAGCTGCCCTCCGGTGGCCACCGCTAGCTTTGCCTACATCAGGTTTCACGGCAGCGGCGAGCTCTACTCCAGCTGTTATCCCGATGAGCAGCTGGCCGGCTGGGCGGAGAGGATAGCTGATTTAGCTCGCAACCTCGAGGAAGTCTATATCTACTTCAATAATGACGTGGCTGGTTATGCCCTCAAGAATGCGGAGACGCTGCGCGGGTATCTTATGCCTCGGGAAGGGAAGTAAAAAGTTGCGCTATAAGCTTTTGGTGGTTGACATTGACGGCACGCTGGTAAATGGCCGGGGAGAAATCTCGGCCGAGGATGTCAAGGCGCTGGCCAAGGTGCGTGATTTGGGGGTGCAGATTTCCCTGTCCACCGGGCGGGGGCTCCAGGCTTCTCTGGGCCTCATCAACCAGCTCTCCCCAGATGGCTACCATATATCCTTTGATGGGGCGCTGGTGAGCCATCCCCGCCGGGGTGAAGAGATTTACGCCCAGCCGATTGCTCCAGCCCTGGTGAGGGAGATGGCCGAGGTTGCTCGGCGGTGTGGGGTTGACCTTGAGCTTTTCACCGTGACGGGCTATTTTGCCGAGCGGGAGACATGGTCAACCGATGCCCACCGCCGGTTCTTCGGTGTCTGCCCCACCATCATGGATTTCGGCAAGCTCTGGGAGAAGGGGAGAATCATCAAGGGCGGGCTGGTGGCCACCACCCCTGAGGAGCTGGCCAAGGCTAGGGATTTCTGCCGGCACTTTGATGGGCGCCTTCACTTCTCCTGGGCCAAGACGCCTGCCTTCCCGGAGGTGGATTTCATCAATATCCTCGCTCCCGGGGTATCCAAGGGGAAAGCTCTGGAGGCGCTGGCTCGGCATCTGGGGATAGCGCTGGATGAGGTCATCGCCGTGGGGGATGGCGCCAATGACGTCTCGCTCCTAACCTCCGCTGGCCTCGGCATCGCTATGGGCAACGCCCCGCAGCAGCTCAAGGCGGTGGCTGACCAGGTTACCCTTGACGTTGACCACAGCGGTCTGGCGGCGGCGCTTGACCAGCTTTTGCGGTAAGGGGAGGAAATATTATGTCAGATGAAGTTGAGGCAGCCTACCCATCCCAGTATGAAACTGAGGTTCTCCTTAAAGACGGCTCCAGAATCCTGCTCCGGCCGATCAAACGTGAGGATACGGAGAAATGGCTTGCCTTCTACCGGCGGCTGAGCCAGCAGACGCTGTATCTGCGCTTTGGCCGGGTGCCCAAGGAGATGGGGCCGGAGGATGCCCTCAGGTTCTGCACCGTGGACTACAACAATACCTTTGCCCTGGTCGCCGAGGTGCAAAAAGGGGAGGGCAAGGAAATAATCGCCATTGGGCGCTACTACCGCCTGCCCAACAAGCGTGCGGCAAGAGTGGCCTTCGCCATTGAGGACGCCTACCACGGCAAGGGAATCGGCACCAGGCTCATCGAGTGGCTGGCCAATATCGCCCGCGACCATGGCATCACCGTTTTTGAGGGTGATGTGCTGGCGGAAAACGAGCGCATGATGGCCGTGCTCAGGGACTATGGCTTTCATATTGAGAGCGAGCTGAAAAACGGCGTCTATCACGTCACCGT
The DNA here is from genome assembly GCA_002011495.1 of Dehalococcoides sp. JdFR-56. Lineage (GTDB taxonomy): Bacteria > Chloroflexota > Dehalococcoidia > Dehalococcoidales > RBG-16-60-22 > JdFR-56. The sequence goes on along the minus strand of MTNR01000006.1, from coordinate 41,866 downwards.
GCCCATAGCCCGGAGCCGAAGGGTGATGAAGAAGGAGGAGGAGAGGGAGCGCCTCTCCACCCTGACCTCGATTCGCCACATCCTGGCCCCGCGCTCGGTGGCGGTGATCGGGGCCTCCCGGGAGCCGGGGAGCATCGGGCAGCTCATCTTTCAGTCCCTACTGCAGAATGGATTCAGTGGGGTGGTTTACCCGGTGAACCCGAAGGCGGAGGCGATAATGTCGGTCAAGGCCTACCCCTCAATACTGGATGTGCCTGGAGAGGTGGAGCTGGCCATCATCGTCGTGCCCACGCAGTTCGTGGCCAAGGTGGCTGATGAGTGCGGGCGCAAGGGGGTGCGCGCCATCGTGGTCATCTCTGACGGGTTCAAGGAGAGGGGCCCGGAGGGGGCGGCCCGAGAGGAGGAACTCCGCGATATCACCCTGGGGCACGGGATGCGCCTGGTGGGGCCAAACTGCATGGGGGTGATCAACACTGACCCCCAAGTGAGGCTGAACGCTTCCTTCGCCCGCGTCTATCCGCCAGCGGGCAATATCGCCTTTCTCTCCCAGAGTGGCGCCATGGGGGTGGTCATCCTGGAGTATGCCCGCGACCTGAACACAGGCATCTCCAGCTTTGTCAGTGTGGGCAATCGCGCTGATATCTCATCCAATGATCTACTCCAGTACTGGGAGCAGGACCCGAGGACCAAGGTTATCCTGCTTTATTTGGAATCCTTCGGTAATCCGCGCAAGTTCAGCCGCATCGCCAAGCGAGTTTCGGCCAAAAAGCCCATCGTGGTGGTGAAGAGCGGTACTACTTTGGTGGGCTCGCGTGCCGCTTCCTCCCATACCGGTGCCCTGGCCACGCCCGTGGTGGTATCTGATGCCCTCTTTCGCCAGGCGGGTATTATCCGCGTGGACAGCATTGAGGAGCTGTTTGACGTGGCCACACTGCTCTCCAACCAGCCCTTACCTCAGGGCAGGAGGCTGGCCATCATCACCAACGGGGGTGGGCCAGGCATCATCGCCGCCGATGCCTCCGAGCAGCGTGGGCTTATTCTGCCCGAGTTCTCGCCGCAGACGGTGGCCGAGCTGCGCGCCGTCATCAAGCGGGATATCAGACTCAATAACCCGCTGGACCTCACCGGCAGCGTTACCGAGGAGGAATTCAAGGGAGCCTTGAGGATAATGGCTGAGGATGGGGATATTGACGCCGTCCTCACCCTCTTTGTGCCGGCGGCGGTGGTGGATGCCAGAACCATGGAGGACGCCATACGCGGCGTGCTTCCCCTTTTCCGGCGGCGGAAAAAGCCGCTGCTCGCCTGCTTTATGGGGCAGCGGGGCTTTAAAGCTAAACTTGGCACCGAGGGCAACTTCGTGCCCTGCTATCCCTTCCCGGAGGATGCCATCTCCGCACTGGCTAAAGCGGTGGAATATCGGGAGCTGGCAAAGAAGCCCCGGGGCGTTATCCCCCGGATTCGCGGCATCAGGCGCCTTAAGGCACGCCGGATAATTGAGGCGGCGATGGCCCACAGGGAGAAGGAGCCTCTCTGGCTTTCCCCCGCGGAAATAGCGGAGCTCCTTGGCTGCTATGGCATCCGTTTTGTGGAGACGATGGTGGCCAGAACCGCGGATGAGGCGGCCGCTCTGGCGGCAAAGATAGGCTTCCCAGTGGTGGTCAAGCTGAACTCGTCTACCATTATCCACAAGACTGATGTGGGTGGCGTGATGCTGGACCTCAGGTCAGAGGATGAGGTAATAAGCGCCTTCAACGCCATCAGGTCCAGATTGGCAGATAGCGGCCGGGAGCATGAGATGGAGGGGATTAGCGTGCAGCGCATGGTGAAATCAGAGGTAGAGGTGATCGCCGGGGTGACGCAGGACCCGACTTTCGGCCCGCTTATCATGTTCGGCCTGGGCGGGGTATACGCTGAGCTGATGAAGGACATCGCCCTCAGGCTGCACCCCCTCACCGAGCAGGATGCCCAAGAGCTCATCAGCTCGGTGAAGATGGCCAAGCTGTTTGAAGGGTTCCGGGGCTCCCCACCCAGCGATACCCAGGCGCTACAGGACCTGTTGCTGCGGCTTTCGGCGATGGTTGAGGATATCCCCCAGATCGCCGAGCTGGACTTCAATCCGGTGAAGGTGATGCCCCAGGGAGAAGGTTACTGGGTGGTGGATGCCAGAATCAGCCTGAGATAAAAATCGGCAAATTGCTATAAGAAAAGGGAGGTAACCTATGACGAAGGTACAGATGGGCCCCAGCACGCGGATTTATCCCATGCCCACGCTCCTCATCGGGGCCAATGTTGACGCTAAACCCAACTTCATGACCGTAGCCTGGGGTGGCATTGCCAATGCCGAGCCCCCGATGGTTTCAGTGGCGATACGGCGCAGCCGCCATACCCACAAGGGCATCACTCAGAACAAGACCTTCTCGGTCAACATCCCTTCCCTGGAGATGGTGAGGGAAGCCGATTATTGCGGCACCGCCTCCGGGGCCAAGGTTGACAAAGTGGCGGTCTGTCAGTTCAAGGTGTTCTACGGCAAGCTGGGCACCGCCCCGCTTATTGAGCAGTGTCCGCTCAACCTGGAGTGCCGGCTGGTGCACACCCTGGAGCTAGGCAGCCACACCCTTTTCATCGGCCAGATTGAGGAGACCCATGTCTCAGAGAGATGCCTTGTTGATGGCAAATTAGATTTGAGCAAAATCAAGCCTCTTATTTACATAGGGGAGCCATTTCGGCAGTATTACGCCCTGGGTGAGGTTCTGGGGAAGGCGTTCCGCATTGGTCTGGAGCTTGAGGGGAGATAGCGGCCTCTCTACACCGCCACGCCGGAGCGGTATTTCTCGGCTAGCTCCGGGTCATAGGGGGCCCGGCGTACCATGCACCTCTCCCGGGGGCATATCTGGCAGCTCTCAAACTTGACTTTGGTGGGGAAGAATATCCCTGAGACTGATTTTATCGGGACCATGAGGAAGCGTTCGGTCAGCCTCACCCCGATCAGCTCCTCAACTTTGTCTCTGCCGCCAAAGAGGGAGAAGAGCTTTTCCTGCTGCGGTAGCGGCCAATCACCCCCGGCCCCGGCGCCTGGCCCCATTCTGGAGAGCTGCTCAATGGCGTAATTTCTCTTCAGCAGCTCCTCAAGATACTGCCTGGCCAGGACAACCACCGTTTCCTTGATCTGGTCCAGATAATACCCTTTGATGAAGTCATCCGCTGGGATGTCTATCTCGTCCAGCTCCCGGCCGCAGGTGACGATGAAGGGGAAGACGCGTTCCACTTTGTCCAGATTGGCTCTGAGGACGCGGCTGTTGAACTTGACCCCGCCAATCTCCAGTGAGTCTTCCTCCTTATTCTCCACATAGGCAACGTCATAAAGCGCCTTGGGTCGGGCTATGGGGCGGGCGACCTCCAGCATCTCCTGGACGTTCTTGATGATGGTCTCGTTTCTATTACGCACGCGCATCCGCTCCAAGACCGCTTCCAAGGTGAGCTCAATGGGAATGCCGTTTAGTACTTCCATAATGCTCCTTTCACGGGCGAAAAAAAAGAATCAGACCGAATAGAGGGAATGCTTTCAGCTAGCGCAGCACTCTGGCGCGGATGGCTCTCTGTACCGCCTCCTCAACCAGCTCCTCCACCTTTTTGGTTTGCTCATACTCAAGCTTGGCCAGCTCCTCCTGGAGGAAGCGCGCATATAGCTGCTTTCCCTGCCTCCATCCCACCAGCCAGACCATGCCCAGCCCGAAGACGGCCACCGGGGCGACAATCTCCAGCACCACCCCCTGAAAGAGCAGAATGACCACGATGATCAGAATGGCAAACAGAAAGATGGCGATATTAAGATCCCACCTGGCGGTTCTGGCCCGCTCTTTTGCCCGCTGAATAGCTAGCTTTTCTTTGTCCCGGTTAACCTGGTCGGGGGCCTCAACCTTAGCCAATACCCAACCTCCCCTCGCTGATTGGTAGCTTGAAGGACTTCTGGCCAGCATATCTTGACTTGCCATTCCCTCCTTATGTCCATTTTCCCCCCAGCGCCTCACTATGTCAAGTTTTTCTTTGTAGCATTTTGCCATGGGGTATTTTACCGGGACTAAGGGGGGTTATTTTTTCCAGAAGCTGAGCAAACGTTTCCACCAGGGAAGGCTATCACCAAATCCTTTCACCACGAAGATATACTCACACTTCCCGCAGCGCCAGGTCCCGAATTGCTGGTTATAATACGTCTTGGCGCTGCCGCAGCGGGGGCAGGTGCTGCGTATTTTCTGGGAAGTCTCCTGGTCAATGTTTTTCCAGTACCCGTCGTACCACCCGGGGCGGATGGGCATAATAGCCTCCATTTCGGGCCCTACATGTGCAGCTCGATGATATCACCATCCTGCAGGATGTGGTCCCTTTTCACCATTATACCATCGTGCTTGCCTGAACCCCAGAGTCTAGCGTATTTCAGCTTGGCGCGGAAATCCTTGTGCACCGCTTCTGCGGCGTCGGCCAGGGTGCTTCCCCGCTCCAGTATTATCGGCTCAGTGAAATCAGGCTTCTGGCCGGGGGCTTTGGTGTACACCCGGACGATGTCAAGCACCTGATAGATTTTGAGCTTGAGCTCCTCCAGGCCAATTTTGTTACGGGCGGAGATGGCCAGCATGGGGAGGTGTTCTCCGTACTTTTGCTCTAGGGTGGCGTAGTTCTCCTGGGCTCCGGCTAGATCCAGCTTATTGCCGACGATGAGCGCCTTCTTCCGGCTCAAAATCATCTCCTCCTCCACCTTATCCACCCCTATCCCGATGCGCATCTTCCCCAGCTGTTCCAAGATGGATTCCATCTGGGCTAGAGGGCTATCACTCAAGTCCACCATAATCAGCAGGGCATCGGCCCGCCGCAGCATGTGAGGCAGCCACCACTCCATAGCCTGAGGCACCAGCGGCGGGGNATCAAGCAGTTGAATCTGTATATTCTCAAACTCCATCATGCCTGGGATAGCCGTGTAGGTGGTAAAAGGGTAGTCGGCCACCGTGGGTGAGGCGTTGGTGACGCTGGCCACAAGCTGAGATTTGCCGGCGTTGGGCAGCCCGATGACCGCCACTTGAGCAGCGCCCTCTTTCTCGATGAGCATTGACGCCCGCTGGGCACCGCTCTTCTTGGCTGCTTGCTGGGTCAGCTTGGCGATGCGGCTGCGGAGTTCGGCACGGAGGTGGTCAGTCCCCTTGTGCTTGGGCATGATCGCCAGCATTTCCTCTAGAGCGGCTATCTTTTCGGCAGGGGTCTTTGCCGCCCGGAAATTTTTCTCAGCTTCAAAGTATTGTGGTGGTAGATTGGCTGGCATCTTTTACAGATACTCCTTCACCCTTCTGGCTAAGTTTTTCGTCATGCCTTCAGTTGCGGCCAGTTCCTCAATGGTGGCCTCTCTGATGGCCTGAATTGAGCCAAAGCGTTTCAGCAGGGCGCGCTTGCGCTTGGGGCCAATGCCGGGCATATCATCAAAGGCCGAGGCGAAGGTTTCCCGCCGGCGCAGGCGCTGGTAGTAGCCCAAGGCGAAGCGATGGGCCTCATCGCGCAGGCGCTGCAGCAGCTTGAGCCCGGGAGAGCTGTGGGGTAAAACGATGGGGGATGACCGCTGCGGGAGGAAAATCTCCTCATTTTCTTTGGCCAGGCTGGCGATGGGTATTGAACTAACACCGACCTCCTCCAAGGCGGCTAGGGCGGCATTGAGCTGCCCCTTGCCCCCATCAATGAGGACCAGGTCAGGCACCATGGCCCAGGCATCTGGGGAGGAGGTTTCCTCGCCCAAGTGTTTAAAGCGCCGCTTGAGTACCTCCTGGAGCATGGCGTAGTCATTGGCTCCGGAGACGGTTTTGATCCGGAAGCGCCGGTAGTGGGCTGGTTTTGCCCTTCCCCTCTCAAAGACCACCATGCTGCCCACCGCCGCCGTCCCCTGGATATCGGAGATATCGTAGGCCTCCATACGGAGCGGTGAGCGAGGTAGGCCAAGCTCCTTTTCGATTTCGTCTAGAGCCGCCTCCAGCTCTTTGGGCGTGGCCAGCTGCTTTATTTTGAGCTGTTCCAGGCCCTGGCGAGCATTTTCGGCCACGATGTCCACCAGCTGTTTTTTATGGCCGTGGCGGGGGACCTGGATCTCAACCTTGCCTCCCCGCCGGCTTTGCAGCCACTCGGCAAGAACGCTGATATCCTCCGCCGGGTGCTGAAGCACGAGCCGGGGTGGGATATTGGGGCTGGAGCTGTAAAACTGCTTGATGAAGCTGGTCATGATCTGCGCTGGCTCCTCATGCTGGGTGCCCTGCAAGACAAAGCTCTCGCGCCCGGTGAGTTTGTTATTGCGGATGAAGAAAACCTGGACATACGCCTGGTCTTTATCTTGGGCGAAGGCGATGACATCCTGCTCACCCCGCACCGTGGCGGCGATTCTCTGCCCCTCCACCACCTTATTTATCGCTTGGAGCTGGTCACGGTAGAGAGCCGCCTTCTCAAATTCAAGCGCCTCTGAGGCCTGGTTCATCTTCTGCTCCAGCTCCCGGGCTATCTTTTCGTGTTTGCCTTCCAGGAAGAAGATGACATTTTTGATGACCTCAGCATACTCTTTCTGGCTGGTGGCCCCGATGCAGGGGCCGAGGCAGCGCCCCATGTGGTACTCAAGGCAGGCTCTGGCATCGGTGCCGGTGATCTTTTTGGTGCAGTGGCGGAAGGGGAAGATGCCTTTGAGCACCTTCAGCGTCTGGCGCACTGACTTGGCGCTGGCAAAGGGCCCGAAGTAGCGCGCCCCGTCCTGCTCCAGCCGCCGGGTGAAATGCACCCTGGGCCACTCCTCACTGGTATCTATCTTGAGGTAGGGGAAGGTCTTATCATCCTTGAGGCGGACATTGTAGCGGGGATGATGCCTCTTGATCAGGTTCAGCTCCAGGATGAGCGCCTCCTGTTCTGAGGAGGTGACGTAAAAATCAATATCGGCCACGCGGGTGACCATCCTCTGCAGTTTTGGTGATAGCTTCAGCCCAGCGCCAAAGTACGACCTTACCCGGTGGCGCAGACTGGCCGCCTTGCCCACGTACAGGATATTGCCCTCGGCATCCCGCATCAGGTAAACGCCGGGGCTCTCGGGCAGCCGGTTTAGCTGTTCCTCTATGAGCACGCTTGCCACTTCCGCCATCTTATCCCCTTAATTATTTTAACATAGCCCACGGAGGGGACAAAGCGTTTGAAGAGAGTCTTGGTTTGACCATCCTGGCGGTATCCTGTATAGTGGAAACTGGAGCAGGTTGCCTGATGGAGCTGACATCAGGCAATAATTATAATCAGGAGTGCTTCAGCATGTGGCTAGCTAGGGGGAAGACCCTGATCCAGTGTGATTTTGATAGCACCATCGCCGTGGATGACGTCAGCTTCCAGATACTGGACGCCTTCGCCGATGGGGATTGGAGGCGGGTATGGAGGGAGTACCGTGAGGGGCGGATATCAGTTGGGGTTTTTAATAGCCAAGTCTTCGCCATGGTCAAGGCAGACGAGCCAACCCTGCTCCGCTTTATCCTGAAGGAGAATAGAGCCAAAATCCGCCCCGGGTTTGAAGAGCTCCTCGCCTACTGTGCCCAAAGGGGCCTCAAGTTTGTCATCGTGAGCAATGGGCTGAGCTTCTACATTGAGGCCATCTTGAAGGATATGGGCGTCAAAGACGTTGAGGTGTTCGCCGCGCAGACTGAATTTGGCCCGGAGGGCCTTAAGGTGAGATACATCGGGCCGGATGGCGGTGAGCTTCAGGATAATTTCAAGAAGGCGTATGTGGAGTTCTTCCGGGGGCAGGGCTACCGCGTCATCTACATCGGCGATGGCCTCTCTGACCGCATTCCAGCCAGCCAAGCTGATTACATCTTCGCCCGGGATGACCTGCTAGCTTACTGCCGGGAGAGGAACCTGAACCACACCCCCTTTGATGACCTGAGTGACGTGGTCAGGGGGCTGGAGCTTTTAGCCTCAAAATAGGGGAGTTTTATGCCTTCATGCCGATGACAATCTCCCCAGGCAAGCCGAGCAATCTTACCTTGGTTTTACTTTTTATCTCGTATCCCGCGTTCTTCAGGGATTGCTCGAGGTAAATAGGGCGGCAATCAATATACCTCGGCCATTTGCAGTGGGCCCATTCGTAGAGTCTGAGCAACTTTGACTGTCCATTTTCTCGGGACATGCTGACCACCCCCAGCCTGCCCCCGGCTTTCAGCACTCTCTTTACCTCGGCGAGCACCCGGGGAATCTCAGGGGTATCAAAGAGCTCAAGGGTGAAGCTGATGAAGGCGGCATCGAAGGTATTGTCCTCATAGGGCAGATTGGCCGCATCCCCGCAGTGGAGCGTTACCCTGTCCATAAGTCCGGCCTTGCTCAACCTTCTTCTGGTCACCTCCAGCATTCCCGGGGAGATATCAATGCCGCAGGCTCTGCCACTTTGGCCGATGGACTGGGCTATTCGCTCTAGGCAATGCCCGGTGCCAAAGCCGATTTCCAATACCGTTTCCCCCTCTTGGATGGAGAGGCGCTCCAGCGTCATTTGTGCGTACTTGCGCTCAAAGGGGGCGGCGAAATAGTCATAAACTCGGCTGATACGGTCGTAGCACCTTCTGGCTTCCTCTTTGGTTCTGGAGACGGGGGATATATCCTGCCCCTTCACCTCGTCATCACCCGGTTCAGCCTGCCCAGAGCCTCTTTCTTCTCGCTCAGTCCCAACTTGGCTTTGTTGATGGCCTGGGAGAGAAGCTCAATGCTCTGGTCATAGGTTTTTCTATCCACCGGGTAGGGGATGCCGTCCTTACCCCCATGGGCGAAGCTGTAGCGGGCGGGGTCGCGGTAGCTGGGGGCAACCCCATAGACCAGCTCCGAAATCAGGCTCAAGGCGCGGATGGTCTTGGCACCCACCCCGGATAACCCCAGCAGCTGCTCAAAGTCCTGTGGCTGGCGCTCGTAGGTGCTTAGGAGAATCTTGATCAGGCTATCGGGGTGCAGGTCACTAGCCAGGATTTGGTGGCGGGGAGGTAAATTCAAACTCTTCAGTTTTTTTAAGTGCGCCAGGGTTTTCTCCGGCTTTTCCTCGGTGGCGATCTCGGTGATAGTGGTTCTTGCCGGGTCACTTTCGCCGGCCACCAGATTCAGCGCCTCTCCTCTGGCCTCAGAGAGCACCGCCGAGTGAGGCTCGTTGACGAAGCTGCTTAGGGCTTCCCCAAGCCAGTGATAGCGGCGGGCATAGCGGTTGGTCTCATTCATGCCCTGCTGAATGACTGCCCACGCCCCCTTGCTGGTGAAGAGGAAGGTGTGGTGGTAAAGCTGATAGCCGTCCTGCACCGCCGAGCTATCCACCTTGGCCGACATGCGGCTGGCATAGACCAGCGGGGCTGGATTTAAGGAGGTCCGCTCAGCCCAGTTTTCAATCTCAGTGGGGGTCTGTCTTGAGGTCTTGCCCTTACCCCCGGCGACAAATAGGTGAAGGTCCCGCTCCAATCCCTTTATGGCTTCTTTCAGCGCCCCACAGAGGGTGGTGGTGACCCCGCTGCTGTGCCAGTCAAAGCCCAGGATGCAGCCAAAGGCTTGGAACCAGTAGGGGTGGGAGAGGCGCCGCAGCATCTCCTCCGGGCCGAAGTCGATGACGATGGCCAGGGTGATTTCGCGCGCCAACTTCACCATACGGCGGAAAAGCCAGGGTGGCGCCTTGCCGTAATGGAGGGGCAGGTGGGCGATGCCGGTTCGGGTGGGGGTGGTCATTTTCGTTTGCCTCCTAGCTAGAGGCTACAGGTGCGGCAACTGGTGGCGCTGCAGCTAGTGCAGGAGCTGCCGCTGCCAGCTAGGGGAGTGGTCTCTCCGCTCTCGCCTCTGGAGAAGGCGGCGCAGGCGGAGACGGTTCGTTGGGCATCCTTATGGCAGCGGGGACAGGGAGCTTTCTCATCGGCCTTGCTGAGCGGCCGCAACAGCTCAAACTTAAAATTGCAGTCGGAGCAGAGATACTCATAGATGGGCATCTTCCTTCACCCATGAACTAGTTTAGCTTTTTTGAGCTTTTAAGTCAAACTTAAAAGGTTATAGCTTCATTTCATTCTGGAGCGATGGGGTATCTGCCGTACTCTTTGCCGGCTTGATACATGGCGATGATGTTCTCCACAGGCACCCCGGGCTGGATATTGTGCACCGCCGCCAGGATGTATCCGCCGCCGGGGGCCAGGTCACGGATGCGCCGCCTCACCTCAGCCTCGACGTCCTCCGTGGTGCCTTTGGGCAGGACGAATTGCGAATCAATGGCCCCCCAGAAGCTGAGCCGGCGGCCAAACTCTGCCCCCAGGACGCGGGAGTCCATATCTCTGGCGGCCACCTGCACCGGATTGAGGGCATCAACCCCGAGCTCAATTAGGTCATCCAATAGCTTGTAGATGGAGCCGCAGCAGTGAAAATGAATGAAGGCGGAGGTGTGTTTCTTCACCGTGTCAAAGTATTTCTGGTGGCGGGGCTTGAATAGCTCGCGGTAAAGCTCGGGGGAAACTATGGGCCCATTCTGGAAGCCCAGGTCATCGCTGAAGGCCACCACATCAACCAGGTCGCCGGCGGCTTTCAGGATTTCCTCGGCCAGGGCTGAGTTATGCTCCACGGCGGCATCAAACAGGGCCGCGGCCAGTTTTCGGTCCACGGCGAGGTCCGTGAACCAGTCCTCAAAGCCGCGCAGGAATTGGGTGGTATGCACAAACGGCACCGGGAGGCGGAGCACGGTGGCGTAATCCGTCTTCTCCCGATAGTATAGGGCCTGCTCCCGCAGGCCCCGGGTGTAGCCGGGGTCGGATGGGTCAGGCCAGGGGAAGTTGACGATGTCCTGGATGCTGATTGGCCCGGCGAGGGGGCACTTTACCAGGTCATAGTAGAGGGAGCGGGGCGGCTTGCGGCGCACCACCCCGTATTCATCCTGATAGCCGTCTTCACCCACTGGAACGATGGGCCGGCTGTCCGGCGCTCCCGGAAGCACCAGACGCAGGTCAATATCCAGGGCCTGGAGGATGGGCTCGTGCACGGCGGCGGTCTGCATCATCATGTTGATGATGGTATCCTCGGCCTCAATGCCGAAATGCGCCTTCAGCTTCTGGTACTCGGTGATGTGGACGCTAGAGCAGATGGTGCTGCCCAGGTCAAGGGGGATGCGGTCTGGTTCTTGGTGGCTTAGCGCCTTGATAACTCTTTCTCGGTGGCTTAAGGACACTTAAATCACCTCCTCGGAGAGTATATAATATTAATTGGGAAAAGTATACTTGTTTTGGTGGTGGTGGTTATGCTATGATGCAACTGGGGAAAATGGTTACCGAGAGAGAGAAGGCTCTAGAGCTGGCTATCGGCCAGATCGAAAAGCGGTTTGGCAAAGGCTCCATTATGAAGCTGGGGGAGTCCGCGGTATCCCCGGTGGAGGCTATTCCCAGCGGGTCGCTGGCTCTAGATTTGGCCTTGGGTGTTGGTGGCATCCCGAGGGGGCGCATCACCGAGATATTCGGCCCTGAATCATCCGGGAAAACTACCTTGGCTCAGCATATCATTGCTGAAGCGCAAAAACGAGGAGGTATGGCTGCCTACATTGACGCCGAGCACGCCCTGGACCCCACCTATGCAGCCAACTGTGGGGTTAACATTGATGACCTGCTCATCTCTCAACCTGATACTGGGGAGCAGGCGCTGGAGATCACGGAGGCCCTGGTCAGGAGCAGTGCCGTTGACGCCATCGTGATTGACAGCGTGGCGGCTTTGGTACCCCGCGCCGAAATTGAGGGAGACATGGGGGACCCCCAAGTTGGTTTGCAAGCCCGCCTGATGTCTCAGGCATTGAGGAAGCTGGCTGTTGCCATCGGTCGGTCAGGGACGGCGGTTATCTTCATCAATCAGCTGAGGGAGAAGGTTGGCATCATCTTCGGCAATCCGGAGGTGACGCCAGGTGGCAGGGCGCTCAAGTTCTACAGCTCGGTGAGGATAGAGCTGAGGCGTGCTGACACCATCAAGCAGGGAAACGAGGCAATAGGCAGTCACATCAAAGCCAAGGTAGTCAAGAACAAGGTTGCCCCTCCGTTCCGCACCGCTGAATTTGACATCATGTTTGACCATGGCATAAGCCGGGAGGGCAATCTTATTGACTTAGGGGTGGAACTGGAGCTGATAACCAAGGCTGGAGCCTTTCTCTCCTACGGTGACATCCGTCTGGGGCAGGGCAGGGAGAGCGCCAAGCAGTTTTTGGCGCAGAACCCTGAGCTTGCCCAGGAAATTGAAGAGAGAATAAGGGCCTCAGCCGCTACCACTCATTTCGTCGTGCCCGGCGATTGAAAACGGGCGTTTAAACAAAGCTGAATAGAGAGTTAAGTAAGGCTGAGGTGAATAGCTTCAGCCTTACGTGTTTAAGGGGGTGGGGTAGATGAGCAAGGTGACCGCCCTCCATGAGGAGAGCGGAGACAGGCGAGTTAGGGTATTCTTGGACGGCCGGTTTGCCTTCAGCCTGGATGCTGAGGTGGCCGCCAGAGAGAATCTACAAGTTGGGCAGGAGCTCTCCTCCGCCCAGGTTGAGGCGCTGACCAGGGCTCAGCAGTTTCAGCGCGGCCTCAACGCCGCCTATCGTTACCTTAGCTACCGCCCCCGCAGCGAAGCCGAGATAAGGGGCCGGCTTAGGCGGCGCGGCTTTGATGATGACTGCATCGGGGCGGTGATGGCCAGGCTTAAAGAGCAGGGCCTGGTGGATGATGCCGCCTTTGCTCAGTTCTGGAAGGAAAACCGGGAGTCATTCCGCCCCCGCAGCCAGCGGATGACCAAATTGGAACTGAGGCAGAAGGGGGTGGCTGCGGACATTATTGACCAGGTGCTGGAAGAGGTGGATGACGAGGACAGCGCCTATCGGGCGGCGCTAGCTAGAACCCATCACTGGCCAATGTCTGACTATCCCGCTTTCCGTCGCCGCTTGAGCGAATACCTGCGGCGGCGGGGGTTTGATTATGAGGTGATCAGCCATACCGTGGAGAGGATATGGCAGGAAAGAGGGGGTGGCTCGGGATAGGCGCTTGGGCTACTAAGGAGGCTTATCTCCGGCCATCCCGTGGTGAAAACTAGAGATAGAGAGGTGGTGAAAAAATGGGCATGGATGTGATTGTTGTCATTGCGATTTTCTTTGCCTTTGTTATCGGCGCCGTTTTTGGCGGCATGGCGGCCTTTCTCTTCCGGCGCATCATGTTTAACCGGCAGATACGCATCGCCGAGAGGAAGGCGGCCAAGATGATGGCCGAGGCCAGAGACGAGGCCAAAGTGGTGCTGAACGAGGCACGGGAGGAGGCGAAGAGGATCAAGGTGGCGGCGGAGACGGAGTATCGGGAGCGGCGGGCTGAGCTGCAGCGGCAGGAGAACCGCCTATCTCAGAAGAGCGAAAGCCTTGACCGCAAGCTGGAGAGCGTGGAGCAGCGCGAGCGCAGCCTGGCCAGCAAGGAGAAGGAGATTGATTCCATCCGGGCTCAGCTGGGGGAGCTCAGAGACCGGCAGTTAAAGCAGCTGGAGCTGATCTCAGGCATGTCCAGCGCTGAGGCACGCCAGCAACTATTGGATGCCATGGAGGTTGAGATGCAGCAGGAGACCTCCCGGCGCCTTCGTGAGTGGGAGGCCAAGCTGAAGGAGGAGGCGGACCAGAGAGCCCAGGAGATCCTGGCGCAAGCCATCCAGCGCAGCGCCTCTGAGGTGGTGGCCGAGAGCACGGTGGCAGTGGTACCCCTGCCCAGCGATGAGATGAAGGGAAGGCTCATCGGGCGGGAAGGCCGTAACATCAGAGCCTTAGAGCAGGCTACCGGCGTTGACCTCATCATTGACGATACTCCAGAGGCGGTGACGCTATCCAGCTTTGATCCGGTGCGGCGGGAGATAGCTCGACGGGCGCTAAACAAGCTCATCCTTGATGGCCGCATTCACCCGGCGCGGATCGAGGAGGTGGTGGCCAAGGCCAAGGAGGAGGTGGAGGCGGATATCTACAGCGCTGGCGAGCAGGCGGCGTACCAGGTGGGCGTGCACGGGCTCCGTCCTGAGCTCATCAAGCTGCTGGGGCGCCTCAAGTATCGCACCAGCTACGGGCAGAATACCCTGGCCCACAGCATAGAGACGGCGTATCTCGCCGGCATGATCGCCTCTGAGCTGGGGGCCAACGTGGCCATCGCCAAGAGAGCTGGGCTGCTCCACGACATCGGCAAGGCGGTTGACCGAGAGGTGGAGGGCACCCACGCTGCCATCGGGGCTGACCTAGTCAAGCAGTGGGATAGGTCGCCGGAGGTGGTGCAGGGCATCGCCGAGCACCATATGGAGACGGAGAACGTCAGCCTGTGGGGCTTCATCATCTCGGCGGCGGATGCCATCAGCAGCGCCCGGCCCGGGGCACGGCGCGAGTCCCTGGAGAGCTATATCAAGCGCATGAAAGCGCTGGAGGATATCGCCGACGGCTTCAAGGGGGTGGAGAAGTCCTATGCCATCCAGGCCGGCCGGGAGATTCGCATCCTGGTGAAGCCGGAGGAGATTGATGACCTGGGGGCGATGCGGCTGGCCCGGGACATCGTCAAGAAGATTGAGGAAGGCCTGGAGTATCCTGGGCAGATAAAGGTTACCGTGCTCAGGGAAACCAGGGCCGTGGACTACGCCAAATAAGAGGAGATTTGATGAAGATATTGACCATCGGTGACGTCATCGGCCAGCCGGGCAGGCAGGCGGTGCACCGGCTACTGCCCGATTTGCGCCGGGAGCTGGGGCTGGACATGGTGATCGCCAATGCCGAGAACGCTGCCGGCGGCTTTGGTCTGACCTCAGCCGTGGCCAGGGAGCTGATGGAGGCCGGCGTTGACGTGCTCACCTCAGGTAATCACATCTGGGCGCAGAAGGAGATCATCGAGCACTTAGATGGCGAGATGCCCCTGCTGCGCCCCTTAAATTATCCCCCAGGGGTGCCCGGCAGGGGCTACCTCATCCAGGGCCAGGTTATGGTGGTTAACCTGATGGGCAGGGTCTTCATGCGGGAGCTTGATTGCCCCTTCCGGGCGATGGATAAGCTGCTCAGTGAGCTTACTCCCAGGCCGCCGGTGGTCATCGTTGACTTTCATGCTGAGGCCACCTCCGAGAAGGTGGCCATGGGGAGGTATTTGGACGGCAGGGTCAGCGCCGTGCTCGGCACCCATACCCATGTCGGCACCATTGACGCCCAGATACTGCCTGAGGGCACCGCCTATGTTACCGATATCGGCATGACCGGGCCCACGGATTCAATCATCGGTGATAGCGTGGAGGGAGTGCTTCGGCGCTTTCTCACTGGGCTACCTCACCGTCTCTCCGTGGGGAAGGGAAAACCGGTTTTTAATGGTATAATGGTTGAGGTGGCCGAGGACAGCGGGCGGGCGGTGAAAATTGAGCGCATTTGCCGGGTGCTGGAGAGATAGTGAGCAAGGTTGACCTGCATGTTCATTCCACCGCCTCTGATGGGAGGTTGAGTCCGGAGGAGGTGGTGCGCAAGGCGGCGGAGCTGGGGTTGGCCGTGATCGCGCTGGCGGACCATGACAGCGTGGATGGCATTATCCCAGCTTTAAGGGCAGCCAGAGAATTCCCCCAGCTCAAGCTCATCCCTGCCGTTGAGGTCAGCACTGATGTCCCCAGCGGTGAAGTCCACATTCTGGGCTACTTTATCGATTACACCAGCGTTGAGCTAGCCGAGGCTCTGGCCCGGTTCCGCAATTCGCGGGAGAGGCGGGCGCAGGGGATGGTGGCCAAACTGGCCAAGCTCGGTATCCACATTGAGTGGCAGCGGGTCAAGGAGCTCGCCGGTGATGGCTCCATCGCCCGTCCCCATATTGCCCAGGCGATGCTGGAGAAAGGCTATATCAGTTCCATACGGGAGGCCTTTGACAAGTACATTGCCCGGGATGGCCCAGCCTATGTGGAGCGGGAGAAGCTGACCCCAGTGCAGGCGGTGGAGCTTATCGTGCAGGCCGAGGGACTGGCGGTGATGGCCCACCCCTTAACCGCCCCTGACCCGGAGGCGATGATTGGTGAACTTAAAAGCGCCGGTCTAGTGGGCCTTGAGGCCTATTATGATGGCTATACCGCCGAGGAAATAAACACCTTGGTTGGGCTGGCGGAAAGGCACGGGCTTATCGCCACTGGGGGCAGTGACTATCATGGCCTGGATGAAAGTGATGAGACCATGATGGGTGGGGTGGAGGTGCCCGTGGCCTCAGCGGAAAAACTCATGGCGCTGGCCGGGGAACGAGCCTTGAAGTCGGCGATACCGTAGGACGGCCTGGAGAGCTTATGGCTATCTGGTTTGCCTTGATAGTGGCTAGCTACCTTCTGGGATCGGTGCCGGCCGCCTATCTTGTGGCCAAGCTGGCCCGTGGCATAGACTTAAGGCAATGCGGGACCGGTCAGGTGGGGGGTGGTAACCTGTGGCGGATGACCTCCTGGTATCTGGCCTTGCCGGTGGGCATTTTTGATTTGAGCAAGGGGCTGACCATGGTCTGGGTGGCTGAACTAGCCGGCCTCAGCATCTCCCAGCAGCTGGTGGTAGGGCTGGCCGCCGTCATCGGGCATAACTGGCCGGTTTTTTTGGGCTTTAATGGGGGCAGAGGGGTCGGCACCACCATGGGCGTGGTGCTGATACTCCCCCTGATAAATAATGAGATGACGCCGTGGGCAACGGTGGCTTGTCTCAGCATCCTCGCCGGGGGCACGGTGGTGCTGCGCAGCTCACCGCTGCCGGTGTTGGCTGGGGTGACATCACTCCCTCTGGTGAGCGCCTTTTTTGAGCCGCCCTCGGTTACCCTGGGGTTTTTGGCGTTCTTTCTGGTCTTGGTCACGAGGCGCCTGACCGCGCCCAAGGTGGCTCAGGAGGTCTCGCTGAGCCGGGGAAGGGTGCTGCTCAACCGGCTACTCTTTGACCGGGATATCGCCGATAGAGAGCTCTGGATGTACCGCAAGCCCTGGGAGGGGAAGATAAGCCAATGAAGTGTGCCGCTCATCCTGAGGTGGAAACCAGCCTCAGGTGCGGGAAGTGTGGTAAGCCCATCTGCCCCAAGTGCATGGTGCAGACCCCAGTGGGCGCCAGGTGCCCGGACTGCGCTCGAATGTATAAACTGCCCACCTATCGCGTTTCCTCCAAGCATTACCTGAGGGCGTCCCTGGCGGCGCTGGGTATGGCCATCGTCTCCGGCCTCATCTGGGGGGTGATAGGCAATTTTCTGCCCTTCTTCTACCTCAATCTGCTGCTTGGCCCTGGCGTTGGTTACGCCATCGGCGAGGTGGTGAGTCTCTCCGTCAACCGCAAGCGTGGCATAGGGCTGGCCCTGACCGCCGGCATCGCCGTGATTTTAAGCTATCTGGTGAGCATTTTCTTTCCCTGGGGGCTGCTTTTGGGCGGGCTTCACTTCAGCCTGTTCGGCATCATCTTTGACCTAGTGGCCTTGGCCTTGGGCGTTTTCCTTGCCATCAGCCGTTTGCGCTAAAGCAAAGCTAAAGGAGCTATATATGGAACCCAGTCGGGAAGTATTCTGGAATATACCGCTTGGGGTCATCGTTGACGTGCTGGCAATCATCGTTGCCAGCATTCTTGTTTGGGCGCTCTGGCGCCGGGCTAGATTGTGGCGGCTGGGTGGGCCGGAGAACCGCTTGAGCTATCTGGGGAGAAGATTGCGGGCGTTTCTCGGTAGCCTCGTGGTTGATATTCTGCTGCACCGCAAGTTCTTGGGTGTGGCCGAGGGGCTGGGGCATCGGCGCTTAGCAATAAAAGACCTCAGGCCCAGAGAGTTTTATCCCGGGCTAATCCATTTTCTCATCTTTTCTGGTGTACTGGTATTGTTTCTCGGCACGGTTCTGGTTTCGGCCAGCCACTACTTCTTTCACTTCCTTGAGGGCAGCTTCTACCTGGGTTTTTCGCTGGCGCTTGATATCGCAGGGCTAGTGGTTATCGTCGGGGTGGTGCTGGCCGTGCACCGGCGCTATATACAGAGACCGGCCAGACTGGATAATAAGGGCGATGACCTAATCACCCTGCTCCTTCTCCTCGCCCTGGTGGTGAGTGGCTTTCTGGTTGAGGGGCTGCGTATCGCTGCCACGGAGCTCAAGACCAACCCGGGCTGGGCGCTCTGGTCACCGGTGGGCTATCTTTTGGCGCTCGGCTTCAGCGGCTTGAGCCAAGCTGGTCTGCTTATCTGGCACCGGGTTACCTGGTGGCTGCATATGCTTCTGTCTATGGGTGCCCTGGTTTATGTGGCCTTGTACTGGAACCGGCTCTGGCATATCGTGGTGGCCACGCTCAATATCTTCTTCCGCAATCTGGAGTCAAGGGGGGCTCTTAGGCCGATTGACTTGGAGCAAACCGAGACCTTTGGTGCCGCCAAAATTGAGGATTTCAGCTGGAAGCACCTATTGGACCTGGACGCCTGCACCCGGTGCGGGCGGTGCCAGGATAGCTGTCCGGCCTATCTCAGCGGGAAACCTTTAAGCCCCAAGAAGACGGTGCAGGACTTAAAAGCAAGCCTACTTGCGCGGACGGCCGATTCTGGAGATGGTGGCCGGGAGCTCATCGGTGAGGTGGTCCAGGAGGATGAGATTTGGAACTGCACCACCTGTTACGCCTGCCAGGAGGTCTGCCCGGTGTATATTGAGCCGATGGTCAAGCTCTTGGAGATGAGACGAAATCTGGTGCTGGAGCGGGCGTCCATTCCGGAGACGGGGGAAGGGGCCTTAAAGAGCCTTGAGGCAAGAGGCCACCCCTGGCGGGGAACCACCCTCAGCCGCACTGACTGGGCGCAGGGGCTTGATATCAAAACCTTGGCTGATGACAGCGATATAGATATTTTGTTCTGGGTCGGCTGCACTCAGGCTTTGGAGGAGAGAAGCACCAGGGTGGCCCAGGCGATTGCCCGAATACTGAAACTGGCTGGCGTTAACTTTGGCATTCTGGGGGTTGAGGAGGTCTGCTGTGGCGACCCAGCCCGCCGTCTGGGCAATGAGTACCTCTTTCAGCTTCAGGTGCAGGGCAATATTGAGCTACTAAAGAACTATGGCATAAGAAAGATAGTCACCGGATGCCCTCACTGCTATAACACCCTGAAGCACGAATACCCCCAGTTCGGCGCCGGTTTTCAGGTTATCCATCACACCGAATTTATCGCTAGCTTGCTCAAGGAAGGGAGGCTAGGGATTCTCAAAGGGAGTGGCGGGGTGATAACCTACCATGACTCCTGCTATCTGGGGAGGTACAATGATATCTATGAGCTCCCACGGCAGATTCTAAACCATATCCCTGGGATTAGGCTAGTGGAGATGGCGCAGAACCGGGAGCGGGGCTTTTGCTGTGGGGCTGGTGGTGGGCACCTCTGGCTGGAGGAGCAGAAGGTGGGCCAGCGCATCAATGAAATGCGAACCGAGCAGGCGCTGGCAACCCGCGCTGAGGTGATCGCCACCGCCTGTCCTTATTGTCTCCAGATGTTTGAGGATGGGATAAAATCAAAGGAGGCGGAAGAAAGGCTCAAAGTTATGGACATCGCCGAGCTGGTTATCCAAGCGGTATCTTGAGGGAGGACGGTTTTTTGAAGTTTTGAAATTGACGGTGTAAGCGGAATGTAGTACCTTTAATACTGAGCTCTAGCATCAAAGCAGGAGGACCAAGATGAGAAAAGTAGCTGTTGTTGGCGTGGGGGAGACCAAGTTCAGCGGGGCCCAGGAGAAGACGAGCGTTGAACTTTTTGGCGAGGCGGCTGCGGAGGCTATCGCCGAATCAAACCTGAAACCAAAGGACATTCAGGCTTTGTTCTTAGGCAACGTGCTGGGGGATTTCTCAGAGGGGCAGGGTTCGGTGCAGGCGTTTGCTGCGGAGAGCATCGGCTGCGCTGGTATCCCAGCCAACAGATACGAGGGAGCCTGTGCCTCCGCCAGCATGGCGGTAAGGGATGCCTTCATGTGGGTGGCCTCCGGCTTTTATGACATCGTGCTGGCTGGGGGTGTGGAGAGGGCGGCCACCATGGGCACGGCGCTGGCCACGCGCACCTTTTCCATGTTCAGTGATAGCCGGTATGAATTCCCCTCTGGTATCACCTTCCCCGCGGTCTTTGCCATGCTGGCTCATCTTTACTCGGCCAAGTATGGCATCCCCTTGGAGAAGCTCAAAGAGCAGATGGCGGTGGTATCAGTGCAGTCTTACAAGTACGGCATGTTCAACCCCAAGGCGCACCTGCGCAAGGAGGTAACCGTTGAGGCGGTGCTGAATTCGTTCATGGTGAGCACGCCGCTGCAGCTGCATGATTGCTGCCCGTTCTCTGATGGGGCGGCGGCCCTGGTTCTGGCCTCGGAGGAGGTGGCCAAGAAATTGACTAGTAAGCCGGTCTATATCATCGGCGTGGGGCAAGCTTCCGGTGGCCCTTTGGTCAGCCAGCAGGAATATCTGCCCCGGCTCAGGGCCAGAGAGATATCCTCCAAGCAGGCCTATGATATGGCTGGGGTGACGCCCCAGGATATTGATGTCTGTGAGCTGCATGATTGCTTCAGCATCGCCAGCCTCATCGCGGCGGAGAGCCTGGGCTTCTTTGAGTTTGGCAAGGCGGGCGAGGCCTGGATGAAGGGCGAGGCGGATATTGGCGGTAAGGTGGCCATAAATCCCTCGGGCGGGCTGAAGTCCAAAGGCCATCCTATCGGGGCCACTGGTGCCGGTCAGGTCTATGAGATCACCAAACAGTTAAGAGGCGAGGTGGAGCCGGAGCGGCAGGTGGAGGGGGCCAAAATCGGGATGACGGACACCCTGGGCGGAGATGGCAGCACCCTGGTTAACATGATCCTAGAGCGGGGCTGGTAAGTAGAGGGCTGATTTAGTTTCTGCGGAGGCTGAAAATGGAGTATAAGCTGACTTTCAAGGATTATAATGAGGCGCTCAAGCAGAATAAACTATTGGGCCTGAAATGTAATGACTGTGGCACGGTTACCGTGCCGCCCAAGATGGTCTGCCGGAAGTGCTCTAGCCCCAATATGGAGGTCATTGAGCTCAAAGGCACGGGCAAGATTCAGACTTTCACCACCTGCAATGTTGCCCCGGAGGGGAGGGAGAGCGAAGTCCCCTATGTTATCCTGCTGGTGGAGCTTGATGAAGGTCCCTGGGTGATGGGCAATTTAACCGGCATTGACCCGGCTGCGGCCAGCATGGAGCTGATTGGCAAAAAGGTGAAGATGACGGGAAACGCGGTCTTCCCTGGCGATAAGTATTCCGCGGGCGATGGCGCCAGACCTCTCTTCAGCCTGGTAGCCTAGGGCAGGTTAGCGCTTAAGGAGCCATCATTTATGGCTGAAGGGGAAAAGAAAAGGCCCATCAACCGGCTGAAGACCATGTATCCCCTCCGGGCCCTGGTTGACGGGATGTATGAGCGGGCGGTGGAGGCAGGCCAGGAGGGGAAGCCGGTGGCCTGGTGCATGGTCAACTGGTGGGGAGGGGATGCCATCCTCAGGGCGATGGAGGTGGCGGCGGTCTACCCGGAGGACTATGGTGCCGTCTGCGCCGCTTTCGGCGCTGCCCCGGCGTATCTGGCGCAAGCTGACAGCGATGGTTTCCCCAGCCATATGTGTGGCTATGCCCGCAACTGCCTCGGCTACGCCGCTCGGATGAAGGAACTGGGCGCGATACCGCCCGAAGCCCCCATGGGTGGGATGCCCAAGCCCACTTTGCTGCTCAGCTCCGGCTACTTTTGCGATACCCGCTATAAATGGTTTCAGGCGCTCGGGCGCTACCTGGACGCTCCGGTGTGGGTGCTGGAGATGCCCCACCCCGGGGTGAAGGAGAGCCGGCTGGAGGGGGTGAGGGAGCATAACATCAAATTTCTGGTGGCTGAGCTTAGGGAGTTTATCGCCTTTCTGGAGTGGCTGCTGGATAGGAAGATGGACTGGGACAAACTCGCCGAGATAATTGATGATACCATTGAGATGAACCGGGTGTGGTATGAGGTAAACGAGCTACGCAAAGCCCGCCCCTGCCCGATGCACTCCCGGGACTTCTGGAGCAGCATGCCCGCCTCGCTCTATATGGCGGCTGACCCCAAAGTTACCACTGGCCTCTACCGCCAGATGTATGAGGAAGTAAAGTCCATGGTGGCAAACCACCGTGGCGCCATTGGGGAGGAGAAATATAGGCTCGCCTTTGCTGAGCTCCCCCCGTGGCACAGCCTGAAATTCTTTGACCAGCTGGCGGAGCGGGGCTGGAACTTTGTCATTGAGAGCTGGGCGTATCACCCGCCCAAGCCGATAGACTTAAGTCAGGTGAGTGACCCCCTGGAGCGCGTGGCCAATTTGACCTACCAGTATTTCTCCGGCTACTTTGAGGATGCCTACAATACCGGAGACTGGTGGGGATATTTCGCCCATCCTTACCTGGAACTGGTCCAGGAATATCAGTGTGATGGCATAGTGCTGCATCCCTTGCTTACCTGTCGCACGGCGACGAACCACCTGATGGTGGTTCAGGACCAGCTCATGTCCAAGTTGAAGGTGCCCTCCTTGGTCATTGAGGGGGACATCGTTGACCTCAACCTCTTTGACCCCGCCGAGGCCTTGAGGAAGGCGGAGACCTTTGAGGAGACGATGAGCCACTACCGCCAGGTGAGAAAAGAGGCGGGGATGGCATGGTGATGAGCGAGATGGAAACTGGGCTGGATAGAGCTAGGGCCATTTATCAGGACCGGACCCGCCGAGCTAGAGAGCTCAAAGCTGAGGGGAAGCAGGTCATCGGCTACTTTGATATCTACCCCGTTCTGGAGATGCTCACCGCGCTTGATTTAGTTCCTTACCGGATCTTGGGCGATATGAATGAGCCGATAACCAAGGCGGATGCTTGCCTACCCACCGTGGTCTGCCCCTTTATCCGCAGCGTGATGGACCTGGGTTTGAAGGGCAGGTACGATTTCCTGGACGGGGTGGTCATGGCCCATGGCTGTGAAGTGGCCGAGAAAACTGCCCACATCTGGCGAACTTACCTTAACCCTGCTTATGCCCACTTCATTGATACCCCCCACACCACCCATACCGCCGCCCTTGAGCAGCATAAAGAATTGCTGAAAGATTTTAAGAAAACCCTGGAAGCGTTCGCCGGGAAAGAACTTACCCTGGAGAAACTGCGCCAGGCTATCGAGGTCCACAATGAGCAGCGCCTTCTAGTGCGGGAACTGTATGATTTGAGGAAGCCTGACCCTCCCCTTATCTCTGGAACGGAGACGCTTCAGGTGCTGGTGGCGCTGGCCAGCCTGCCGGTAACAGAAGGAAACGAGCTCCTCAGGCAGGTTATCCGCCAGGCGCATGAGCGCCGGGACGGCCCGAGAATACAGCCGGCCAGGCTTCTTCTCTGGGGCAGCATCATTGATAACACCGCGATTATTGACCTGATTGAGAGCCTCGGGGCCAACGTGGTCATGGATGATACCTCACTGGGCAGCCGGGCCTATTTCCCACTGGTGGAGCAAACCGGCGACCCGCTGGACGGGCTAGCCAACCGCTATCTGGTGGCGCTTAAAAGCCCCCGCACTTTCCGGGAGACGGTTCTCACCAAGACCAAGCGCAAGGATTATCTAGCTGACCTGGAAAACAGGTTCAGTTACCTCAAAGATTACGCTCAAGAATGGAAGGTTAACGGGGTTATCCTTGAGGTGCTGCGGTACTGCGATATTCACGGTTATGAGGTGCCCGGCCTCAAAGACTACCTTGACCACATTGATTTACCCAGCATTTATCTTGAGCATGACTACAGCCAGGCAGCTCTGGCCCAGCTAAGGACGAGGGTCCAGGCCTTCCTTGAGGTGATAGGTTAGGCTCGCTGCGGGGGTAAAGGGGGTATTCTAATTTGAAATCAGCAGGCTCACTCTATTTTGCCGGCGTTGACCTTGGCTCCACCATGACCAAGGTGGTGATTATTGACGGGGATGGGGTGATTCGGGCTCGGGTGGAGACTCACACCGGCGCCGAGCACCGCCGCCTGGCCAACAGGGTGATGGAGCAGGCGCTGAAGCAGGCAGAACTACCCTTTGAGGAGATAACCTACGTCATCGCCACTGGCTACGGGCGCATCAATGTTCCTTTTGCCGATAGGCAGATAACCGAGCTAACTTGCCATGCCCGGGGGGTGACCAGCCTCTTTCCCTCCGCCAGAACTGCCCTTGATATCGGGGGACAGGATGCCAAGGGGCTCAAGATAAAAGATGGCAAGCTCACCAACTTCGTCATGAATGACAAGTGTGCCGCCGGGACGGGGAGGTTTTTGGAAGTCATCGCCAAAACGCTTGGCCTCAAGCTAGAAGAGCTGGGCGATATCTCCTTGAAATCGCAAAATCGGGTCAATATCAGCAACACCTGCACCATTTTTGCCCAGCAGGAGGTTATCTCCCGCCTTTCCGAGGGGGTTCCCGTAGAGGATATCGTGGCTGGGCTCCATGAGGCCATCGCCAGCCGGGCCGTGGGCATGCTGCGGCGGCTGGGGATTGAGGGCGATGTCGTCTTTACCGGGGGTGTGGCTAAAAATAAAGGAGTGGTCAGGGCGGTGCAGGAAAATTTGGGACATCAGGTGCTTGTTCCCGATGACCCGCTCATCAGCGGGGCGCTGGGGGCGGCTCTTTTAGGTAAGGAAATCGCCTTTAAATCTCTGGAGAAGGGTGAGCCCCTCCCCAAGAAGGAGCGCCGTCTGGCGGAGGCCACCTTCTATAAGTAGGGCGTGTTATGGCTTATTTTATGGGCATTGATATTGGCTCGGGAACGAGCAAGGGAGTTGTCACTAGGGATGGAGAGGTGCTGGCTTACCACCTGCTCCCCTCCGGGGCGAATTACCGGGCGGCCGCAGAAAAATTGCGCGCTGAGCTTCTGGCCAAAGCCAAACTATCTTCCCAAGACATCGCCTATACCGTGGCCACCGGCCAGGGCTCGGCCAGTGTGCCCTACTCGGATGGGCAAGTTACCGATATCCGCTGCTGCGCCCGGGGCATAAGTAAAATTTTTCCCTCGGCGAGAACGGTGATCGACGTGCAGGCGCAGTCCAGCCAGGTAATCAGGCTGGGTGAGCGCGGGCAGGTGGTTAACTTCGTGGTCAGTGAGAAGTGTGCCGCCGGCAGCGGGCGCTTTCTGGAAGTCATCGCCAATGTGCTCCAAGTAGAGCTTGAGGATATCGGGCCGCTTTCCCTGAAATCAAAAAGGCCGGTTGCCTTCACCACCGGCTGTGCCGTCTTCGGGGAATCAGAGGCCATCTCCAGGGTGGCTGAGGGCAATGCCAAGGAGGATATCCTGGCCGGGGTGCACCAGGCACTGGCCGACAAAATATCCACCCTTGTTGAGAGGGTTGGTCTGGAGAAGGACTGCACCATCAGCGGCGGCGGCGCTCTTGATATCGGGCTGGTAAGAAGCATAGAAGAGAAGCTGAGCCTCAAGCTGTTGGTGCCTCCACAGCCCCAGCTGGTGACCGCTTTGGGTGCCGCCATCATGGCTGAGGAGATGGCTGCCTAGGGTCAAAAGCTACATATACATCCCGGCGCTTACATTGAGAACGTGACCGGTGATGTAGTCGGCATCGGATGAGGCCAGGAACAGAACTGGTCTAGCTGCCTCTTCCGGGGTCATGGCTTTGCCACCGACCATCTCGAGCATGCTTTCTCTCACCTTCTTGGGTATGCCCACTTTCTCTCCGGCCACTATCTCCCCGCTTTCCTTCTCGCCGGTGAGCCTGGTGTGGACGAAGCCATAGGCGATGGCGTTGCAAGTGACGCCGAAGCTAGCCCACTCCTTGGCCACGGTTTTGGTCAGCCCAATGATGCCTGCCTTGGCCGCTGAATAGTTTATCTGGCCGATATTCCCCATCAGCCCCACCACCGAGGCGACGTTGATGATCTTGCCCCCGTGACCTTCCTTGCGGAAATACTTGGCTGCGGAGCGGATGCAGTTAAAGGTTCCCTTTAAGATGGTATCTATGCAGATATCCCACTGGGCATCGGTCATGCGGTGGATGAG
The DNA here is from genome assembly GCA_002011495.1 of Dehalococcoides sp. JdFR-56. Lineage (GTDB taxonomy): Bacteria > Chloroflexota > Dehalococcoidia > Dehalococcoidales > RBG-16-60-22 > JdFR-56. Next base: position 15,856 of record MTNR01000006.1, on the reverse strand, counting down.
CGCATCCCGGGTTATCCCGGCATTGTTCACCAGGATATTCAAATCGCCGAATTTCTCCACGGCGGTGTCCATCAGCTTATCAGTATCCTCTGGCTTGGTGACATCAGCCACACACCAGGCCACTTTACCTCCGGCGGCCGCTATCTCCCTGGCGGTCTCCTCAAGCGGCTCTGGGTCAATATCGCTGATGACCACGGCCGCCCCTTCTTGGGCAAAAAGTAAGGCATCCGCCTTGCCGATGCCTCTGGCGGCACCGGTAATCACGGCGACTTTACCATCCAGTCTCCCCATGGCTACCTCCTTCTTTTGCTGGCGATGGCCTTTTCAATGCAGCTAACGATCTCTTCCTTGGTCGTGGAGAGGAAGGTGCCATCAAAGCCCATCTCCTTTAGCTTGGGTATGTTTTTGGGCGGGAATATCCCTCCCAGCAGGAATACGGTACTCTCCTTTATCCCCTTTTCCTCAGCGGCCTTCATCAGGTCATCGGCTAGCGCCAGTTCACCGCCGCAGTAGGTACTGATGCCCACCACGTCAACATCCTCCTGGATGGCGGCGTCAATGATTCGTTCCGGCAGCTCATTACCGATTAAAACCACCTCCATGCCGGCGTCTTTGAGCATGCCGGCCACGGTGATGATGCCCCGGCTGTGGGTCTCCAGAGGGAACTGGGCTAGCAGTACCTTAATTTTATTTCTTGGCTGTGCCATAGTATCTTCTAACCTCCGTTTTAGGTGAAGATGGGAGGCTTCCAGGAGCCGAAGGCTTCGGTGAAGACGCGGCGCATCTCCCCCACGGTGGCATCGGCGCGAGCGCACTCGAGAGTATACTCCATGACGTTGTCCCCCCGCTTGCAGGCCTCCTTTAAGGCTTGAAGAGCGCTGGTTACCTTCTCGTTGTCTCGGCGTTGGCGCAGTCTAGCGAGCTTATCCCGCATCTGGCGGGCGATGGTTTCATCGTATTCGTGCACCCAGATATCGGGCAGCTTGAGGTTGGGGTCGGGGTAGTAGTTGCGGCCCACCACTTTGATTTCACCGCTGTCAATCATCCTCTGCTCCCGCTCAATGTGCCGGGCTACCTTGTGGTGCAGCCAGCCACTGGCCACAGCCTCAATGATGCCGCCCATCCGCTCGATCTCATCCACCTCATCCAGGATCCTTTTTTCTATCTCGTTGGTCAGCGCCTCCACGTAGAAGGAGCCGCCCAGCGGGTCAACCACCTGAGTTATCTGCGTCTCCGCCTCGATAATCTGCTGGGTGCGTAGGGATAAAAGGGAAGCTTCCTCGGAGGGGACGGAATAGGCCTCGTCATAGGAATCAACGTGCAACGATTGCGCCCCACCCAGCACCGCCGCCAGAGCGTGGTAAGCTGCCCTTATCACGTTATTCATCGGCTCTTCCCGGGTGAGGGAAACCCCTGAGGTCTGCACGTGACAGCGCATCCACATTGACCTTGGCCGCTTGGCCTCAAAGCGGTGCTTCATTATCTTGTACCAGAGCCGCCTCACCGCCCGTATCCGGGCCACCTCCTCAAAGAAGTCATTGGCTGGCGCCCAGAAGAAAGCCAGCCTCTCTGCTATCCAGTCAATATCGTGGCCTCTTCTACTCATCTCCTTCATGATTTCGATGCCATTGGCCACGGCCACCGCCATCTCGGTGATGCCGGAGGTCCCCCACTCCCTCAAGTTGTAGCCGTTTAGGGTAACATAGTTCCACTGGGGCACGTGCTTGCGGATGAACTCGATGTTGTCACACTGGATTCTGAAGTCATCCCGGGGTGGGATGTATTCCGGGGCGCTGCGTACCACGCTCTCCATGATGAAGTCGTTCTGCACGCTGCCCGGGAGCTTATCCCAGGGGATACCTCTCCGCTCCGCCATCACCAGATACATGGGGAAGATAATGGCCGTGTTTCTGGGGTAGTGGGTAACGATGGAGGCGCTGATTTTATCAATGGGGATATCCCGGCAGATTACCTCCATATCCTCCACGCAGTCAATGGGGACGCCCACGGTGGCCACCTGCCCTTTGGCCTCAGGCTCATCAGAATCAAACATCTGCACCGTGGCCAGGTCTAACGCCCAGTTGGTTCCGGTAGCCCCGTGCTCCAGGAGCATCTTCATTCTTCGGTTGCACTCCTCCGGCGAGCCAGCGCCGAAGAGCTGGCGCTTGGTGAAGATGCGGCCCCGATACATGTTGGGGTGGATGCCCCGAGTGTAGGGCTCCTCTCCGGAGAAGCCTAGGTCTTTTTCATAGTCAAGGTCAGCGGTATTCAATGGGGTATAGAGTAGCTCCCGGGGAATCTCCGAACCCAGGATGGTGTGCGGGGTAATTTCCCAGTTCTCTCGGTCGCGCTCGGGAACCGTGGTGTTCTTCCAGCGCTCAAACTCGGCTTTGATTTTCTCTAGGGCTTCTGGATTATAGAGCGGAGTACGCCCTTCAGCCTTGGCCCTCTCCTCCAGAATCTCCTTGGTCGTTTTTTCGCTCTTCATTTTTGCCCCCAGATTATCCCTGAATATAAAAAGAGGCTACCGTTTTGGTAGCCTCCTCGGTTTTAGCCTTCCCGAATCAATTGCCGGGCGATGGTCATCCGTTGCATCTCTGAAGTGCCCTCGTAGATTTCGGTGATCTTGGCATCGCGAAGATAGCGTTCCAGGGGGTGTTCCTTGATATAGCCATATCCCCCGTATATCTGGATGGCTTTATTGGTGACAAACGATGATGTCTCCGCGGCGAAGACCTTGGCCATGGATGCCTCTTTGATGAAGGGTAGCCCCTTATCCTGGAGATAGGCGGCGCGGTAGGTTAATAGCCGAGCGGCATCAATCTGGGTGGCCATATCGGCCAGCATCCACTGAATCGCCTGGAAATTGGCGATGGGCTGGCCAAACTGCTGGCGCTCCTTGGCGTAGGCCAGGGCTTTGTCAAAGGCACCCTGGGCGATGCCCAGGGCCTGTGCTGCCACTACTACTCGGCTGGCGTCAATGGCGCCGATGGCGATTTTGAACCCCTCGCCCTCGCCGCCCAGGCGGTTTTCCTCGGGGACAAAGCAGTCCTCAAAGGTGAGCTCCACGGTGGAGGAGGCTCGTATGCCCAATTTACGCTCGTGCTTGCCCACGGAAAAGCCGGGGGTATCCCTCTCCACGATGAAGGCGGTGATACCATTGTGCCGCAGAGATTTATCAATGGTGGCGAAGACCAGGAAGACGCCGGCTTCAGCCCCGTTGGTGATGAAGACCTTGGTTCCGTTGAGCAGGTAGCCATTATTGTGGCGGGTGGCGGTGGTCTCCATGGAAGCCGGGTCACTGCCCGCGCCCGCCTCGGTGAGGGCAAAGGCGGCCAGCTTCTCTCCACTGGCGACCGGGGTGACGAAGCGCTTGCGCTGCTCTTCATTGCCGTGCAGATAGACGGGCTCGATAGCTAGGCCAGAACTGGCTAGCAGAATGGTGCCGGTGGCGGCGCAGACGCGGCTTATCTCCTCAATCACAATGCAGAATTCGGTGGCGCCGCCCCCGCTGCCTCCGTATTCTTCCGGGAGGCCAATGCCAGTTAGCCCCAGCTCCGCCATCTTCTTCACGCTTTCCGCGGGAAATCTGGCCTCCTCATCTATCTGGGCGGCGATCGGCTCCAGCTCCTTGGCGGCAAAGTCCTGCACCATGGCTTTCAGCATCTTTTGCTCTTCAGTCAGGGAAAAGTCCATAACTACCTCCTGCGGCATCCTTTCATGCCTTGGGCCGTCCGGCCTTACCGCTATCCTCCAGCCGAGAGAGCTCTTTGGCCAGACGGCGAATAATCTCCAGGGCGGCGGCGTGGGGGTTGGTCTTGCCCTGGGTTAAGTCATCAATGAGCCGGGAGAGATAATCACCTTTATCAACCTCATGGACGAAATCCTTGAGGAAACCTTCCACCGTCTCCATGAGCTCCAGTTTCACCCTTTCTCGCTGCCGCCTCCCTAGCTCGCCACTGGAGATGAGGAATTCCCGGTGCCTCAAGATTTCCTCTCCCAGTTCCTCGGTGCCCTTGTCATAGATGGCCTCGGTGAGCACGATGCCCGGCCGCCACCCGTTGGCGGGCTGAGCTCTCATCGCCAGCATGGCTTCTAAGTCTGTTTTGAGAAGGTCAGCCCCGCCTTTATCGGCTTTGTTGATGACGAAGATATCCGCCGCTTCTAAAATGCCGGCCTTCATCATTTGGATGGCGTCACCAGCCGCCGGGGTCAGAACCAGCAGGGTGGTGTCAGCGGCTCTAGTGATGTCTATCTCTATCTGCCCAGAGCCTACCGTCTCCACCAGGATGACATCCTTGCCCAGGGCGTCCATGACGTGGATGGCGCCGGTGGTGGCCTTGGCCAGGCCGCCGACCCATCCCCTGGTGGCCAGGCTGCGGATGAAGACGTCCTTATCGGCGCTGTGGTGCTGCATCCTGACCCTATCCCCCAAGATTGCCCCGCCGGTGAAGGCGCTGGTCGGGTCAATGGCAATGACGCCCACGCTCATGCCTTGAGCGCGGAAAAACCCTATCAGATTATTGGTCAGGGTGCTTTTACCTGCGCCTGGGGAGCCGGTGATGCCGATGACATACGCCTTTCCGGTGTGGGGGTAGAGATAGCTCATCTCTTCCCGCGCGCTGGGCACCTCATCCTCTATCCCGCTGATGAGCTTGGCGGCGGCGATGGTATCACCTTGCAGTACTCTGCTGGCTAGCTCCATTCTCCTTTGCGTGGCGGCGATTTCCCTTTTTTGAAGCAAAACAAATTATAGTCCATGCCGGCGGGCAAATCAACCGCCGGCTCTCTCGACCACCCTCTGCACCACTTTTGGCATCACCTCTCCGGCTTTCGCCCTGATGAGAACGGTTGCCACCTCGTCCATCGGGGTGGGGCTCAAGTTGATGATGACCAGTCTAGCGCCAGCGTCGGCGGCGTAGCTCGGCAGCAGCGCCGCTGGGTAGACGACCAAGGTCGAGCCGATGACGATAAATAGGTCGCAGTTACGGGCACGGGCAGCTGCCTCCTCAAACACTGACTCGGGCAGCGCCTCGCCAAAGAGCACGATGTCTGGTTTCAGGATGCCATGGCAGGCCTGGCAGTCAGGGATTTCTTCACCCTTATCTAGCCTAGCTCTGATCTGCTCCATAGGGTAACGCTGCCCACAGCCAAGGCAGACCACCCACTGCATATTGCCGTGCAGTTCAAACACCTTTTCCTGGGGAAGTCCTGCCTTCTGGTGGAGATTGTCCACGTTCTGAGTGATGACGCAGTCCAGCCTGCCCAGCTTATCAAGCTCGGCGATGGCGTAGTGGGCGGGGTTTGGTTTTACTTCCTCGGTCAGGCGCTCCCTCCAAAGTAGCTGCCACTGCCTCCGCCTGGCGCTGACGTCGCTGATGAACTTCTGATAGGTGAAGTCATCAGGGTCAAACCGGTCCCAGAGCCCTCCCGGGCTGCGGAAATCGGGGATGCCTGACTCGGTGCTGACGCCAGCCCCGGTGAAGATGACCGTTCTGCTGGCGCTCAAGACCAAGCCAGCCACCTTGCTGATAAGTGCTTCCAGGTCTTTGTCTTCCACTAGCTTCCTCCAGCGCGCAGCTTGGCCGCCTTTCTGGGGCCGGCGAGCCAGAAGGCGGTGCAGGACAGACCAAAGCATACCATAGAGAGGATGAAGGCGGCAAAGTAGCTGCCGGTGGTATCATGGATATAGCCCCCCAGCCAGGGGCCGATGACACCGCCCACTCCCATGCCGGTAAGTAGTAGCCCAGCTATGGCCCCAAAGTGCCTCCCGTGGAAGATATCCGCGGCGCCAGCCGTTATGGTGGGGGTGAAGAAGCCGACCCCGTAGCCAAAGGAGACCGCGTAAAGATAGAGGAGCCAGGGCTGGGAGGTATCCTTGACCGAGACTAGCGCTGCCAGCGCCCCCATGGTCAGGATGGTGGTCAGGGTGACCGTCATCTCCCGCCCGATGCGGTCGGATATGCCTGCGGAGAGCTGCCCCCCAACCTGAAGGATGCCGAAGAGGGCGAAGATGGAGGCGGCGAAGGTGCCGCTGTAGCCCACGTCTTCAGCGAATTTGACCTGGTGGGCCAGGACCAGATAGGTGCCGATGCCCCAGAAGAGGAAGTAGGATAGCATGAGCAGCCACAGCTGCCGGGTCCTCAGCGCCTGCCCCATTGTCCAGTCTTGAGAGGTGACACCCCGGGTGGTGGCCGCGGCGAGCGGTTCCTCAGCCCCGTAAGCCCGCAGCCCCCGGTCCTCCGGGCGGTAGTGGAAGAGAAGGAGGTAGAGGGGAAGGGGGATGAGGGCCAGCATGCCGGCCAGGACAAAATAGGCCTGGCGCCATCCCAGCTGGGATATGGCCAGTTCCGCGAACATGCCATAGGTGAAGCTGAGCCCAGCTCCAATCTGGCCCAGCCCTGTGGCCAGCCCGCGCCTCTTGATGAACCAGTTGGCCAGCGCCGGGGCGAGGAGAGGCCAGCCGCAGAAGGCGGTCCCCACGGGCACCAGGATGCCAATGAGGAGGTAAAAGTGCCAAAGCTCACGGGCAAAGGCGCTGCCGGCGGTGGCCAGGCTGAGGACAAGGAGGCCCAGCGGCATCAGCCGGTGCGGCTTCCAGCGGTCCCCCAGGCTGCCCGCAACCGGCGCCACAAAGCCGTAGATGAGCAGGCTCAATGACAGCATGAAGGCGGTGCTGCCCCGGCTCCAGCCAAACTCGTCCAGAATCGCGGGGAAGAATACCGAGAAGGAGTGCCTGATACCGTAGATCAGCGTCATGCTGATGATGGTGATGCCGACAATAACCCATCCATAAAAAAAGCGCGGGCGCTCAGTCATCGCCAAATCTTTCTGCCGAGTTTGAGGCGTTAGAGGGATATCAGGCGTGGCCTCTTCATCCAGCTTGCTAATCTTAACCGAGCTGAAGCGCCAGCGTCAAGATATAGAGCTCGGCCTCAATATGTTCTGGTTTAGGGGTTGAGGTTGCGCGCCGGATAAGCGTGCACTTGATAAAATGGGTGACTCGTAGTATAGTTTAACGGATGTATCTCCAAGTGATGCCAGAACCGAAGCTCTTTATTCAGCCTGATACCTCGTCGCTATTAGCCAGAGTCAGCCACTTCCTCGTCCAGCAGGGCATAAAGGCGTATCTCACTGGCGGCTTGGTGCGCGATATGTTGCTGGGGCGGGATACGGCGGATATTGACATCGCTCTGGACGCCAGTGCGCTGGAGGTCGCCCCCAGGGTGGCAGCGGCCCTTGGCGGCAAGTACGTTCTGCTGGATGAGATAAACAAAATAGGCCGGGTGGTGGTGAGCAAGGAAAGCGCTAGATGGGAGCTTGACTTCACCACCATGGAAGATGGCATCGAGCAGGACCTGGCGCGGCGTGATTTTACCATCGATGCCATGGCCATTGACCTGGAAGAGTTTGTTCGGCAGCCTCAAACCCCCAGGCTTATTGACCCTTTCGCTGGTCAGGATGACCTGGAGCGGCGTCTCATTCGGGTGGTTGGTAGTGACGTCTTCCCCGCCGACCCCGCCCGCCTGCTGCGAGCGGTGCGGCTGGCGGCTGAGCTTGATTTCAGCATTGATGGTGGGACTGAGGCGCTGATCCGGCGCCACGCTCAGCTTGTGGCCAGCGTCGCCGGGGAGCGGGTGAGGGAGGAGCTCCTGCGCTTGCTGGCGCTAGCTGGGAGCGGCCAGCTTCTTTTTTATCTGGATACGCTTGGTTTGCTCACCGCCCTGATACCGGAGCTTGAACTGGCCAAGGGCGTTGAGCAGCCCAAGGAGCACTGTTGGGACGTTTTCCATCACTCCATAGTCACCGTTGATGCCGTTGATTTCCTACTCAGGCAGGGAACTTGGGAATATGCCGGGGAGGAAGCGCTGGCGCCGGTCCCTTGGTCAGAGGAACTGGAGCAGCACTTTGCCCGGGAAGTGAGCCACGGCAGCACCAGGAGGTCGCTGCTTAAATTGGCGGCGCTGCTTCATGACATCGCCAAGCCGCAAACCAAAACGGTTGAGGAAAGTGGCCGCACCCGTTTCCTGGGGCACGCTAAAGATGGGGCGCTGGTGGCGGCCGGCGTCATGGAAAGGCTCAGGTTCAGCACCAAGGAGATAAAGTTGGTGGAGGTTATGGTGAGGTACCACCTCCGGCCAACGCAGATGAGCCATGAGGGGCTTCCCTCCCGCCGGGCGATTTACCGTTACTTTCGTGACGTGGGGGAGGCGGGCATTGATGTCCTTTTCTTGAGCCTGGCTGACCATCTGGCCAGCCGGGGGGAGCATCTGGATTTGGCGCAGTGGCGGGCGCACGCTCAAATGACGAGCTATGTGCTGGCGCAGCATTTTGCAGAAGCAAGTCTTACCGTGCCGCCGAAATTAGTCAGCGGGCATGATTTGATCAACCTCTTTGGCCTGAAGCCAGGGCCCAGAATTGGGGAAATCCTGGAGGCGGTGCGTGAGGCGCAGGCCGCCGGGGAGGTGGCCACCCGGGAGGAGGCCTTGGCCTATATCAGGCGGCTGCTGGCTTCATCCTCCTCTTAAGGATTAGACGACTTTGAGCTAGCGAGATGACGAGAAAGAATATACTGACCTTGGCCATTATCCTGGCGCTCTTTGGCTCTGCCGTGAGCGCGCTCATCTACCCTCTCTTTGGCCGGGAGGCGATGCGGCTGGGCCTTGATTTGCAGGGCGGCATCCACATGGTCTACCAGGCGGACTTTTCGGCTATAGAGCCGGGGAAGGAGGGGGAGGCCATTGATGGTGCCATCGCCGTCATTGAGCGGCGAATCGATATCCTGGGGGTGACCGAGCCGGTTATCCAGAAGCAGGGAGATGACCGCATTCTGGTGGAGCTACCCGGCATCAGCGAGGCGGAAAAGGCCAAGAAATTGATCGGCCAGACGGCGCTGCTTGAGTTCCGTGAGCTGGTGATAAACGAGGAGGGCAAGGAGGAGTGGGTGCCGGCCACCGCCGTCATCGATGGTCAGGAGAAGGAGCTCACCAGCGCTTACTTCAAGGAGAATACCTACGTCACCACGGATGATTTTGGCCGGCCGATTTTGGTTTTTGAGTGGAACCGGGAGGGGAGCCAGATATCCGGGGAGGTCACCGAGCGTCTTATCGGCAAGCCCTTGGGCATTTTCTTGAGCGGGGAGCCGCTTCTGGGAGATGATGGCGAGCCGATAGCCCCCATTGTCCGCTCCAAGATTACCGACCGCGGGCAGATTGAGGGCTTGAGCCTGAATGAGGCCACCGAGCTATCCAGCCTGCTCAATGCCGGCCGCATCCCGCTTCCCCTCACCCCCATCTATGACCAGACGGTATCCCCGATATTGGGCGCCGATTTCATTGCCCGCAGCATCAAGGCGGGGTTGATCGGCATCATCCTGGTGATGCTGTTTATGATCGCCTACTACCGCCTCTCCGGCCTGCTGGCTAGTTTAGCTTTGGTTTTCTACGGGGCGCTGGTCCTGGCGCTGTTCAAATTGATCCCGGTGACCCTGACCCTGGCCGGGCTGGGTGGCTTTATCCTCTCCATCGGCATGGCGGTGGATGCCAATGTGCTCATCTTTGAGCGGATGAAGGAGGAGATCAGAACCGGTCGGACGCTGGGCGCTTCCATTGAGGCTGGATTTAGCCGAGCCTGGACGGCTATTCGTGATAGCAACATCACCACCTTCATCGTCTGCGGCATTCTCTACTGGGTGGGCAATAGCGTGGCTGCCGGTGCTCCGGTGAAGGGCTTTGCCCTGACCCTGTTTATCGGTGTGGGGGTGAGCATGTTCACCGCCATCGTGGTCACCCGCACCCTGCTGCGCCTGTTTGTCGGCACCAAGCTTGCCCGGAAGACTTCGCTGTTCAGCGTCTCTGTGGGGAGAAGAGATGTTTGATATCATCGGTAAAAGATTCTGGTTCTTTCTCATTTCCGGGCTAGTTATCCTGGTGGGCATTATCTCCTTACTTACCTTTGGCCTCAAGCCAGGGATTGAGTTCAGCAGCGGCTCCCTGCTCACCGTGGACTTTGAGCAGGAGGTGGCCCAGAGCGAGCTAAAACAAGCACTGGCTGAGCTGGGCTACCCTGACGTTATCATTCAACGCACCGGAGCGGGCGATTTCCTCATCCGCACCCATGAGCTCACTAGTGAGGACAAGGCACAGCTGGAGGAGGCGCTCGAGGCCAGATTCGGCAAGCTCACCGAGCCTGAGTTCTCCTCGGTCTCCCCGATGATCGCCGGGGAGACGGTGCGCACCGCCGCCATCGCCGTGGTGGTGGCTGCGGTGGGCATACTCCTCTATGTGACCTGGGCGTTTCGCCGCATGCCCAAACCCTTCCGCTACGGAGCCTGTGCCATCATCGCCCTGGCGCATGACGCCATGGTGGCGCTGGGGGTCTTCTCCATCCTCGGCGGCATACTCAACTGGCAGATAAATCTCATGTTCATCACCGGCATCCTGGCGGTCATCGGCTACAGCGTGAACAATACCGTGGTCATCTTTGACCGGATACGTGAGAATCTGGGGCAGGAAGAGCGGGCTGACTTTGAGACGGTGGTCAATAATAGTCTGGTGGAGACCCTGGGGCGTTCCATAAATACCAGCCTGACCACCCTGGTCGTGGTCTTGGCGCTGCTCCTCTTCGTCGGGGTATCAATCCAGAACTTCGTCGTGGTCATGATTATCGGCATTATCGCCGGAACCTTCAGCTCCGTCTGCATTGCCCCCACGCTGCTGGTAGTCTGGGACAAAGGGGAGTGGGGCCGGTTTATCCAGTGGCTGCCGGTGGCGGCAAGAGCCAAAAAGTAGGTAGCGGGTGATGTTTGCCTCCCGAAGTGGGGCCGCCAAGCTTTCCCTTCTCCTCGTCCTCGGGCTGATCGGGCTCAAGGTGGTGGTGGGGGTCATCACTGGGAGCGTGAGCGTTCTTGCCCAGGCAGCAGATAGTTTTCTTGACCTCTTCGGTGTGGTTATCACCCTCTTCGCCGTCAACATTGCCACCAAACCGGCCGATGCCGAGCACCCTTTTGGTCACGGCAAGGTGGAGGATATCGCCGCCGTAGTCCAGGCGGTGCTCATTTTTGTCGCCGCTGTCGCCATCATCTATTCGGCGGTGCGCCGAATAATCACGGGCACCGTGGTGGAGCTCACTGAAGCCGGGATAGGAGTGATGGCGGTTTCCATCATCGTCAGCATCTTTCTCTCCCGGCATCTGTTTCGGGTCTCGCGGACTGCCGATTCGGTGGCCCTGGAGGCGAATGCTCGTAACATCGCCGCCGACGTGTACTCCGCAGCGGGGGTGCTGGTGGGGCTAGTGGTGATACGCTTTACCGGACTCAGCATCATTGACCCGATTATCGCCCTGCTGGTGGCCTTGGTTATTCTGAAATCAGCCTATGATGTTTTGCGGAGGTCATTTGGCGGGCTGATTGATATCAGGCTGCCCGGGGCGGAGGAGCATATCATCAGGGCGGCGATTATAGAGCACGTTGGGGAGCTGGTTGATTTCCACCGGTTGCGCACCCGCAAGGCGGGGAGACAGCGCTACATTGACCTCCACCTGGTAGTGCCCAAGGATCTCAGTGTGGAGAAAGCACACGAGCTATGTGACCATCTGGAGCAGGATATCAAAAGCAAACTGCGCCACGCCAGCGTTACCATCCACGTTGAGCCGTGCAGCGAGGAGTGTGACCAGTGTCCGCTGCCTCCTCATAAGCGCCGGCGCAAATCCTAATCCAGCTGATGTATCTCCTTTAGCTTCTTGAGTAGTGGCGTAATATCGGGGGCAGGCCATCGGCGCTGCGCCTCTCCCAAGGGGTCAGCAATATCGGCGTTGCCCAGCAGCACCTCAAAGGTGGCTTTCACCGAGGTGGCCAGCGCGGTGAGGTTGTAGCCACCCTCAAGGCTCAAGACCAGCCGGCCTTGGCATAATTCCCCGGCCAGTTCCTGAATCACCCCCACCATCCGGGCAAAGCCGCTGGTGCTCACCTGCATCATGGCGAGCTGGTCTGCCCAGTGGGCGTCATACCCTGCTGAGACCAGGATAAGCTGCGGTCCGAAGCGCCTGGTTATGGGGGCGATTACTTGTTCAAAGGCCTGCTGATATTCGCTGTCCCCGCAGCCTGCGGGGAGCGGGATATTGACCGTGGTGCCCTGGGCTGGGCCATGGCCGGTTTCGGTAACAGCACCAGTTCCTGGATAGTGAGGATACTGGTGGGTTGAGATATAGACCACCTGGGGGTTATCGGCAAAGGCGTCTTGGGTGCCATTGCCGTGATGGACATCAAAGTCTATGATGAGCGCGGTCTCCAGTTTATATTTGGTCAGGGCGTACTTGGCGGCGATGGCGATGTTATTGAAGAGACAGAAGCCCATACCCTGGCTGGGGGTGGCGTGATGGCCGGGGGGCCTGACTAGAGCGAAGGCGCTGTCCACTTTGCCCTTGATGACGGCATCGGTGGCGGCGAGCACGCCGCCGGCGGCGTAGAGCGCCGCCTCATAGGAATCGGCTGACAGCACCGTATCCATATCAAGCCAGCCTCCACCCCGGCGGGCCGTTTCCTCAATTTGGGCAATATATCTCTCCCGGTGCACTAGGGTTAGCTCCTCTTTGGTGGCTGGACGGGGCGCAATTGGGGTTAACTGCTCTTTTAGTCCCGTCTGCTCCAAGTGGGAGACAATCGCGGCTAATCTCTGGGCGTTTTCCGGGTGGTGCCCGGTATCATGCTTTAAGTATATCGGGTCATAGATAAGGCCAACTTTCATCAGCTTCCTCCTCTAAATCACCAGCTGGACGCCTGAGACCAGAAACCAGAGCCCAAACCCAATGAGGAGTAGGCTACAGGCGGTAAACAGCCATTCCTGGAGCCTCCGCCCCCAGAGGGAATGGGTTCGGTAGATGACGGTTGAGACCAGCGATAGCCACACCAGGTCACACAGCCAGTGAACGATGATAAAGGCGACTAGCCCAGCCAGGGCGAAATCAAGGATGCGCATGATGAGCATGCTGCCGATGGTCGCCCACCATAGCAGGAAGAAGGGGTTGAAGGCGCTGGTGAGAATGCCGGCGCTGAAAGCGTTATAGGGCAGGTCCTTGCCTTGTCTTACCACCTCCACCCGGGCGCGGAACATGCTTATTCCCAGCCAGATGATCATGCCGCTGCCTAATACACTCAGCACCAGCCGCACCATGTCATGCTGAAAGAACTGGGCAAAGCCGAGGTAAATGAGCAGTATCAGGGGGACTTCAATCACGGCATGGCCCAGGGCTATCTGAGCGCCTGCCCAGGGGGACTTGTAGCTCTTGGCCAGCGTTACCGCCGTCATGGGGCCGGGCATCATCACCCCGGAGAAGGAGATGACCACCACACTGAGCAAAATTGGCAGTAGGGAAACCACTCTCCATATATTATCACACTCTTTCCCTCAGCGCCTCCCCGGGTTGCTTGAGTTAGTTATTTTGATGGATTATACTGGGGCCATAAGGGGACGGGAGAGGTGTCACTGGATTTAGCCAAGGTTGCGGCACAGGTTGGCCGCATGGTCACTAGGCTTAAGGATAGCCGCCAAGAGCGGCAGGAGCGCCTTCAGCATGCCTTGGGTGTGCTCGGTGATGAAGCGTTTGACCTTGGGGCTTTAAAAGAGAAAATCGCTGCCAGCAAGACCACCTGGCTGGTGGCGGGTCTGGTGGACAGATTAGCCGCTCGCTACCAAGCATCTCCCACCCCGGCTGAATTCAGCGTTCTCGCCGCTGACGGCTCGCATATTGATGTTGACCGGCATCGCTCAACTAGGTGTTATCTCATAAACATTGGCTCTGTCATCCTGCGTTACGGCGCCGAGCCAGACGCCATCCTGGAGAGCTTCCCTCAGCTTTACTCCGATGATGAAGACCTAGTGATCGCGCACCCCGGGGCCAAGGGCCGTGAGCAGCCGGTGGAGGGAGCGCTTTTGGGCATCAAGCGTGCCGTGGAGGAATGCCGCCATTTAGCCCAGCTGGCGGCCACCCAGCCGCCCGACAGCACCAGCCTAGCCCTGCTTGATGGCTCGCTGATTTTGTGGGGGCTGGAGGCTTACCCTGAATTCGTCACCGAGGCGCTGCTGGATAGAGGTTTTATCCGCTATCTGGAAGAAGCAAAAAGGCTCAGTAGCGACCGCAGGCTGGCGCTGGCCAGCTACATCAGCTTTCCCCGTAGCACGGACGTGGTCAATGTGCTGCGGGTGGCCATCTGCCCATATCAGCCGGCGGACTGTGACCGAAATTGCCCACCGGGCAAAGCCCGGGAGTGTGATGCCCTGGCTGGGGTTCAGGACCGGGAGCTATTCTTGAATTTGCTTGAGCCGGGGGAGCGCTCAGCGCTATTTATCAGCCCATCAAAGATAGTTAAACACTACGGGGAGCACCAGGTCTATTTCTTCTACCTCAGGGTGGATGATGAGATTGCCCGGGTTGAGGTTCCCCGCTGGGTGGCGGAGGATAAGGATTTGCTTGAATTAACCCATGCTTTGGTTTTAGACCAGTGCCGGCGGGGTCACGGCTATCCGGTGGCACTGACTGAAGCCCATGAGCAAGCGGTGGTCACCGCCGCCGATAAGGAAGAGTTCTGGCAGCTGGTGGAGTCCTTATGCCTGGAGGAAAAACTGCCCATCCCCACCTCCGCCAAGAGCTTTAGCAAAAGGATGAGATGGGTTTAAGGTTATTAAAAAGGAGCCAAGCCATGGGCACCAAGGGCAGAAAAAACGTAAAGAAGCCCAAGCAGCAGAAGAAAAAGGAGAAGTAAGAGGGGAAAATCTTTCAATCCTCTATTTCCTTTTTCTTTGAGATGGAGAGCCAAAGAGAGGCAGGGCCTCTACTCTAGAGCAATAATCGAGGGTGTCCAAGAGGGGCGAATCCCCTCTCCCAAAATCCTCCCCCTCTCCTTGTCAAGGAGAGGGGGACATAGGGGGTGAGGTTGATAAACAATGACTGAGCTGAAAGACAGAGTCGGGGAAGTGATTGAGGCCAGCACCACGGACTTCGTGGCGCAGGCTTATGAGCTTTACCAGTTACCGCCACTGGGCAGCCTGGTGAAGACCCGGGACGAGCCGGTGGAGCTATACGGCATCGTCTATCACGCCACCACCGGCAGCCTGGAGCCGGGGCGCCGGCCCATCGCCCGCGGCCGGGACGAGGTAGCTGAGGAGGAGATTTACCGCTCTAGCCCGCAGCTTCTAAAGCTGCTCAAAAGTGAATTCAGCGCCCTGGTGGTGGGGCACCGGGAGGGAGATAAGCTCTATCACTATCTCCCCCCCAAACCGGCTCGCATCCACGGCTTTGTCTACCAGTGCCGCCCGGAGGAGGTGAGGGAGTTCAGCCAGTCTTTTGATTTCCTCAATATCTTGGTCAATACGCGTCTACCCGTCTCCATGGAGGAGGTGGTGGCGGCGGTGCTGCGCCAGATGAGCCAGGCGCATGAAGACCCTCACGCCTTTCTGGTGGCGGCGGGCAAGGAGCTGGCCATTTTGCTCAGCGGGCAATTCAGTCAGCTCAAAGCGATTCTGGGGAGGCTTTAGATGACCGACCGATTGGGAATTGTCGTCTCTGGTTCGCTGGAAAAGGGAGTAGAGGTCAAGCTGGATGGCTCGGTATCGGTGGAGGATATGGCGGTGGGGCGCTACGTCACCATTGAGGGGCAAAGACAACGTTTCTTCGGCATGATCACCGATATCAGCCTGGGGGTAAGTGACCCGAGATTGACGCTAGCGCCACCTGATGTCTCTGATCCCTTTATCAGTGAAGTGCTGGCCGGCACCGGCACCTTCGGCGTGCTCCATGTTCTGCCCATGCTCACCATCGGTGGCGATGTGGCCAGCCTGATTGAGGGCCCCCAGCCGGTGAA